>JBEKDC010000001.1:0-45464 GCA_050014535.1 Rhizomicrobium sp.
GCAAAGATCTCGGCCATGGCGTGATTCTCGTGCGTCAGTTCGAGACCGAAGCGATCCGCTTCATGCTCGATGTGTCGCGAATAGAGATTGAGCAGCGGCGAGACCGCGAGCCAGCAAACGCCGAGGATGACGATGATCAGGGGGAGCGAAGCGGGATCTGCCAGATCGTCGAATCGGAAGAAGCGCTCACCCCGCGCGATCCACCACCGGCCGATGCGATCGACAAGGAAGAAGCCGGCGAACAGGAGACAGACGATGATGGCGAGCGCCTTCCAGTTGTCCATCTCGACATAGTGCTTCAGTTCGTGGCCGACCGTGAACACGACCTGGTCGGGCGACTCGTTCTTGAAAAGGTCTTTGTCCAGGATGATGCGGTTGGTCGGGCCCAGGCCCACGACGGTGTCTTCGTTGCCGCCGACGAACACGGGAATGTGCGACACGCCGCAGCGCGCCGCGAGCGCTTCGATTTTCGCCGCGAGCGATGCATTTGCAAGCGGTTGGTAACTCGTCGTCAGCGGATTGACCCAGACGGGAATTGCCACAAGAACGAGAAAGACAACCGGTATCAGCGCGAGCGAGGAGGTGAGCCACCAGCTGCGCGGGCTTTTCGCAATGAGTGCATAGGGAATCCACACGAACAATCCCGTGACGATGAGCTTCACGACGAGCCCCAGGGCTTCGCCGGCGAACCATTGCACAGGCGACGGCGCGGATTGTCCGAAGGCGCGCAAGTCGACGATGTCGCGATAATAATCGAACGGCGCAACGATGAGCGCGGCAACGAAAACGTAAACGCACGCAAACAGGGTCACGGTCCAGAACCAGTTGCCGCCTGCGAGTCGCGCGCAGAGCGAGCGCAACCTTGCGCCGAGCCCCGTGACCAGCACCAGAAATGCGATAAGAATGGGCAATAGCTGTGCAGCCAACCAGAGCGGCTGGCGGTGCTGCGCAAAGGCGATCGCCGCAGGCGTCGCGTGGGGTACGGCAACGGGAGTTCCGGCGTGCGCGCCGGACAAAAGAAGCAACGCCAGCGCCCCACCGAGCAGCCAGTCGATGATGGTGTTTCGTATCGCAATGCGGCGCGCGTGCGTCATGGTCGTTCTCCCGTTGCCTGCCTCCCGCGCTGAGCGAGGGGCCTTGCCTTAGTTTTGGGATTTGTGGTGGTCGGGTGAAAGAGCGCCGCCGTTCGTCTCGCACCGGCTGCCATACGCTTGGTCACAAAACCCGACGGCTGGACCATTTCGCTGCCAAAGCACACACTCGGCGATGCCCGAAGCGATCCAATCCGCGAAATTGAGCGACGTGGGGCGGTTGCCGCCGATCATGCGCGAGCTTGGGCTCGGCGTCGTCTACTGGCTCGCGTTTCTGCTGGTGCTCGAGCCGGGCAATCTGCTGCGGGCCATTCGCGCCGGAAGCGAGCTGAACTGGAGCCTCGAAGTCGTCCGGATCATGGGCGCGAGCCTCCTCGGCGCGCTGAGCGCGCCGCTGCTTTTCGCGCTCGTGCGTCGCTTTCCCGTCGAAGGCAACACGAGGTGGCGGAATGCTGCCATCCAGGCCGCAAGCTGCGCGGCTATCTCCGCGTCGCTCATCGTCGTCTCCACGGTGCTGGCGCATTGGTTCTTGGTGCCGGGACACCGCTCGCTTGCAGCCGCGTTCGTCGCGGACTTTGCGTCCAACTGGCTTCTGCTCGCCTTCTGCCTCGCGGGCTTTCTGGCGATCGTCCATGCGCTGGGGTTTTTCGGACGAATGAGGGCTTACGAACTGGCCGCCGCGGCCTTCGCGAATGCGCCGGGTTACGTCACGCAAATCCCCGTGCGCTCACGGGGCCAAATCACGCTTCTCGAATTCGCAAGCGTGGACTGGATCGAGGCGCAGGGGAATTATCTTGCGTTGCATGTCGGCCCCACGGCGCACCTGATACGGGAAAGCATCGCGCGCCTTGAAGCGCGGCTCGATCCCGCACACTTCACCCGCATCCACCGCAGCACGATCGTGGCCGTGGACCGGATTCGGGACATGGTGCCGCTCGGCGCAGGCGATGCGACCTTGCGCCTGAAGGACGGTACGGAATTGCGCCTCAGCCGGAATTTCCGCGACCGGCTGCTGGCGCAAATGCATCTGCAGCGAAAGACGGAAGGTCAGCCCGCGAACTTGGAATAGGTCTCCGTCGCGGCGAGAATGACATGTTCCTCCACGCCGTTCTCGCGATGGATGTTTGCCGCCTCGTAGTCTGCCGACGTCACCATGTCGAGAAACGCAGCGCGCGAGGGATACTGCACCAGCACGACATAGTCCCAACGATCCTTCGCTGCGTCACCGAACGCGACGCCCTCCCCGTTTCCGCCCCACAGCACCGTGCCGCCGCGCGCCTTGATGAGCTTCATCGTTGCCCGACTGTAGCGCGTGTAGGCGTCCCAGCCTGTGCCATCGCCGTCACGCGATCGCGGGCGCATGCGAAGCAGGTTGACCATCACAACGGGCCCCTCGTCCGGCAGGTTTCTTACCAGGGATTCGTTCAACGGCTTGGGATGCGTAGGCATTTGTTTCTCCGAGACGGCGTCGGACACGTATCATACTGGAATACGGCGACTGCATTATTCGCTGAGGCGTGTGTAGGAAGTTCGAGGTTAGAACGAGAATTTGTGGGACGATGTTGCTCTGAGCGCGAACTATAACCCGTACCCCCTCAGCCACATCGCCCTCTCACGCTACGGAGTTTTCGCGTCGAGCGATCCGAATGCCTCGTCGCTCGTGGGATTGCAGGCGATCAGGATGCTGCAGCCGACATGGTCGCTCAGGTAGGACTTGGTCGAACCGGACCACCATCGGGAAAGGACGTTTCTGCGTCCATGCCCCACGACCACCAGATCGGCCGCGATCTCTTTGGCCACCGCGCCGATGGACTGGGCGGGATTGCCGATGACCAGCTTGGGAACCGGCTCAAAGCCTCTCTCGGTCATCCACGCGACGGCTTGTTTGAGCAGGTCCTTGTAACCGTCGATACCGTCCACGAGAGCGCCGCCGACACCCGCGGCGAATTCGGCGCCGCCGGTCGCGTTGGGGATGACCGACAGGAGGACGACCTTCGCGCCGCATGTTCTTGCCAGCAAAGCGCCTTCCCGGAGCGCCAATACGCCCTCTCTCGAACCGTCATAGGCCAGCAGGATACTTTTATACATTCACGCCCCCGTTTGCGGCCGCGGGGCGTTCGGCCCCGGCGCATCTGCGTTCGGCATTGAGACATGGTCCGGGTGCAGCGGCAATGCGGGAATGGACCAGGCGGGCCTGTCAACGGGCGGAAGTTCGTTGTCAGACTAAGACCATCTGCAGAAATTCTTATCCTGCCCCCGAACTTTTTGTCAGTTTCAAGGACTTACGTCGGCTTGTATCGGGTCCGGTGCACCGGAAATTCTCTCTCGTTTCCCGACTACAAAAATTCCCTCACGCCTTGCTCCATTTGCCGGCTTTGATGTCGAACTTCGTTTTACCCGCGGCGCGCATTCGCAGGAGCAATTCCTGCAGGGCGTCCGTGCTCTTGTTGCTGGGGTCGAGCAGCTGCTGCAGCGAATAGACGGCGCGGGGTTTGTCCAGCGCGGCCAACACGTCTTCTTCTCTGATCATGATTGATGCTCTTTCCTCGTTTCGCCATCGCCGCGACACCCGCCAGCACGGCATTACGATTTCGGCGCCGGTTACATCGTTGCATCGACTCTATAGCACTTCCGAAGGGAAATGATGCAGGTGTCGCTGAACTACCCAAAGCTCGGGAATTCGGCGGCGGCTACATCGCCGCAGCGACTTCGAAGCGCCGACGATGGGAAACGATGCATGGATCGGTGTTGGCGATGCGCCGAAAATGATCGGTCTCGCAGTTAAGTATTGAGTCCCTGTAATCCTCGCGATCACCTGTAATCAAAGCCGATAGACGGGCCGGCGACTCTACTTTAAGGTGAGTGGACGCAGAGACACACTGGGGAGTTGAGCATGGGGGATCGCTTCGGGATCGACAAAAGCTTCCAGACGGCCGTCGACGCCTTCAAGGACAACACCGCCTACTGGGTGCTCGGGCACGCGTTCGACACCCTTCTGGACTGCCTTCATCTGTGCAGACCATTGGACGACAAGGACCAGCCTTCGGACTGGAAAGACCTGGCGCGTACGGCGCTCGACAAGCTGCACTGGCTCGACGGCAAACCGCCTCCGGATTGTCACGAGGACCCCAAGCCGAAGTTCTATGCTCAAGGTGAGTCCTGGTACGACGACAGCGGCTGGTGGGTGGTCGCCTCACTCAAGGCGTATCTGCTGGCCAAGAAATTGGGCTGGGGCGAGTACCAGGAAGATTTCCGCAAGCTCTGCTTGGCGAAATGGGCGCGCTTCGACGACAACGCACCGAAGGTTTACGACACCAGCGGGAAGCCGGGCGACGGACTCGACCCGCTCTATCCGGGCGGCGTCTGGAACTCGACCTGGCCCAATTCGCCTGGCGACCAGTGCTGCACCGACCTGTGCGATCCCACGACGAGCAGCCTCGGCGGTTTCCAGAACACAGTGACCAACATGCTCTATCTCGTCTGTGCCGAGCGGCTGTGTCAGGCCCATGGCGACGGCTTCGTCGCGCCCGACGCGAGCTGCGCCGACCGCGAGTTCAAATTCCTCTCCGACTGGTTCAAGCCCGATCGCGCAAAGGTCGATCCGCTGCTCAATCGCTTCGCGGGTGAGAAGGGCCCCGTGGTCGTGCGCGAGCGCGTCACCGCTTATCACAACGGCAGCCGGCCCAACAAGTACGACGCCGAACAGGCGTGGACGGGCGATCAGGGCATCCTGCTCGGCGGACTGATCGAACGGGCGCAGCGTGTTCCGGGCGAAGCGGAGACGTTGCTTCGGTTCGCAACCGACCTGATCGACGGCACGCTGCTCTATCTCAATGACGGCAACGGCATGCTGTTGAACTGGCCGCTCAAGCTGGACGCGCCCGGCGGAGCGGGAGACGCCTACAGCACCGGCTTTGGCGTGTTCATGCGCTATCTCACGCGCGCGCTGGACAACGACATCGTGCGGCAGCACGTGATGGGCGAGAAGCAGCTCTGGCGGCCGAACAACAATCCCAACGCCGATCTGGTCATGAAGACCTATCGGGATCTCTTCCGCGACATGGTCGGCAAGGTCGCAAAAGACGACACGCCGTTCGGAAAGCAATGCAGCAACGCGAGCCCCCTGACCGTGGCCGTCAACGACCTCGCGGTCCGGGTGCTGGCCTTCAAGCTCTTTGCGTGAAGCGCTTCAGGGCAGGCAGCAGTCTGGTTCGGTGTCGGAGTTGGATCATCTGCAGACATTCTCACACTGACATGAGGTAATCGCGGCTGGCCGCTCTCCGTCCTAAGGTTTGGATCCGCTTGCAACGGTCCAACAACAAAGGATGAGGAGAGCAGCCATGAAGCAATATGTCGGTTTGGACGTATCGATGGAAGAGACTTCGGTGTGCGTTGTCGACGAGGCAGGATCGACGATTTGGGAAGGGCGCGTTGCATCGGACCCAACTGCGATCGTGCGGATGTTGCATCTACGGGCGCCGCATGCCGAAAGAGTGGGCTTGGAGACGGGGCCGACGTCAACCTGGCTATGGCATGAGTTGCGGAACGCGGGAGTGCCTGTGATCTGCATCGATGCGCGCCATGCCCAGGCGGCGCTTTCGATGCGGCTGAACAAGACCGACCGCAACGATGCTGCGGGTCTGGCGCAGCTGATGCGCATGGGCTGGTACCGGGAGGTGCAGGTCAAGCAATTGGCCGCGCATGGCGACGGAGCGTTGCTTGCAAGTCGCGCACTTCTCGTGCGCCAGCGCTGCGAACTCGAGAACCAGATTCGCGGTCTCATGAAGAACTTCGGATTGCGGGTGCGCGCAACGAAGGGCAACGCTTTCGAGCAGAGTGTGCGCAGTCTTGCGGCGCGCAGCGCGCTCTTGAAAGACGTTGTTCTGCCCCTGTTGGCCGCCTGGTCGGCACTGCGGCTGCAGATCGCCGTGCTCTCACGTGCCGTCAACGAACGCGCGAAGAACAGTGCGGTATGTCAGCGGCTGATGACGATGCCTGGTGTCGGCCCGCTGACCTCGCTCGCATTCTCGGCCGCGATCGACGATCCTGCACGGTTCAAGCGCTCGGCCAGCGTCGGGGCTTATGTCGGACTCACGCCGCGCCGTTATGCCTCCGGGGAGATCGACCGCATGGGCCGCATCTCGCGATGTGGAGATGCGCTTATGCGCAGCTATCTCTACGAAGCGGCCAACATCATGTTGGTGCGAACGCGCGGCACGAATCCGCTCAAAAGCTGGGCCACCAAATTGGCCAAGCGCGCAGGCCACAAGAAGGCGCGCGTGGCGCTGGCCCGCAAGATGGCTGTCGTCCTGCATCGCATGTGGCTCGACGGAACGGACTTTGGCGCCCAGCGGGCGGCATAATGCAACAAGCGAAAAAAGAGGGCTTAGGAATGTAAGAGCTTCGCATATCGGTTGAGGCCGGATGCGAGACGCGCTGTCCCTGCCGGGACGGTGGCAACGGTAAGATCGGGTTCGGGGTTGTCGGTCCTCAGGTCACGACGTCTCTGACATTGATCCGCCGGCTGTCCAAGCGAACGCCATGATGTGAAGGGCTGCGACCCGATCACGAAGAGAACCATGGCCCCGGCAGTGATGGACGACAGGATGGAGTTGACTCAGCGGCAGCGATTAGAGAACCCCGAACCTCACGGCGATCCCCGGCCCAATTGAGGCGGAGCGAAAACCAGCCAACCCGTAGCGCAGGTTCTTCCAGAAAGACGCAGATGAGAGCCGGCTTCAACTCTGTTCGCCGAAATCGGAACATTGGTACTGCCAAACAGGGTCATGGCCGTAACAACCGGCTGGTAATCCCCGACATCTGCCTCCGAGGGCGAAGATGGGTTGAACAACTCAATCCTCATCGGAAAATCCAGCGACTGGTTTCAGGTCGCGAAGTGGTCTTCATCGTCGAGGAAACGCATGGCACGTGTACGCATGCCTGCACTGTCGAGAACTCCGCCATGTCCTTGCGAATATCCCATTCGCCGATTGGGAGGGGCTCGATACGTTTGTGCTTCGCCAGTCCACCCGCAAACAACGGCTGATACACCCCGCTTGGGGGCGGATGTTCTATTCTGCCGACTTGGGGTTACCAGGCCGCAGGCCCCTTAGGCTCGGTCCGGCGATCATGCTGGAAGCAATCGATTGTAGCGCGAAACTTAAGTGGAGAAGCGCACTCGATCCTGACGATCAGGCCGAGCTGGCGCGGCTACGGAACGACGGCCATCGCGTCAGCCGCGAAGGCCATCATTACGTGCTGTCGATGACGCCCAAGTCCGTACGAGCCACCCAACTCTACCGCACCCTGCTCCATGAAATCGGGCATTGGGTGGATTATCTGGAGAAAGTAGAAAGGCCTACGGCACGAGGCGCAGGCGAGCATGTGAAGCTTTCTGCAGCCTACTTCCGACGCCCCAACCAGGAACGCGAGGCGTTCGCCCACCGCTATGCCGATGCTATTCGCGAGCGATTAATGAAGTTGGGAGTCCTCCCGTTCGATCCTATCGCCAACTTGAAACCGGGAATTTGGTAGACGTTCAGGTCAGAGTAAGAATTTGAGGCTTCGGGCGAAGGGGGCTGAGGCGATCTCGCTCTGACCGCGAACTTTAAAATGTATTATTTGTGTCGCTTAGACGGAGGATCTCATCGACAACGCGCGCGAGCGGTGCGGTGGCGTCGATGATGACGCCATTTTTCGGAATGTCTTCTTGCGTCCGATGCAAGCGCACAGCGAGTTCCCGTTCCTCCGGTTTTCCGCCGAAGTCGGTCGGGTCCAGTGCTACTCGCTCATCAATCCGTCGATTCATGGTGTCCAGGTCGACCTCCAGGACAAACACGCCGTCAAATAGGTCGATGAATTTGGTAAAATTCCGCGAGCCACCGCAAAAAAAGGTGACGGCCTCCTCCTGGTTGGCGACGAAGGCTTGTACTTTCTCTACGTCCCAAATCTGATGCTCGGACATCCAGGCAGCTGTCGGTGTACCCGTTTCCGGAGCTGTCGGTAGACCCGTTTCCGGATCGCCCCGATACGCCAATTCCCGATCGCCATGAATCGCCTGGTAGCCGCGCCGCTGTAATTCTTTGCAGACTGCCGTTTTGCCCGCGCCGGAAACACCCTCGATAAGATAATTTCTTTTGCCCATAAGCCCATCCACTAATTCGCCGGAGGTATAGATGTAAAGGCTCTGGCAAATCGGGCTCAGAGCGAGAATCGAATGCGTGAGTGCGAAGCATATTTTACGGCTTCAACCGACTGCAAGCAGATCCGGATCGCCCAAGCGCCGAACCCCGCCGGCTTGTCCGGGATCGTCGGAATTCGATGGTCGGTGGATCAAAAAATAGTTTTGGCAAAATTTGCCCCTTCGTAACCTCCTGACCCGCAAAAACATTCGGCGAAATATTCCCACCGTAGTTTCGATTTTCGTTCCAACTTTATTTCGGAGTCGCGTTTTCGTTGGCTTGTGCGCTGGCGTTTGCAGCGCCACGTTGAGTGTCTTCCTTGGCAACGAGTCGTTGATGCAAGAGACACGAGCCCATTTCGACACCCGCCGGCACAAGCGACAATCCGGCACGCGGACAGCCGGCGCCGCGCTCGCACGGGTTGCGCGCGCGGAGTCGATTGCTCAATTGCGGCGGCGTGGCGCGCGCTCCTGTTATTCCCGTGTTATTTTGGCAAAAAAGCCGGTCGGCGCGTCGCGAGTCTCACCCCTCGCCTTGAATCACTTGAGAAATTCGCTGTCTGTGCGGTGCAGCGAAATGTTCCGCCTGTTATTCGCCTGTTTAACAGGGGAAACACCCCGAGGCGGATTCGAGCATTTCCAGGCAAACCCTGGATTTTTCGGAAAACCTGGCCCGTGTGCGGTGCAGCAGAATATTCCCGCGAACGTCTCTGCAGGGCCATCTGCAGGGGATACGGCAGCGCTTTTAGCAGGGCCGAATACAGGGACGATAATCTCGATAGCAGAGCCGATAACAGGCCCGATAACAGGACTCGAACACCCTGTTCCGCGGGATCAAGCCTTTGATTTTACTGGAAATTCCGAAACGGAAAAATTTGCGCAAAAAAATGCGCCGCCGCGGGTCGCCGATTCTGCGGGCACACCACCCTTCGACCTAAGGCGACCAATAGACCGGCACTGGCGTGAGGGATCGCCGAAGCACGGCGCGAACCGGCATTGCATGGACGTCGTCACCAGCGAGGGCTGTGCGATAGGTTTCGAGTTTCGCGGCGCCGCGGAGCAGGACGATCACAAGCCGCGAATCGAGAATGGCCCGCAAGGTGAGCGACATGCGCTCCCCGGTTTTCGCGACGTCGGCGGGGCGGATTCCGCGCGCCAGCATCGGCGATTGTGTGTCGAGCGCGCGCTCCAGCCCGTCCGAATCCGGAAACATCGATGCGGTATGTCCGTCGTCGCCCATGCCCAGTAGCGTGACATCGAAAGGTCGCGGCATGGCAGACAAGGCCGCGCTCACCGCGACTTCGGCGTCGCGCGGATGCGGCTGCGCGGTTTTCATCGGCACGAAGCGGGCGCCGGAAGCGTTGCCTTGCATCAGCCGCGTGCGGATCAGTTTCTCGTTGCTCGCGTCCGAGGTCGGCGGAACCCAGCGCTCATCCGAAAGCGTGATGAAGACGCGGTCCCAGGGTGCGGTGCGCCGCGCCAACGCGTCGTAGAGGTCGCCCGGTGTCGTGCCGCCGGAAGCAACGAAACTCGCGGAGCCTCGCGATGACACACCTTCAGTGAGTTTCGCGACAATGTCGTCGGCCAGCGATCGGAACATATCCGCGGCATCGGGGAATTGCCGCAGCATCGGGCTTTTCGGTTCGAGCTTATTCATACCAGCTGTGACCGTCGCGTTCGGTGAGAGCGAAGGCGCCTGCCGGACCCCAGGAGCCTGCGGCGTAAGGTGTCGGCGCAATTCCCTGGCGCTCCCAACCCGACACGATCGCGTCGATCCAGGACCACGCAGCTTCGGCTTCGTCGCGGCGCACGAACAGGGTCGGCTTGTTGTTCAACGCTTCGAGCAACAGACGCTCGTAGGCGATGCGACGCCGCGGTCGACGGAATGCGTCGCTGAGACTGAGATTGAGCGCAAGCGGTTTCAGTTCCTGCTCGAGGCTCGGTGTTTTGTTCATCAGCAACAGCGCGATTTCTTCTTCGGGCTGCAGCCGGATCGTCAGCCGGTTGGCGAGCAGATCGGCGCCGGCGAAAATCGAATGCGGCACGTCGCGAAACTGGATGACGATCTCGGAGCTTCTGAGCGGCAGCCGCTTGCCCGTGCGCAGATAGAAGGGCACGCCCGCCCAGCGCCAATTGTCCACATGGGCGCAAAGCGCGACGAATGTTTCGGTCTTGCTCGGCTGCCCGCCCGCTTCCTCGCTGTAACCGGGCACGGAGCGGCCGTCCGAGACGCCTGCGCGATATTGCCCGCGAACCGTCTTGCGCTCGACGTCTCGCCCGACGATCGGCCGCAACGAGCGCACCACTTTCACTTTCTCGTTGCGCACCGAATCGGGATCCAGATTGGCAGGCGGCTCCATCGCCACAAGGCACAGCAATTGCAGCAGATGGTTCTGCACCATGTCGCGGATCGCGCCATATTCGTCGTAATAGGACCAGCGATCCTCCACGCCGATCGTCTCGGCGACCGTGATCTGAATCTGGGCAATGCTGACCTTGTTCCACAGCGGCTCGAACAGAGTGTTGGCGAAACGCAGCGCGATAAGATTCTGCACCGCTTCCTTGCCCAGATAATGGTCGATGCGAAAGATGCGGTCCTCGCTGAAAGTCCGTGTCAGCGCATCGTTGATCGCACGGCAACTCGCGAGGTCGCGTCCGATCGGCTTTTCGACGATGACGCGGCTCGTCGCATGCGCCAGCCCGACCGCCTGCAGATTGCCGCAGATGGCGCCATAGTGACTGGGCGAAGTCGACAGGTAGAAGATGAGTTCGTCGGCATCGCCCACGCGCGCGCGCAGGTCCGAAAACGATTCCGGCAGCGTTGCATCGACCGCGACGTGGCTCAATCGCTTCCGAAAGCGCTGCCAGTCTTCGTCCGATATCGAAGGGGCCCTGGATCGAACGGACTTCTCGACCTGTTGCGCAAATTTCTCGTCGCCCAGCTTTCCGCGGGAGCAGCCGATTATTTTCAGTCCCTCCGGCAGCAGTCCGTCTTCGTCGAGAAAATAAAGCGAAGGAAACAGCATGCGCTGGGCGAGGTCACCCGTGGCCCCGAAGATCAGGATTCCCTGTGCGGCCATGTCACAATTCTTCGATCCTGTGCTGCGCGAGCCGCCCCGTATCGTCTTCTAACCCCGGAAACGCGGCCCGGTTCCGACACGCCATCGGCAAGCCTCAATTCTTACTTGAATATGCCGCACGAACTCAGATATTCGCGCATCGCGTCGCGCTGTTCGGCCGCACTTTGTTCAAAGACTTTATGCAGCATCTGGTTTTTCAGGCTCTTGTCGATCGAAGAGTCCGCGATGAGACGCGCAGTCTCGACCGCGACATCGGGCGAGACGGCATTCTTTCGGATCAATGCGGCCAGACGTTTCGCCGCCCACATCGCCGTGCCGGGATTTTCGAGCAGACCGGCGAAATACAACGCTGCTTGCGCCTCGCCGCGGACTTTTGCCAGCACGGTTCCTTTGAGGAGCTGCAGCTTCGTGTTTGCGGGCCAACGCTTGATGGCCGAATCGAGCAACTGCGCGGCGTCGTCGAACCGCCCGGCCTCCAGCGTGGCTGCGACGGCCGTGGCGGCATCACGCCCGGACGCCGGCATTCCCGTTCCCGATTCCTGGCCCATGACGCTCGCGAAGTGCTTTCTCAGATCCGACTCTCATGACGCTGCAGATAGTAGAGGTTGTATCGGGGCAAACAATCTTGTGCGAGACGAATTCGCCGGCCCCCTTCCAGTCTCCGGGCGTTGGATGAAGGGGTGGCCCCCGTCACGTTCGGTACGGCCGCGCGTTTCGGAATATTTCCGCCACTGCGACGGCCGTCGCCACACCGGCGTTGAGGCTTTCCAGTCCCGGTCGCCCACCGGGAATTCGCACGAGTGCGTCGCAGTATTTCTTCGTTTTCTCCCGCAATCCTTCGCCTTCCGCGCCTACCACAAACACGATTTTGTCGGGAAACGCCGTCTCGGCCAGGGTTTTCTCGCCGCGCTCGTCGAGGCCGATCACCGCAAAGCCCAAATTCTTCAGGACGTCCAGCCCTTGAGACAGGTTTGTCACTCGAAAGATTTTCACGAATTCGGCACCGCCTACTGCATAGCGAACGACTTCCGACGACACATCGACGGAGCGGTCTCGCAGCACGATCACGGCTTCCACGCCGAAGAATGCGGCGCTGCGCAGTATAGTGGCGAAATTCTGCGGATTGGAGATTTGGTCGAGCGCGAGCACGACCCGGGCCCCTGCAAGGGACTCATAGTCCTTCTCCGCGTAAACCTTGCGGGGTTCCGCAAGAATGAATATTCCCTGGTGTTTCTCGTCCTTGGTGAAGTTTCCCATGCGCAGGAATTCCGGCCACTCCAGGAACTCCGGCCTGATCCCAGACTGCGCCGCCAACTCGATGAAATCCGCGTGATAAGATTCGTCGCCGGCGACAATCAGGCGTCGAATGGCCCGCGGTCGCGTGAGAAACACGGCGCGAACGGAATGCTTGCCGAATATCCGCTCGAGATGCGAAGCCGCGGGCGGTTGTTTCTGGCGGGGAGGGGTAGCGCGCGCGCTCGGTTTGTTCGGGGCGCGCATAAAGCGCCGCTTCTGGGATTTGATCCTGCTCGGACTCACGGGGGCTCGGTTTCGACGATTCGATTGGCGTTACGACAATTCGCTGGACTGTCGCGCCGGCAATCTATCACAGGGAATGCGCCGCCGACGCTCCCCAGTTTCCCTCCAGTTCGGCTCGAGATTCAAGGTCCGCCTCGAGGCGGCGTTCAGACTGCGCGTGCGAGGACCGGCTGCTGGGCGACCTGGTCCGGCTTGTCGACGACACCCGGAATCGAGATGCTGACGGTCGTGCCGTGGGCCAGAACGCTTTCGATTTTCAGCTGTCCATCGTGAATTTCTGCGAGCGCGCGAACCAGGGCAAGACCCAGACCGGTGCCTTCATGCGACGCTCCGGCGCTGTTTCTGACCTGAACGAATGGATTTCCGAGACGGCTGACCTGATCCGAAGGGATACCGATGCCGGTATCTTCGACCGACACGACAAGGGCGCCATTCTCCGATTTGGCATGCACGATCACCTGTCCGCCTTCGGGCGTAAATTTGATCGCGTTCGAAAGCAGGTTGAGCAAAATCTGCTTTATCGCGCGTCGATCGGCCTTGATGCCCAGCGGCGTCGACTGAATGTTTTCCGACAATTCCACTTTTCCCTGGCCCGCGCGGTCGCGCATCAAATCGAGGCAATCGCGGATGATCTCGCGAATGTCGAAGTACTCGCGGTGCAGCTCGAATTTTCCCGCTTCGATCTTCGACATGTCCAGAACGTCGTTGATGAGGCTCAGGAGATGGTGGCCGGCGCCCTGAATGAGACCGGAATACTCGCGATAGCGCGCATCGCCGAGCGGACCATACAGCTGGCCGTGCATCAGTTCGGAAAATCCGATAATGGCGTTGAGCGGCGTGCGCAATTCGTGGCTCATGGTGGCGAGAAACATGGACTTCAGCCGGTTTGCCCGCTCGGCCGCGTCTTTCGCAACAATGGCTTCTTCGCGGGAATTCTCGGCGCGCACGATCGCCGCGGCGAGGCCCCGTTCGAGCCGGCGCCGCTCCGCGAGTGCGGCACCCACCAGCACGACCGAGAACCCGGTCACTGCAACGAAGACCTGCACCAGAATGATTTGCTCCCGCAGCGAGTGCGGCTTGAGAGCCCCGCGCCCGTCGCCGATCAGCACCGGGATCATCAGATACGCGGCCGACATGAGAAGACTGAGCGAGCCGCCGGCAAATCCGCGTTGAAAGGTGACCAGAATGACCGCCGGGAAAATCAGAAAGGCGATGGGATAGCTTCTGGCGACAAAGTTGAGCGCAAGCGTTCCGGCAACGGTGCCGAGAAGCAGCACCGTTCCAACTGCCTGATCCCTCGCGAACATCTTTTTGATGGCATCGACACGTACCGTCATCAGCAACGGGACGACGATACTGTAGCCGAGTGCGTCGGTGGCGTACCAATCGAGAGCCGCGGAGAAAAAATCGCGACCCTGCGTAAAATGAAAAAAGGCTGCCGAAAGGAATCCGGCCGCGGCGGGTGCGGGACCCAATGCCAGCGCGTAAAATACGCACAGCGGCTTCGGGCGGGCGAGATCGTCATGCAACTTCAAGAGGTGCAGCGGCGCCGCAACAATGAGAACGCCGACGGCATTGCAGATTGTCAGCGCCGTCGCGGTGACTACGGTGTCATCCATGAAGAGATCGGCGCAGAAATTCGCGCTGAGACCTGCGATCAGGATTACCGGCCATTCGCGCCGGGGGTGCTTGAGAAGGAAATAGACGAGAATGCCGTTTGCGATCCAGATTGCGGTCGTGTGATTGATCGCGTCGGAAAGTGCCAATCCGCCGCACGCCGAAACGAACACAAGAACGGCGATCATTGCCGGCCGCAATAGGGGCGGTACGCGCCAACGGCGCGCAGAAGCGTCACAGGCTGACGTGACCATTCACAACCCCGATGTCCCGAAACAATACAGTCGCGGAAATCCCGAATCCGAGACTCCAAGGGTCTATCAAGTTCCGAATAATGGAGCGTTAATCCGGTATCGAAATGTCGCGAATATGGGCGTTTTCAGGCGAATTGAACCGGATACGTGCAAACCGGTTGCCGATCCTGTTAGTTTCGGCGAAGCATGACCGAATACCCTGCGCGCCGAATGCTATCGTCACTACCGATGGACCTGTGGAGACCTTAATGACAAGTCAATCCTCTTCGAATGGATGGGTGGAAGCCGGGATAGCGCTGCTGCCCGAAATGGTCGCGCTGAGACGAGCCATTCACGAGGAGCCGGAGCTTGGCCTCATGACGCCGAAAACGACTGCCAGGGCGAAAGAGGCGCTGGCTGGTCTTCCTCTGGAATTTTTCGAAGGGCCATCGACGACGGGCTTCATCGCATTGCTGCGCGGTCCGGCAAATGGACGAACGGTCCTCCTGCGCGGCGACATGGACGCGCTGCCTTTGCAGGAAGACACCGGTCTTGCGTTCACCTCGCATGAAGACGGCAAGATGCACGCCTGCGGGCACGACACACACGTCGCGATGCTCGCCGGCGCCGCACGGGCGCTTTGCGCGCGGCGCGACCAACTCGCAGGCTCCGTGATGTTCATGTTCCAACCCGGTGAGGAGGGTCATCACGGCGCACGCTTCATGCTGGACGATGGGTTGATCGATCCATTACCCAACGCCGCATTCGCGCTTCATATGGCGCCAAACCTTCCCAGTGGGATGTTCGGCAGCAAGCCCGGGCCGCTGTTGGCTGCGGCGGACCGCATTGTCATGACGGTTACCGGCAAAGGCGGCCATGCTTCCCAACCGCACCTCGCGGTCGATCCGATTCCGATCGCTTGCGAAATCGTGACGGCTTTGCAGAGCCTCGTGACGCGACGCATTCCCGCTTTCGACCCCGTGGTGATCACGGTTGCGCGGATCACCTCCGGCACGACGAACAACGTCATTCCCGAAACCGCAGAAATGGAAGGAACGATTCGCAGCTTCTCGCCGGAGTCGCGCGCGCTGGCCCATGAGGGGCTGCATCGTATCGCAACCAATATTGCGGCAGCGCATCTTGCGACGGTATCGGTCGAGATCATCCCCGGATTTCCCGTGACGCTGTGCGATAGCGCAGCCGTAGCGCTCGCGAAATCGACTGTGCAGGGACTGTTCGGCGACGCGGCATGGCTGACTATGCCCAGCCCGATCATGGGTGCAGAGGATTTTTCGTATGTCCTGCAAAAAGTGCCGGGCGCGATGGTGATGTTGGGCGCGACGCCGGAGGGTGGCGATTTCCGGACCTGTTGCGGACTTCATTCCAATCGCATGGTTCTCGATGAGTCGGTCATGGCGCGCGGAATGGCCATGCATTGCGCTTATGCGGAAGCATTTCTCAGCGACGGCTTTGACGGCTGATCAAACAATCCCAACATAGGTTACTCTTCGGCCCGATCGCCGGGGTATCTTGTTTGCGATGCGCCTGATACAAGCATCGCGGGGGCTGGCCCTTTTAAGGAGCACGCCATAATGAAAATTAAAGCGATATCGATCGGCGTTCTGGCGGCTGCGATCGCGGTTGCACCAATTTCATCCGCGGAAGCCTGGGGACATTTCTTCCACCATGGGCACGGCGGCGGCCCGGTATTTGGGCTCTTCGCAGCTGGCGCGGCAGTTGTTGCCGGAGCGGCAGCGATAGCGACTGCACCGATTGCGATTTTGGCAAATGCGGGTTCGTCTCCGGGTTACGACCAGCGCTCGGGTCCGCCGCAAGGCTATTATGGGCAAGGGCCCGGCTATTACGCCGGGTATCAGGGTTATCCCCCTCCGCAGGCGTATTACGGCCAACAGCAAGGCTATGGTGGCGCGCCGGGATATTACGGTCCACCACAAGGCTATTACGGGCCGCCGCAAGGTTATGCGCCGCCACCGGCGTATTATGGTCCGCCCCAAGGCTACGCACCGCCCCAAGGCTATAGCCAAACACCCCCCGGCTATGGTGGTCGTCCTCCCGGCGGGTGAGACGGCCTATCAAAACGATCGATGACAGCGACAGTACCGGCGAACGGGAAGGCTTGCCCCGGAGGATGCGTCGCGTATAGCAATCGGCATGCCGGCGCTTCTTCACCTGCAGGACATCCATCTTACTTACGGCACGACTGCGCTTCTCGATGGCGCGGAACTGTCGGTAAGCGAAGGAGAGCGGCTGTGCCTCGTCGGGCGCAACGGCTCCGGCAAATCCACGCTTCTCAAAATCGCGGCAGGTTTGGTTGAGCCAGACGCCGGTAGTAGATTCTTCCAGCCCGGCACGACGCTACGATATTTGCAGCAAGAGCCGGACTTCGACGGTTTCGCAACCGTTGCCGACTATGCGCATGCCGGACTTGGTCCGAGCGACGATCCGCATCGCGTCACCTATTTGTTGAGTCAGCTCGGGCTGACCGGCAATGAAAAAACCGATCGGATTTCCGGCGGCGAAGCGCGCCGCGCGGCGCTGGTGCGCGTGCTTGCGCCGTCGCCCGATATTCTTCTGCTCGACGAACCGACCAATCATCTCGATTTGCCCGCCATCGAATGGCTCGAAAACGAACTGGCTCACATGAAATCCGCTTTGGTCCTGATCAGCCATGACCGGCGCTTTCTTGCGAAACTTTCAAGAGTCACGATCTGGCTGGACCGCGGACAGACGCGGCGTCTCGAACAGGGCTTTTCGCAATTCGAGGCGTGGCGCGACGGTTTGCTGGAGCAGGAGGAACTCGAGCGTCATAAGCTCGATCGCAAAATTGCGATGGAACTCGATTGGGTTCGCTATGGCGTCAGCGGGCGGCGCAAGCGCAATCAGGGCCGGCTCGCGAGGCTGGCACAGTTGCGACGCGAGCGCACAGAACAGCGCCATGTGACCGGCGACGTCGCCCTGAACGCCGCAACTGCCGACAATTCGGGAACGCGCGTCGTCGAGGCGAAACACGTCACGAAATCCTATGGCGACAGGACGATCATTGACGATTTCTCGATTCGAATTCTGCGCGGCGATCGGATCGGAGTTGTCGGTGCAAACGGATCCGGCAAGACGACGCTGGTCAATCTGCTGACCGGCGGCTTGGCGCCGGACAGCGGCGAAATCAAGCTCGGCGCCAATGTGATCATGGCTTCGCTTGATCAGGACCGTGCAAAGCTCGAACCGGAGTCCACATTGCAGGACGTTTTGACGGGCGGTCACGGCAGCAATGTCGTGGTGGCCGGGCAATCGCGTCATGTCGTGAGCTATATGAAGGATTTCCTGTTTACGCCCGAGCAGGCGCGGACTCCCGTGCGCGTGCTGTCAGGCGGCGAGCGTGCGCGGCTGCTTCTCGCAAGAGCTCTCGCGACACCATCGAACCTGCTGGTACTGGACGAACCGACCAACGACCTGGATCTGGAAACGCTCGACCTGCTTCAGGAGATGATCGCCGACTATGCCGGCACGGTTATTCTCGTCAGCCATGATCGCGATTTTCTCGATCGCACAGTGACGTCGGTATTGATGACCGACGGCAAAGGCAAATTTGTCGAATATGCCGGCGGGTACAGCGACATGGTTGCCCAACGCGGCAGCGGCGTCGCGGCGAAGGCTGTCGCGACCGCTCCGCCGCCCAGAGCTTCGGGTGGCGCTGGCAATCTCAAGACCGCTCAATCGAAGCGCCGGCTGAGCTTTAAGGACAAGCATGCCCTTGGGGAATTGCCGAAGCAGATTGCCCGCCTCGAAGCGGAAATCGCCGCGCTGCAGACAGAGTTAACCGACAGCACGCTGTATGCGCGGGATCCTCCCCGCTTTGCAGCCATTATGGCCCAGTTGGGCGAAGGGCAGGCCTCGTTGGCCAGCCTGGAAGATAGATGGATCGAGCTTGAAATTCTGCGCTCGGAAATTGAAGGCGCTTTCTGAATGCGGCGACGGTCTTGTTGGGAGGCGTCGCAAATCCATTGACGCGAGCCCCGGCGCGTGCGAGCCACCATATCCGCCTGGGGTCCCGCAGGCACGAGACACGATTGCACCGAAATACGACCCGGAGTCCTACCGATGATACGCGCAAGAAACCTGATCGCCGTGACGATGATCGCGCTCGGCGCCTTTTCACTGGCAAGTTGCAAGGACCATAGCATCATGACTGCCAAGGCATCTCCGACCTACGATCTCAGTGTTGATTCCAACAAGAAATTCCTCGCCGACAATGCGGCCAGGGCCGGCGTCGTCGTGCGCCCCAGCGGTCTGCAATATCGCGTGATCCATGCCGGCACCGGCAAGCCCGTGACCAGCGCCGGCGACACGGTCACGGTCACGTATCGCGGGTCGCTCATCAGCGGCAAAGTGTTCGATCAGACGCAACCCGGCAATACGGCGACTTTCCAGGCAGGCCGTTTGATACCCGGCTGGGTCGAGGCGCTGTCGCTGATGAAGGAAGGTGACGAGTGGGAATTGGTCATCCCGCCGGAGCTTGGATATGGCGCACAAGGCGCAAGCGACGTCATCCCGCCCAATCAGACGCTCGTGTTCGATATGACTCTGATATCGGTTGCGCCCGCGCAATAGAACGCCGTGAGCGACGTGTCGTTCATGATCGGTGACGTGCGGATCGGCGGCCGCGTGCTGACCGCGCCAATGACCGGCGTCTCCGATCTGCCGTTTCGCCGTGCGGCGTCGCGGCTTGGCGCGGCATATGTCGCGACTGAAATGGTGGCGTGCGATATGTTCGCTCGCGGTCGCCCCGACGTCGTGCGACGCGCGGCTGTCGGCGAAGGCCTGCCGCTGATGGTCGTGCAGCTCGTCGGACGCGAAGCGCAGTGGATTGCGAAAGGCGCTGCGTTGGCGGAAGCGGCCGGCGCCGACATCATCGATCTCAACATGGGCTGTCCAGCGAAAGAGGTGACCGGCGCTCTGTCGGGTTCGGCGTTGATGCGCGATCTCGATCTCGCGGAGTCGTTGATCGACGCAGCAATCCGGGCGACCACGCGGCCGGTGACATTGAAGATGCGGCTCGGCTGGGACGATGCCAACAGAAATGCGCCGGAACTTGCGGCGCGAGCAGAACGCGCAGGCGTGATGGCCATCACGGTTCACGGTCGTACGCGCCAGCAATTCTACAAGGATGCCGCCGACTGGCGCGCCGTGGCGGCCGTGAAGGCCGCAACCGGCCTGCCCGTCATCGTCAATGGAGACATCACCGACGAAAGAACCGCGCGTGCGGCGCGCGCGGAGTCCGGCGCCGATGCGATCATGATCGGACGCGGCGCCTATGGACGTCCGTGGATCGCGGCAGCGATCGACCGCGTTCTAGCGACGAACGAGGAGATCGTTGAACCGGATTTGCGCGCGCGGTTGGATATCGTGCTCGATCATTTCAAGGACAGCTTGAGCTTTTACGGCGATGCGCTCGGGGTTCGCGTATTCCGCAAGCATCTGGGCTGGTATCTGGAAAATGCGCCGTGGCCTGTCGATCCGCAAACGCGTCGGGTGGGTAAGTCACAGGCTTGCCGGTTGACAGATCCGCACGAAGTCGAGGCATTTCTGATCGACTTCTGGCAGCAACCGCGTCTCTGTCACTGACCGCCGCCCGAGGCACGAAAGTGTGACTTGAGACGGACTTCGCCGATATGATGCTTTTGTATCTATAGTGAACGCGACCTGTCTGCGAGAAAGCCCTGTGAAATCAGTCGTTTTTGCGTTCGCGGCCGCGGTCCTGGCGGCCTTGGGGGTCGGCATCGTGCTCCTCGTTCCGGCGCATGCCCAGGATCGCAGCGATCGCGAGTTCCAGGAATGCACCGATTGTCCGGTCATGGTGGGAATTCCCGCCGGTCGCTTCGTCATGGGAAGTCCTGCGAGCGAGCCGGGTCGGTTCGACAATGAAGGTCCGCAACACATCGTGTCGGTGAAGGCGTTCGCGCTGGCGAAATTCGATGTGACCAGCGAACAGTTCCGCAATTTTCTTGAAGCCACGCGCTATCAGCCTGCTCCTTGCAACAAGATCCTTAATCTCGGTTGGCGGGTGCTGGACGATGGGCGCGCTGTCGCGCCGGACGAAGCCGAGCCGCTGCGCTGGCCGGCGGTCTGCCTCGATTGGCGAGACGCCGACGCGTACATCGCGTGGCTGAATGCGACGGTAAAAGCCCTGCGACCTCAACTCGCCAAGCGTTCCGGACCCTATCGGCTGCCGAGCGAAGCCGAATGGGAGTATGCGGCGCGCGCGGGCACCACCACCTCGCGATGGTGGGGCAATGCGATCGGTGCCGGCAACGCAAATTGCAACGGTTGCGGCAGCCGATGGGACAATCACGATCTTGCAACCGTCGATAGTTTCAGACCCAATCCATTCGGGCTTTACGACGTGTTGGGCAACGCCTGGCAATGGACAGCAGATTGCTGGCACAAGAGTTACGTCGGCGCGCCTACGAATGGCTCGGCCTGGACCGAGAAGGATTGCGACAAATATGTGCTGCGGGGCGGATCGTGGGACAATGTTCCGCTTTTCGTTCGTTCCGCCGCGCGTAGCGGATCGCTTGCCGATGGCGGCGAGTATGATTATTCGAGTCTAGCGAGTTTTCGCGTGGCCCGCGATCTGCCGTAACGGTCAGTGCAGCGTATCTCTTGGGTCGAGATTCAAAATCATGTCCATCCCGTCATGATATTCGCCCGGCGGCAGCGCGAAGGGCGACGACAATAGAACTGCGTTGCGCGCGCTGAGCGCGATTTCCCGATACGTGGCATCGGTCTTGAACCGCTGCTGGTCGATGACTTCCGCCATGGTGACGGCGCCTTTGCGCGACATCCGCACATGAACCTGAACCTTGAAGTTGCGCGGGCCGAGCATCGAGAAATTGACATTCCAGCGCCGCACGACCTGGGCGCGAATGAAATCGCGGACGCTGTAGAGTGCCTGGTCGCCGGACACCGCGTCGTCACTTGTCGATTCCGTGTCGCTGTTGGGTGAATCGTCGAGCGGCGCCAAAACAGTTTCGGGCTGGCGAAGCCGCGCCAGAGTGCGCAATTTCGACTGCAATTCGTCGACAGATGGCGCGGTCTTGTTCGGCGCTACTCCCACCGGAGGTTTCGGGCTCGCGGATTCCCGCACGGGAATGCGCGCGGAGCGTTGATGCGGAATCGGCGATTTTCGCACTTGCGGCGGCGACATCGTTCGATCGCCGAACCGCACAATATCCACCGGGAAAATCCGCGTGACGGTTTGCGTCTGTGGCGTTTCTGCCCTCGACAGAAAAAGCAAGATCACAAGTGCAGCAAGCGCATGAAGCGCGATCGAACCGGCCAGTCCGGGGCCGTTCTCGCGGACAACGCTGCCGTTCGCCGCCAGTGGCGGCGCGACAAACGACTCGTCTAAACGAGCAATCAAATCCATGCCTGAAGCACAACGCTGGCTCAGCCAAAAGTTAGCGTGCTCCGGCCGCGCCATCCAGACAATTCCGCTTGTGGCCGCCGGATATGCAAAGCTCCGGTACTACGCCATTCCAAGATTTCAAAGGTCAATCGGGATGATTCTCGGCGCCCGGCGGCGGGACATAGGGCGGGAACGCCTTGGCGAGCGGCTCGTATTTCGCGCGCGCGCGATCCACGCGCTCCTTCATCTCCCGCGCGATATCTGGATATAGCCTCACGACGCTGTAGTTTTCGCCGGGATCCTGCTTGAGATCGAACAGGAGAGGATAGCCGAACGAAGCAAGCGATACGTCGTATTTGCGATAATAGGATCGCACGACATATTTCCACTTCGCGGTCCTTATGGCCGCCACATGCGCATTGTCGAACAGAATGATTTGCTCGTGCGGGGAAGGCGCGTTCTCGAATATGACGGCGCTCAGATCGCGACCGTCCAGCTCGACATCCGGCGATGGCAGGTCTGCCATCGCCGTCAAGGTGGGAAGCAGATCGAGATTGCTCGCTAGAGCAGAGGTAGCGATTCCGGCTGGAATGCGCCCGGGCTGGCGCAGGATGAATGGCACGCGAAAGCCGCCATCCCAGCCGGAGCCGCCTTTGCGGTCGCGAAACGGGCCGCTGGAGCCTTCGAACCATGGCCCATTGTCGGAGGTGAACATCACGAGCGTGTCTTTCTCCAGCCCAAGCGCGCCCAAGCGTTCGAGCAACATAGCGACATTGCGATCGATCTCCTCGACCACTTCGCCATAGTCGCCCGCGGGCGAATTCGATAGCGAGGCAGGATTTGGCCGCAACGGCACGTGAGGGGCCGTGAGCGCAAGAAGAATGAAAAACGGTCGCTCGCGGTTCGCTTCGGCGAAAGAGATCGTTTCCGCGAAGAAACGCTGCGTCAGCGTTGGGAAATCCACCCGCGATTCGCTGACCACCACATGCTCGCCATCGGCAGTATAAAGCGCGAGCGGTCGCATATCGTGGCTGTAGGGCAGGCCGCAAAATCGGTCGAAGCCAAAGGTCGTCGGCGGCCAATGAGGCGCCACATGACCCAGATGCCATTTGCCGATCAGCGCGGACGCATAGGCGGGCTTCAATGCCTTCGGAATCGTCACTTCGGATAGAGGCAAGCCGATCGTGTCCGAAGGCTGAATCACTTCATGCGCCAGGCCGCTGCGGATCGCATAACGACCCGTCAGCAGGCCTGCGCGAGACGGTGTGCACACATTCGCGGATGCATAAAAGTCCGTGAACCGAACGCCTTCGCGCGCCATTCGGTCGAGCGACGGCGTGCGGATGATGCGTCCGCCGTCGCAACCCAGATCGCCATAGCCGAGATCATCGGCAAGGATGACGATGACGTTCGGCGGCCTCGCCATGGCGAGCACGCTGTCCGGTCAGATGCGCTCGATGATGATCGCGGGAGCCATGCCGCCAGCAGCGCACATCGTGACCAGCCCACGCTTCAGATTGCGCCGTTCCAGTTCGTCGAGAATGGTTCCGATCAGGATCGAGCCCGTCGCGCCGATCGGATGGCCCAGCGCCATAGCGCCGCCGTTCACATTCACCTTGTTGCGGTCGAGCTTGAGGTCGCGGATGAATTTCTCGGCGACGACGGCAAACGCTTCGTTGATTTCGAAGAGATCGATATCGTCGAGCGTAAGCCCGGCTTTCTCCAGCACCTTGCGGGCCGCAGGAACCGGAGCATTCAGCATCAGGGTCGGGCTGTCGCCCATATTCGCCATCGCCACTACCCGTGCGCGCGGCTTGAGGCCATGCTTCTTCGCATATTCGGGTGAGGCAAGCAGCACGGCGGCCGCGCCATCGACCACGCCGGATGAATTGCCCGCGTGATGGATGTGCGTGATTTTCAAGTCCGGATAGACTTGGCGGATCAGCCCGCCATAGGTCGTGCCCTTCTCGTCGAGAGGCACTTCGGCAATCACCTGGAACGACGCCTTGAGCGCGGAGAGGCCTTCAAGCGTCGTCTGCGGGCGCGGAAATTCCTCGTGGTCGAGCGCAAGCGTTCCATCTTCTTTGTACACTGCCACTAGGCTCTTCTCGAAATGGCGGCCCTTGATGGCGGCATCGGCTCGCTGCTGGCTTACCAATGCGAGTTCGTCCGTCGCAAGGCGTGAAATCCCTTCCATGGTCGCGATCGCATCGGCGCAAACGCCTTGATGCGATTGCGGGTGGCGTGCGCGCAGCCGCAGATTGCCGCCGTCCATCATGGGCGGTGTCCTGGGATCGGCGGAGGAGGCCGTGTAGGACATCATCTCGGTGCCGCCGGCGATCACGAGATCCTCCATGCCGGACATGATCGAGGCCGCCGCGAGATTGACGGTCGTGATGCCCGAACCGCAGAAGCGATCGAGCGTCACGCCGCTCGCCTTGACGTCATAGCCCGCATCGAGTGCCGCCATGCGGCCGAGGTCTGCACCCTGCTTGCCGCGCTGGCTCGACGTGCCCCAGATGATGTCGTCGACTTCGGCCGTGTTGAGGTCGTTGCGCTTCGCAATCGCCTTGAGAACGGTTGCCGCCAATTGCTGCGGATGAATATCGGCCAGTGCGCCTTTGCCGACCTTGCCGATGCCGCGCGGTGTCCTGCAGGCGTCGATGATCAGTGCTTCAGCCATTGGAAATCTCCCGGATGGATTGCTGTTTCGGGAGGACTATAGCCCTTTCCGTGAGGCGCGAAAGCCGCGTCCTTGCGCTTGCTGGCGGTCTTCCTGCAGCACATAGTGCCCACACGGCCTGTCGGGGGATATATGGCATCGACGAATTTTGTGGGCGCAGAGCCGTCGCATGTTGTCGCGAACGGCATCGGCAAAGGCGTGGTGGCTCTTCTCGCGCTCGCGGTATTCATCAACTACGTCGATCGCGGCAATCTTGCGACAGCCGCGCCGCTCATCGGCAGCGAACTGAAACTTTCCAATACCCAGATCGGCCTGCTTCTCAGCGCGTTCTTCTGGACTTACACCCCTGGCCAGATTCTGTCGGGGTGGCTCGCCGAAAGAATCAACGCCTATCGGACATTGGCGCTGGGCCTCGCGATCTGGTCGCTGGCTACTGCCCTGTCGGGAATCGCCTCGGGATTTGTTGCGCTCATCATTTTGCGCTTGGTGCTGGGCCTTGGAGAAAGCGCAGCGTTCCCGTGCAGCTCAAAGCTGCTGGCGGAACATCTGCCGCGGCATCGGCTCGGCGCGGCCAACGGCCTGATCGGTGTTGGTCTCGCTCTCGGGCCTGCATTCGGCACCTATGGTGGTGGGACGATCATGGCGCATTTCGGATGGCGGCCGGTATTCATATTGTTTGGGATCGCCTCCATTCTGTGGCTGATCCCGTGGACGATCGCGACGCGACGGGCCTCGAAAACCGCCGACACAACTGCCAGCGCAGTGGTTCCGTCGTTTTTTGCAATTCTCAGCAAGCCCGATGCATGGGGCGCGAGCCTCGGACATTTTTCCGCCAACTACGCCTTTTATTTCGTCATCTCCTGGCTTCCGCTCTATCTGGTGAAAGCGCGCGGATTTTCGGTGAGCGAGATGGCGCAGATTGGTGGAACGATCTATGTCATCTACGCGATCAGCGCTCACATGACGGGCCGGATATCCGATTGGTGGATGCGCCGAGGTGCGAGCGATACGCTCGTTCGCAAGACATTTACAGTGTCCGCGCATATCGGTGGCGCCGGCTGCATGCTGGCATGCGCGATCGGAAGCCCCGCCGTGTCGATTGCAAGTCTGCTTCTTGCAGGAGTGTTTTTCGGGTTCAATACGCCGACAATCTATGCGGTGGGACAGACGCTTGGGGGTCCCAGAGCGGGCGGGAAATGGATCGCGCTTCAGAATTGCGTGGGCAACAGCGCCGGCATCGTGGCCCCGCTCGTCACGGGTTTTATCGTCGACCGGACGGGCCAGTTCGGCCTCGCATTTCTTGTTGCCGGCGCCGTCGGACTTGCGGGTGCGATCGGCTGGGGCGTGATCATCCGGCGAGTCGAACCGGTGCTCTGGGTTCCGGCGGAAATCTGATGCCGCCGTTTGCGCTCCTCCAAATCGTGAGGGATTGGAGTTAACATCCGAGTCGCCGCTCGGGGTGACGCAATTCTCTGGCACGGACGCGTGCCGAAGCGTTACGTTCGAAATCCAACTTGGGAGAACGCGATGGACAATCTGCACGTTTGGGAGAGCGTCTATTCCAACACCGAGACCAATGATCGAACGGCAACCTTCATCAGCCGCTTCCGGGTTCCCAGCGGCTGGCTCTATGTGCATGTGTTTGTCCGAACCGGTCTCTTCACGCGCGATCACATTTCGACAACGTTTGTCCCGGACCCCGTGGGGAATGCCCAAGTTCATCCTTAGGGTCACCGAAAGGTCAAAGCGATTTGTCAGAGCACCATCAGTGCTGTGGTACCTAGAGCATTCCGCCGTGAGAGCGCAGCCTCAATTTTCACGACGATCGACATCGTGGCCGTCTTGCGCCACATGTTGCCGATCACCGAGAACATAATGTCCTGGGCAAATTGCCGCGACTGGGATGTCAGGCTGTCGCGCGCGGGAGCCTGTTCCTTCGCAAAATCCCGCGGATCGCCTCCGACTCGGATATAAGTTCCGAACCATGGACCTGCTTCTCGATCGGACCGTGAGCCTGCTCGTTGTGGCGATTCTCGTTGCCATCGTCGCGCGGCGTTTGCGGCTTCCCTACACGGTCGGGCTCGTCATCGCGGGTGTCGGCCTCGCGCTGGCACATTTCGAAACGGGACCGACGCTCACGCACGATTTCATTTTCGACGTTATTCTCCCGCCTTTGCTGTTCGAGGCGGCCCTCAGCATCCACTGGAACGAACTGAAACGGGATATGCTGCCGGTACTGACGCTGAGCACCATGGGTGTCGCAATTTCGGCGCTCGTCGTGGCGGCCGGGATGACGTATTTCTTGGAGTGGCCTGTCGCACCGGCGCTTGTCTTCGGTGTCCTCATTGCAGCGACGGACCCTGTTGCTGTCATCGCGATGTTCAAGGACATGGGCGTGAAAGGGCGACTCCGCCTTCTGGTCGAAAGCGAGAGTCTGTTCAACGACGGTGTGGCAGCGGTTCTGTTTGGGCTTGTTCTGACCTGGGCGCAATTGTCGTCCCGCGCGGCGCCCGGAGGCGCTTCCGTCGCCATTGCGCTTAGTCTCACATCCGGTGGCGGCATCGCGGTCGGTCTTGCGGTGGGCGCTGGGGCCATCGCACTCGCGGGCCGCACCACCGACCATTTGATCGAAACGGCGTTGACGGCAGTCGCTGCTTATGGGTCCTTCCTGCTGGCGGAATATTTCCATTGTTCCGGCGTTCTCGCGACGGTTGCCGCAGGACTTCTGATGGGCAATGTGGCCGTGCGGGAAGGCGCGCGGCTGAGCGTTATCTCGGAATCGACGCGTGAATTCCTGATCGATTTCTGGGAGTTCGGTGCGTTTCTGGCAAATTCATTCGTCTTCCTGCTCATTGGCGTGACGGTCGCCGGCATTTCGTTCGACACATTGGGTGTTTCGGCACTGTCGGTCGTCATCGGCCTCGTCCTTTTGGGTCGGCTTCTGACGGTCTATCCGCTCTGCCTCGTCTTCTGGCGTTCGACCTGGAAAGTCTCCCTGCGCGAGCAACATGTTCTGTGGTGGGGAGGTTTGCGTGGCGCGCTGGCGCTGGCGCTGGCTCTTTCGCTGCCGCCGAATCTCGCTCTTCACAGCGAGATCCTGATTGCCACATTCGGCGTGGTTGTTTTCTCGGTCATTGTCCAGGGGCTGACAATGCCGTTGCTCTTGCGAAGGCTGGGCCTTCTACCTCCCATTCAGGGTCAAAAATGAATTCTTCTGCGACTCCATTGCCGTGGTGATCGTCCTGACGCGACTGGCGCGTCCTTTTGAATCGAACTAGCGTCCGCAAACGCCGACAGTATGGTTGCAAAATGTCCATTCGAAATCTCGATGCGATATTCCAGCCTCAAAGCGTGGCGCTGATCGGCGCCAGCAACCGGCCGCATTCGGTCGGCGCAGTCATCGCGGAGAATTTGGAACTTGGCGGCTTCGACGGTCCCATTCTGCCGGTCAACCCTGCGCACAAATCCGTGTCGGGCATACTCTGCTATCCGGACATCGCAAGCCTGCCGGTCGTTCCGGACCTCGCGATCATCTGCACGCCGCCGCAGACGGTGCCTCAGCTTGTCGCCGAACTCGGCGCACGCGGTGCGCGAGCTGCCATCATCGTCACGGCCGGATTTCGCGAAGGCGGCAACGAAGCCGGCAAAGCGCTCCAGCAGGCCGTGCTGAATGCGGCGCAGCCGCATCTGTTGAGGCTTATCGGGCCGAACTGTCTCGGTGTGCTGTCGACGCCGGCCAAGCTCAATGCCTCATTCGCACAGAGCACGCCGAAACCGGGCAACGTTGCGTTCGTGGCGCAATCGGGTGCGATGGTAACGACGGTGCTCGACTGGGCCGGCGGCCGCGACATCGGATTTTCCCATCTTGTGTCGCTGGGCGACATGAGCGACGTCGATTTCGGCGACATGCTGGACTATCTCGCGACGGATGAGGACACGAACGCGATCCTTCTTTATATAGAATCCGTCACCCAGGCCCGCAAATTCATGTCGGCGGCTCGAACGGCGTCGCGCCTCAAGCCGGTGATCGCGATCAAGGCGGGTAGGCAGGCAGCGGCTGCGCGTGCAGCCGCATCGCATACCGGCGCGCTCGCGGGCATGGATGCGGTCTATGATGCAGCCTTCGATCGTGCCGGAATTTTGCGCGTCTACGATCTCGACGAGATTTTCGATGCGGTCGAGACGCTCGCGACACGGCCGCGCGTGGCCGGAGATAGATTAGCCATTGTCACCAATGGCGGCGGCGTCGGCGTGCTGGCGACGGATGCGCTCATCGGTCAAGGCGGCGAGCTTGCGCCTCTGGCGGATGCAGAGCTTGCGAAGCTGAACGCCGCTCTGCCGCCGACCTGGTCGCATGGCAATCCCATCGACATCATCGGCGACGCAAACGGCGCACGATACAGCGCCGCGCTCGAAGCGCTCATCGAATCGCCGGGCACCGATGCGATTTTGGTCCTGAATTGTCCGACCGCCATTGCGTCGGGGATTGAGGCGGCGCAGGCCGTCATCGTTTCGGCGCCGAAATTGAACAAGCCGGTCTTCACGAACTGGCTGGGTGCGCAATCTGCCGAGGAGGCGCGACGCCAGTTTGAGGCGGCCAATATCCCGACCTACGATACGCCCGAAAAAGCCGTGCGCGGATTCATGCACATGGTTCGCTACAGGCGCGGGCAGCAGACGCTGATGGAGGTTCCGCCATCTGCGCCCACGGAGTTTCGGCCCGACAATGCCAAGGCAAACGTCGTCATAAGCGACGCTCTCAAGTCGGGTGAGGGCTGGCTCGACGCGATCGCCGTGCAGGACTTGCTGACCGCCTATGAAGTTCCAGTGGCGCGGACGGCCCATGTTGCGAACGCAGATGAGGCGGCGGCGAAAGCCGCGGAGTACCGTGCGCCAATTGCGCTCAAGATTTACTCGCCCGATATCACGCACAAATCCGATGTGGGCGGTGTGGCGCTCGATTTGAACGGCACGGACGCCGTGAAGATCGCGGCGGATGCGATGTTGGTGCGCGTTGCCAAGGCCGCGCCCAGGGCGCGCCTCGAAGGATTTGTGGTTCAGGAGATGATCCGCCGCCCGGGCGCCTATGAACTCATTCTCGGAATGGCGGACGACGCAACCTTCGGGCCGTTCATGCTGTTCGGCCATGGTGGAACGGCGGTCGAAGTGATCGGAGACAAGGCACTCGGGCTTCCGCCGCTCAATCTCAAGCTCGCGCAGGAAATGATCCAGCGAACGCGCATCTGGCACCAGCTCAAGGGGTATCGCGACCGGCTACCTGTCGCGCTCGATGCCATTGCGCTCACGCTGGTGCAGCTTTCGCAACTGGTCTGCGATTTCGACGAGATCGCGGAACTCGACATCAATCCGCTTCTGGCGGACGAACGCGGCGTGATCGCTGTCGATGCGCGCATTCGTGTTGCGCCGGTGGGCCCGACGGCAATCCCGCATCGACGCTTGGCGATCCGACCCTATCCCCAGGAACTCGAAAGCCGCGAAACGATTCCGGGCTTGGGCGAATTCCTGATGCGGCCGGTCCGTCCGGAAGATGCACCCGCTTTTACCCGTTTGTCGGCGCGTATGGCGCCCGAAGACGTCAGGCTGCGATTCTTCTCGCCGTTCAAATCGCTGCCGCCGGTGCTTCTCGCGCGCCTGACCCAGATCGATTACGACCGCGAAATGGCCTTCGTGCTGTTCGACGTGCAGAATGAGGTTGCCGGCGTGGGCCGGTTGTCCGCCGATCCCGACGGCGCCCGCGCCGAGTTTGCGGTGCTTGCCCGCAGCGATTTGAAAGGCCACGGGATCGGTCACCTGTTCATGAATCGCCTGATCGCCTACGCCAGAGCGCGGAACATTGGTCAGCTCTTTGGCGATGTGCTGGTGGAAAACGAGCCGATGCTTGCCCTATGCCGGGAACTCGGCTTCAAAATATCGACGCCATCGCACGGTGTCATCCGCGCGACGCTTGTCCTTTAGCGAGGGGCAGCAGGGATTTGAAGTTCCCGAGTCGCGATGCCATAAACGCATTCGAACAGTAAGTTCGCCGCATGCCTGAAGGGACATAAGCCATGGGTGACGAGACCGCGCCGAAACCGGCGCCGGCGACGAAACGCAGCTACTTCACCTGGGCCCATGTTGCGGCCGTGCTGGCGGCACTCATGGTTTACCTCGCCATATTCAGCGTTACCGGCGATTCCGATCTCTTTTATCCTCTCATGAGCGGCATGGGCGTCTGGATGGTTGGATGGTCGGCTGCGGCGCTGCATTGGCATTGGAACTAGCTTCTCATGACGGCTCAATAAAAATCCGTCTTTGTCGTTGGCGGCGGGTTCAGCGATGCGCCTGCTCCGCGCCTCACCACCGCCGACTTCTTCGGCATGGGCGAAGGAATCTAGAGACTCGCGCCATTACGACCCCGCGGCGCTCGCGCTCGTCACGTTGTCGTCGGAGTTGCGGTCGATCCACTCGTTGTAAGGGTCGATGCCCGCGAATGCCGGCGCGCAATCCGTTACGAGATGAATGGTCTCTCTACCGCTGACGATATGCTGGCTCTGCAGATAAAGGACTTTCGATTTGCCGAAGTCCTTCTTGCCTGGTTCTTCCAGGAACGCGCCGATCGGGACTTGTTCGTCCATCGGCGTTTCGGTTTCCTTGCCCTTGCCGTCCGCGTAGAATTTGTGGGCCTCTACGCTGACCGCGACATCATATTCGCCGTCGTTGCGTTTCTTCCAGGTCGCACCTGTAGCCTTGAGATCATAAATCGTGATCTTCTCGAAGAGATCGGTGATGAGTTGGTTGTATTTCGGCCCCGCTTCCTCGCGCAGAATCTTCAAGAAATCCCTGGTCGACGGATATGGCGCCGGTTGGAAGGCGTATTGCGCGATCAGCCTGCGCAGCGAGCGGTCGACCACATCCTGGCCCACGGCCTCTTTCAGCCGGTACATCACGACCGCGCCCTTGCCGTAATGGATGTAACCCTGATCTTCCACACGATCGAGCGGAAGCTCCTCCACCTCTTCGGTGCCGCGATTCCTGAGATAGCGGTCGAGATTGCTCTTCAGAAAATTGCGGATGCGGTCTGGCCCGTAGAGATGTTCCATAACCAGTAGCGCGGAATATTGGGCGAAAGACTCCACAAGCATTGTGCCGCCTTGCATGTCCGCTGCGACCACCTGATGCCCCCACCACTGATGGCCGAGCTCATGGGCGGTCACGAAGGTGACCATGTCGAACTTCTTCGGATCGCGCTCGACGGCGGGGCTATCCTGGAGAAAGCCGATCCCTTCCGAGAATGGAACGGTATTTGCGAAGGATTGCGCGAACACTGCGTAGACGGGAAATTCCAGGATCCGCATCTGATGGAATTGGAACGGACTGAATTCCTTCGTGTACACGTCGAACGACGCCTTCATGGACGCGAGCATGAGGTCCACGTCGTAGGCGTGCTGCGGGCCGTAATAGACTGCGAGATCGACGTTGTGCCATTTGTCCCTTTTTACGGCGTAAGCGGCGGATTGAATCGAGAAGAATAGCCCAATGGGCGAATCGGACTTAAAGCGAACGGTTCGACGTCCGTCGGCAACCTGCTCGGATACGCGATAGCCCGGCGCGATCGGCGTCTGGTCGGCAACTGTCGAAACGGTGATGTCGGTATTCACCCAGTCGGCATCGTGACGCAATACATTGAATGCGCGGGCGCTGTCATCCTCCAGTTCGGGTGGGCGCAACTCGGCAGCAAGGCCATGGCGCCGACGCTTCGATGGGTCGCGAAGCAAACCGTCTCGCGACATGCCGAGAGCCGGCGTGATATCGTAGTTGTCCAAGAACGTTCCGTTGTCGACGATGCGGGTTTCGTTGTGCTCGTTGCGGAATCCTTTTTGCTCGCGGACTGTTGTGAACGCGATGTGCGAAACTGCGCCGGGCGCCATCGGCTGCTTCAGTCCGAAAATGACATAGTGGAAGCCTCCGTAGTCTTTGACGGGCTCGGCGCCGTCTACGACGAGGGATTTCATCTCGAGATCGCGATCCCAGCGCACGTCGATTCGCGACAGCTGTTTTCCGGTGCGATTCTGGATCGTGAAGGTGCCGGTTGTGACGACGCGCGGGTCATGCGGGTAAATCGCGACGTCGAGTGCGACGTAGGTTACCTTCGGCTGCGGAGTATTTTCGAAGCGCAGCAGAGCCTTCTCGTAGTTCGCCTTGTAGTCGTCAGTACTGACGTCGGTGCGATACTCATTCAGAATATGCGTGTTGTAGTAGATGAATGCGCCGCTCGCCGCCATCACGATGACGCCGAATGCGAGTAGCGCGCCGCTAAATCCCGCGAGCCGACGCGGCAGGCGTGCGAATCGCGGTCTCAATCTCGTTTCGGTGCCGCGGCGCCACAGGGCGTATGCGAGGATCGCGAGGATGAGCGATCCGGCACTCCAATAAAGATCAAACCAGTCGCGTCCGATCCAGAACTGTCCCTCGCCATTCATGTCGGAAAGCGGAACTTCGGGCGTGGTCCCGAAAATGTAGAGGTGATCTTCGTATCCGACAGTCCCCAGCATCGTTGTGGCGACGATGTAGATCGCCATGATGCCCCAGCCCCAATATTTCCCGGGCACGACGGCTTGTACGAAGACCGCCAGCACGGCGACCTGGATAGCCGTCAATGCCTCAGGCAGGACGTACCAAGTTAGGTAGTGGACGAGTTCGTAATTCGTATAGCCTTTCAGCGTTTGCACGATGACCGCGGCGACTACGGAAACGAAAAAGGTTGAAAGGAGCACGAGCACGATGGCCACCATTTTCGGCAGCGCAAAGACCCAGTCCGGCACGGGGCAGGAATCGAAGATCTCGTTCGTCTTGCGGTCGCGCTCACGCCACACAAGTTCTCCCGCGTAGTAGATCGCGATGACGACGGGAATGAACGTGAATGCGCCCCTCAGCGCGACGATCATCTGCCGCGTCACGGGATAGGTGATGTAATCCTGAACCTCATTTGCGAACCAGAGCGATGCGCCGCCATTGATGAGGCCCAGAGCCAGAAGAACGAAGAATGCCGGGCTTCGGAATACTTGCCCCATCTCGAACCTGGTCCACTTCCAGGCCTGGACAAGTGTCGCGGAAGAATCGAAGTGCGGCGCGGGAAGCGGACCCTGCCTCGCGGGCCGGGGCAGATCGTCCGCCGCCTCTTTGCGGTCGCGCTTGCCGGCACGCGTTTCAAATCGATAGACGGTATAAGCGATGGAGAGAAACAGAAATGAAATTCCGAACCAGATGAGCCGGTTCTCGGCGACAACACCCGCGATGGGCGGCAGCAGCGTGTTGCGGTCGAATGCCGTCCAGTATTTCGTAACTTCGGAAATCGCGCCGATTCCGAACGGCTCAAGAAACCCCACGACGTGGTCGTATTGGGGCTCCCGAAACAGCACCCGCATGACGACATTGAGGATCAAAAACGCGACAACTCCGATATAGGTCGCCAGCATCGAGCGTGTCGCGGTTGCGAGCGCGAAAAATGCGGCCGAAGTCACCAGCAGGGTCGGAATCGCGACGACAAAATAGGCATAGAGATAGTCTTCCGGACGGAACGGTCCGACTTTCGCCACGTCCAGCCACGGCATGAAGCTGCCGATCAAAATCGCGAGCGGCACGCTTGCGAATGCAAGTGCGCCGGCCAGGAACGCGCCGGTGAAGCGGCCGAACATGTAGTCGAATTTCGTGATGCGCGTGGACCTGATGATGGGGCCGTAACCCGTCTCGTCATCGCGCACGACGACATTTGCCACGAAGGCGGTCACGATGAAGATCGAGAAGATGCTCATGATCTGCAGGATCTGGATGATGGCAAAGGGCGAGTTGATATTGGTGTTGCCCTTGTCGCCGATTTGCACCTCCGGAATCGTCACCGACATGAAGGTCAGCGCGAAGAAGGCGAGGAACGAGACCCAGAAAACGGGTGCGGATAGCTGATAGCGCAGCTCGAACGCGGCGATTTTTCGGAACATGGAAGACCTCATGCGGCCTTGCGGTTAAGCGTGGCGAAATAGACGTCTTCCAGTCCGGCTTCGACCGGCACGAAGCCGTTTCCGGGATCGGTATCGGAGACGATATGAATCATCGTCTGCCCACCCAGGAGACGGGAGAGAATGATGGTATATTTCTCGCGGTACTGATCGAGTTCGGCGCGCGGAATGATCTTGCGCCACACGCGTCCTTTGAGTGTCGCCATCAATTCGGACGGAACGCCGGTGGCCACAATCCGGCCCTGAGCGATGATCGCCATGCGCTGGCACAGTTCGGACACGTCCTCGACGATATGCGTCGAGAGTATGACCACGACCTTCTCGCCCACTTCGGCGAGGAGGTTGAGAAAGCGGTTGCGTTCTTCGGGATCGAGGCCGGCGGTCGGTTCGTCAACGATCAGTAACGACGGGCGCCCGATGAGCGCTTGCGCGATGCCGAAGCGTTGGCGCATGCCGCCGGAAAACCCCGCGATCGCCTTTTTGCGAACGGACCACAAATTAGTCTGGTTGAGCAGCGTCTCAACCGTTTCGCGGCGCTCGCCCCGGTTCGCGATACCCTTCAGCACGGCCATGTGATCGAGCATGTCGTAGGCGGACACGCGGGGATAAACGCCAAAATCCTGCGGCAGATAGCCCAGAACGCGGCGAAGTTTCTCCGGCTCTCTTATGACGTCTATGTCATCGAAGATGATGCGGCCGCTCGTGGGTGTCTGCAGCGTCGCCACATCCCGCATCAGAGTCGATTTGCCTGCTCCGTTCGGTCCCAGAAGACCGAACATGCCCCGGTCGATTTCGAAGTTCACATTATCGAGGGCTTTCGTGCCCCCGGAATAGACGTGCGTCAGATTCTGGATTTTCAGCATCGAAACCCCTCAAAGATGCGAGACCCTCGTTCCTTAATTGGAGAGGCGGGACACTACCTTCAACCACTCGAAAACCACAATTCTGCTACTCGAAATTCCTACTAGTGTCGCTTTGAATTCAAAGTTTGCCCAGAAACCGATATCGGCAATATGGCGAACTTCGAAACCGCGACACCGCTCACACATGGCGCATGATCCAGCCGGACATTAGATCGGCAACGCGCTCGCGATGCGCGTCCGAATCCTCGAAATAGTGCGCACCGGGCAGAAATTCCAACGTCTTGTCCGCGGCCGCGAGCGCCTGAAAAATCTGATGCGCATCGCTCGGGAAGACACCCGTGTCGCCCAGACTTTGAATGACCAGTGACGGCAGTTCGAGCTTCGCGAGTTGCGCTTCCCCACGACAATGCGAAGTTTCGAGACTCCACATCGACAGCCACGCGCGAAGCGTGTTGGCGCGACCGATGCCGAGGGGATTGCGGTTCGCGAATAGTGGTGAGCCCGCATAGCAAGCCGGACACGCACGATCCGATGGATCGATGGCGGGATCCATGAAGCGCAAATCCGCCCAGGTTCGGAAAAGTGGAAAAATGCGATCGGGGATGCCGGCCGCTTTGAGTCGCGCGAGCTCCGCCTTCGCCCAATCGGTGATGCGCTGGTTGCGTGCGCGTTGCGCCGCGCGATACTTCACGATGAATGCCTGCGAATAAGGCGGACCGTTTTCCGGATTGAATGGATCGAACGACGGGTCCGTTTTGGTGGGATCGGATTCGTCGACGACCGAAGAATCCATCCAGTTCGTTAGCACTTCCGGTCGCCCGGGATGCGCATTCAGTGAAATATACAATTGGCCTTGCGGCAACGAAGCGAGCGGTTGCTTGAGAGCATCGCTCGCGATTTCCGCTAGCGTCGGCGTGACGGCCTCGGCCTGGTAAGCCGCCATCAGCGAGCCGCCGCCCGAATTGCCGAGCAGCACGACGGTCTCTGCGCCGGCCGTCTCGCGCAGCCATTTCACGCCGACCGCAATGTCGACCAAGGCATGCTCGAGAATGAATTGATCCTCGGCACCGCGGTAGCGCGTGTTCCAGCCGAGAAAGCCCAGCCCGCGTGCGGCGAACAGGGGGCCGCAATAATGCTCGGCGAAGTCGACATTGTAATGCGTAGCAATCACCGCCACGCGAGGCTTTTCGCCTGCCAAGGTCCAATAGAGGCCTTGGCAGGGATGGCTGCCGTGCTTGGCGGCCGGCATCGTGGGCGAGGGGAGTCCGACAAACTGGGCTGTTGCGCGCTTCGAAGGTCCGGCCATTTCTGCTCCATTGCTGCGGTGCGTCTGGACAAGAAGCTGAAAATTCCTAGGCTGGAGACATCATACATCGCGCGGCTGCCGCGCACATGGAGAATGGACCGATGCCGGGCAACAGGGAATTCGAACTTCAGGGGGTCAACCATCTGGCGCTGGTCTGCAAGGACATGGCCCGCACGGTCGACTTCTACACCAACGTCCTGGGCATGCCGCTGATCAAGACGATCGATCTGCCGATGAACATGGGCCAACATTTTTTCTTCGACATCGGCAACGGCGACGCGCTGGCCTTTTTCTGGTTTCCCGACGCGCCAGCGGCGCAACCGGGCATCGCCTCGGCGGGTCATCTGCCCACGTCGGGGAAATCGATCGCATCCGCGCATGGCTCAATGAACCATGTCGCGATCAACGTGCCGGCTGAAAAGATCGGCGAATATTACGAGAAGCTCGTCGCCAAGGGGCTCAAGCCGACCAAGATTCTCAATCACGACGATTCCGAATACCAGGTGAGTCTCTCCGTATCGCCGACGACATTCGTGCGCTCGATCTATTTCTTCGACCCCGACGGCGTCTGTCTCGAATTCGCGGCATGGACGCGTCCGCTCGATCCCAAGATCGATGTCAAGCACGAACCCGTCGATGCGACCGGTCACAAGCGCACGCGCGAGCGCGAGCCTGTCTGATGCAGGTCAGCGCGCAAGCATTCTGGTTTGCCAATCCTGTCTTATGTCCTCGAGCGTGAGTTCGGGACGGACGAGATAGTCGCGCGCGGCGGTCCGCACGAAATCGAGATCTCGGGGCGCGGTCAGATACTCGACCGGCGATTTGCCGTCGATCCGGGCCAGCAGAAGTGCGCCCAGCAACGCGCTTGCGCGCCGCTCCAGCGCGTGAGCCTCCTCCCAATCGATCCTCGAGAGATAGGCGTCGCGCAGCGACGCAAACGACGCGCAATAACCACCTATGTGCTCCGGCTTCCAAATGCATTTGAGCAGCAGGTGGTTGAGGCAGAAGGCGAGATCGAATGCGGGGTCGCCGTAACACGCCGTTTCAGCATCAAGGATGATGGGACCCTTGGGACCCGCAAGTATATTTTTGGGACTCAAATCGCCATGCATCAGGGAGATACGGGCACGTCCGAGATCGTCGGCGATCGCGCGAATGCGATCCGAGCGATCGGGATGAGCCCTGGCCGCAGTAAGCAGATACGGATCGATCCGCAGCGCCATGAAGAATTCCCGGTTCGCGAACTCGTCCTGCACTGCTTTCGATCCTGCGGCCGCGCGATGAATATGCGCAATGATCTCGCCCACGCGACCCGCAAATGCCGGATCGACGACGCCATCACGAAGCAGATTCTTCCAGCACGGATGCGTCTCGGGATCGAAATAGTTCATGACGAACAGATGTGAAGCGCGGTCTTCGGCCAGCACGACCGGCACGCTGCCCGGCGCGATCCGGCCCGCGAAACGGAACCACGCCGCCTCGCTGTGGACACGCCCGACAGGAGCGCGCCAGTCCGCCGAAACATTGAGTTTGGCCAGCACCTTCTTCACGCAAACGGGTCCCGTCGGGAGATCCACGCGAAAAACGTCACTCGAAACACCTCCCGGAAGACGCCGAAACTGCGGATCGACGCCTTTCGGCACCATTCCGAGCAATCGCAAGGTCGCAACGATGTCGCCCGCTTCGTTCAAATGTTTTAGCTACTCCAGCGCTTCCATTTCGTTGACAGGCGCGGCAGCCGGCAGAAGCACCGTCTTTTGCAGAAACAGGATCAGAATCAGGATCGGCAGGCTGATGTAAAACATCAGAAGGAAGACGTCGGCATAGGCTGCGATCGTTGCCTGCTGCAGCACCATCCCGTGCAGTATCGAGACGCCCAGCGGCATCTGCGGGTTTAGGAACAAACTGGGTGCATTGACACCGAGTGCACGATTAAACGGCGAGGCATGAACGGAGAGCTGCGCGTACATGATCTGAGTGTTGTTGCTGAGGAAGGTCGTCGTAACCGAAACGCCGATGGCGGAACCCACATTTCGCACCAGGTTGATGATGCTGGCGCCGTCGGTTCGCAACGCTTGAGGCAGCGTGGCGAAGGCGTAGATATTGGACGGAACGAATATAAATCCCATTCCCACGCCCTGCATGAATGTCGTGAATGCAAGGCGTTGAGAATCGATATCCGGGGTCCACCTCGACATCTCCCACAGCGACCAAATCAGGATAGATGCTCCGAACGCCATCAACCCTCGCGAATCGACCCTCATCACAATCCGACCGACGAACAACATCGTCACCATCGTGCCCAGGCCGCGCGGGGCAAGAAGCAGGCCGGTATCCATGACGGAATAGCCGCCGAGAGTCTGGAGAAACGGCGGCAGCAATGCGCTGGTGGCTAGAAGGATAATGCCGACAAAAAATACCAGCATCAGGCCCGAACGATAATTCTTGTCCTTCAACAAATCGAGGCGAAGAAACGGCTTGTTGATCGTGAGAATTTGCACCGTGAAAATGTAAAGGCCGAGGCCGGCGAGCACGGCTTCGACGATAATCTCCAAGGAATCGAACCAGTCCTTCGTGGTTCCCCGGTCCAGCATCAATTGCAGCGCACCGAGGCCAACGCTCAGCGCAATGAATCCGAACCAGTCGAAGCGCGGCGGCGTATCGTGCCGCGCCTCGTGCAGGAACAGGAATACGCCGGCCGTGGAGATGATGCCGACAGGGACATTGACGTAGAACACCCAACGCCACGAGTAATGGTCGGTGAGAAATCCGCCCAGTGTCGGACCCAGGATCGGCCCCAGCATGATGATCATCGACCAGATCGCCATGATCTGGCCGCGCTTCTCGAGCGGATAGCGGTCGATGATGATGGCCTGGGACAGGGGGGACAATGCCGCGCCAAATGCACCCTGCAGCAGCCGGAACACGATCATCTGGTCGAGCGTTTGTGCCAAGCCGCACATCGCCGACGTGATCGTGAAGCCGACCAGGCTCACGAGGAATATCTCGCGTCGGCCGAATCTCGCGGACACCCAGCCGACCGGGCCTGTCAGAATTGCCGAGGCGATCACATAGGACGTCAGCACCCAGGTGATCTGGTCGTGCGACGCCTGGAGGCTCCCTTGCATGTAGGGGAGCGCCACATTTGCGATGGTCGTGTCCAGCATCTGCATAAACATGCCGAGCATCACGCAGACGATCGCGATGCGAAGCCCCAGAGGGGTGTCGCGCAATGCCGGCGGGCTCAAGGAGTCGGCGACCAATGGCGGAACTCGGCGGGGTCTCGAGGCGGAATCATACGCGCCTGCTGTTTTTTTCGACAGAAGGGTTAGCGGCAAACATGTTATTTGCGTAAGGTTTGGACTGCGCGGCCCGAACATGAGCGTTTTGTTGCGAATTCGGTGGAAAACTGATGTCGACGGCGCAGCTGGTGGATGGACGCGAGGTCCCGCCAACATTGCATATTCTTCTGCATTTCTGGTACTTTAGCCAGTGCCAGCCGCCTTTGCCGGGGGTGGCGGCCTGCTTTCAAGATGTCAATGTCGGATGAGGAGGGGCGCTGCCGCGTGACCGCCATGCTCGCGCCGTCGGAAGTCGCAGGAAGCCTGGACCAGCTCGTGCTGGATCGAGAGCTTGTCTCTCCGGAGACGCTTGCCCGCGCGCGCGCCGTCCAGTCTGAGACCGGCGAACGTCTCGACGCCGTACTGACCCGCCTGGGACTGATCTCCGAGGTTGCGCTGGCCCAAGCGATCTCCCGGGCAACCGGCTTCAGGCTCGCCACGTCCGACGATTTTCCTGTCGAACCGGTGGCGGCAGACACTCTGGCGCCGCGGTTCTTGCGCGACGCGCGCGCAGTCCCGCTGCGGCAAACGCCGTTGGGTGTTGAAATCGCCTTCGTCGACCCGCTGGACGCCTATGTCGCCAAGGCTCTGGCATTCGCTCTCAATTGTGCCGTGACACCGGTCGTCGCGCGCACGAGCGACATCGAGGCCGCTCTCGATCGCCTCTATGGCGCGCCGAACGTACCGCAGGAAGAAGACGCGGGCGCCGACGACAATGACGCCGATGTGGAACGGCTCAAGGATCTGGCCAGCGACGCGCCCGTTGTTCGCGCCGTCAACAGCCTGATTGCGCGCGCCTCCGAAGCGCAAGCATCCGACATCCATATTGAGCCGACTGAAAGCGCGATTAAGGTGCGCTTTCGGGTCGATGGCGCATTGCGCGATGAAGAGACGCTGCCCGCGCATCTCAAATCGGCGCTGGTTTCGCGCATCAAAGTGATGTCCGGCCTCAACATCGCCGAACGAAGATTGCCCCAGGATGGGAGATTGCGGCTCGCGGTTCGCGGTCAGGAGATCGATTTTCGCGTGGCGACATCGCCGACGATCCATGGCGAAGCGGTCGTACTGCGCATTCTCGATCGCTCAAATCTCGCGCTGGAATTCGATAAGCTTGGGTTCGACGAGAAGTTGCTTGTGCGCTATCGGCGCGTGCTTGCGCAGCCGCACGGTATCCTGCTCGTGACGGGACCGACCGGCAGCGGTAAGACGACAACGCTCTATGCGTCTCTTGCGACGCTCAACACGGCCGAACGCAAGATACTCACCATCGAGGATCCGATCGAATATCGCCTCGCCGGCATCAATCAGACTCAGGTCAAGCCGCAGATCGGTCTCGATTTCGCCGCAGCGCTTCGCTCATTCCTTCGTCAGGATCCCGACGTGATGATGGTGGGCGAAATCCGCGATCTCGAAACGGCCCAGGTCGCCATTCAATCCGCCCTCACCGGTCACATGATCCTGTCGACCCTGCACACCAATACCGCGGCAAGCTCAGTCACGCGTCTGCTCGATATGGGCGTTGAGCCGTTTCTGATCACCTCCACGCTCAATGCCGTCCTTGCGCAGCGCCTCGTTCGCCGCCTGTGCCCTCATTGCCGGACCGCGACGGTGCTTTCGCGCGAAGCAATCGCGTCGCTCGGGCTCGATGCGGCGACCATGCACGGTATGCAATTCTATAAGCCGCACGGTTGCGACGCTTGCGGACAGACGGGCTTCCGCGGTCGCATCGCGTTATTCGAATTGCTGGAGATGGATGAGGAAATTTCGCGGCTTATTCTCGTGCGGGCCGAAGCGCGTGAGGTACAGCGCGCTGCCGTCGATGCCGGAATGCGTTTGATGCTCGCTGACGGAATCGCCAAGGCGCAAGTCGGGCTGACGACCGTCGAAGAAATCCTGCGCGTCACGCGGGAGGCATAGACGTGGCAACCTTTCGCTATCGCGCCGCGACGCCGACCGGAGAGTTGAAGGCGGGAACGCTCGACGGCTCGTCGCACAACGATGCGCTCGATCGTTTGCGCCGACTAGGTCTGATGCCGATCGAAGCGATCGAGACGGCGGAGCGTCCCGCGAAGCGAACCAAAATGGCGGGCGCGGCCACGCGTCAGGCCGTCGCGAACGCACTCGGCGAGCTTGCGGTGTTGTTGAGCGCCGGATTGGCGCTCGATCGCGCTCTGGCCGTCTGTATCGACAATATTTCGAAGCCGGCATTGAAAGCCGTGTTTGTTCGATTGCGAGACCGCGTGAAGGAAGGCGTGCCGCTTGCGCGCGCCATGCAACAAGAGGAAGCGACGTTTCCACCCATGGCTTGCGCGATGGCGGAAGCGGGCGAGGCAAGCGGCAAGCTCGATGTCAGCCTCGCGCGTCTGGCCGAATCGCTCGACCGCGCCGCCGCGCTGCGCCAGACCATCGTTTCGTCGTTGATCTATCCGGCCGTCTTGATTGTCATCGCCTTGGGCGTCGTATCGATGATGCTCCTCGTCGTCGTTCCACAGTTCGAAGACCTATTCTCCGATCAGGGGGCCAAATTGCCGCTCATCACCCAGATCGTCATGGGGGCGAGCCACGGCCTCAGGAACTATGGCTGGTTAGGCGTTCTCGGACTCGTCGTCGCGGGCTTCATCGGCATGCGCTGGATGGCCCAACCGGCAGTGCGGCGCGCTTTCGACCGCAATGTGCTGCGAGTCCCACAACTGGGACCGCTCATCACCAATGCCGAAACGGCGCGTCTGGCGCGGACGTTGGGAAGCCTGGTCGACAGCGGTGTGGCGCTGCCCACGGCCCTCGGCATCGCCCAGCGCTCGCTCGTCAACACCTACATGTCCGCAGCCGTGGGTCGTGTGGTGTCCGGCCTTAAGGAAGGAAGCGGATTGTCGGGCCCGCTGGCAGCGACCAAGCTATTTCCGCCCATGGCCATGAGCTTTCTGCGCACGGGCGAGGAGACCGCACAGCTGGGCATGATGTTAAATCGTCTTGCCGACGTGCTGGACCGCGACGTCCGGAACACAATTCAACGTATGATTGCGATCTTGACGCCGGCCCTTACAGTATTGATGGGTGCGCTTGTCGCGACCGTCATCGCATCGATTATGTCGGCAATTCTCGGCTTCAACGATTTGGCGCTTGGACCATGATGAACCTGAAGAAAATTACCCGGCGCGAAGCCGGTTTCACCCTGCTGGAACTCCTCGTCGTGCTGGCGATCATGGGGCTGCTTGCCGCCATCATCGCGCCGCAGGTCCTCAAATATCTGGGCACTTCACGCACGCAAACGGCGCGGGTACAGATCCAGAACATCACTTCGGCTTTGGAGTTGTACAAGCTCGATGTTGGTCGTTATCCCACCCAGGTCGAAGGCCTCAATTCGCTGGTCACGGCGCCGCCCAGCGCGCCGGGATGGAACGGTCCATATCTACGCAAGGAAAGCGCGCTGCGCGATCCGTGGGGCGAACCTTATCTATACAAGGTCCCCGGACAGCACGGAGAGGTCGACGTCTACACGTTGGGATCGGATAAAGCCGAGGGTGGAACTGGCGAAGCCCAGGACGTCGGCAACTGGTAGCGACCGGACATGACACTGCTCGAAGCTCTTGTTGTCGTGACGTTGACGGTGATGCTCGGCCTTATTGCCTTTCCGTCAATGGAGCGAACATACGAGATTCTTTCGCTGCATGAGACGGCCGACGCGCTGGCGGCGAATTTGCGCATTGCCCACGCCGACGCGATGGACAAGGGCCGGAATGTCGAATTTTCGCTGCAGGTCGGCGGACATGGATATGGCTGGAACGAAGGAGAGGCGCGCCAGGTGCCGGAAACGATCGATCTACGGATGTCGAAGGGGCAAACGATTGAATTCTTTGCCGATGGCTCCACGTCGGGGGGCGTCGTGACGCTCGCCGGCGCGGCGCATCAGGTCGACATCTCCGTGGACATCGCGACCGGGGCCGTGTCGTACGGATCGTGATGAGGAATGACAGCGGTTCGGTCTTCATCGAATCGATGGTTGCGGCGGCAATCGTCGCGCTGGCGCTCACTGCAATGTATCGCGTGATCGAAGATGGCGCGATGCGCAACCGGATGGTCAATGAAAAACAAACGGCTCTGCTGATCGCCCAGTCCGAGCTTGCGGCCGTAGGTTCGGCCATACCTTTGGCGCAGGGGATGACGGGTGGAACCGAGGGAGCATATGCGTGGCGCATTGACATCGCTCCGTCCGGCTTGGCGGGCGCCGCGAGCAGTTCGGGCGAATTGTGGCAAGTCACCGTGTCGGTGCGCTCGCTCGACAGTGATAATGCGATCGTCACGCTCGACAGCCTTGCCGTGGGGCCGGGGGCGTGAGCGATGTCTGACAGGACTGCCGGATATGCGATTGCCGAAATGCTCGCGAGCCTCGTCATTCTCGGCATGATCGGCGCACTGATGATTTCCGGGATCACAAGCGGACGGCGGGTGTGGGAACGCATGGATGCGAGTGATGTCGCGGCGGAGAATGTCGCCGGCGCTCAGCTGTTGCTGCGCGAGCGCATCGAGTCGGCATTTCCGGCAACCCGGAACGACACGACGCCGCCTTTTGCGGATTTTGATGGAAAGGCGGACGAGATATCCTTTCTAGGCGAGGCGCGCGATTCCGGACGACCGACAGCGTTGCGCCGGTATCGGCTGGCGCTCGATACGGACGGCGATCTCGTTCTATCGGCCGTGAGCGATGTGGCCCTCAATCAGGCAGTAGCAAGCGAAGTTCTGGTGCTGCTGCGCGGGGTGCAGGATTTCGATATCTCCTATTTCGGGCCGCAACCCAACGGCTCGTCCGCCTGGCAATTGAGCTGGGAGCATCAGGTGGCTCTGCCGCAGCTTGTTCGCATCAGGTTGCAGTTCGAGCAGGGGGATCGACGCGCCTGGCCGGAGCTTCTGATAAAGCCGATGATCACCATCGATTCCTTGTGCGTGCTCAATGCCGCCTCCGGGCGCTGTCGGGGCCGGCAATGAACCTCAAGGATTTTTTCAATTCGGACATGGAAACCATCGGACGATGGATCCAGCAGGGGCTGTCGTGGTGGCTCGAGGAACTGCTCGCGCTCGTTCCGCAGCACTGGCG
>JBEKDC010000002.1:0-41061 GCA_050014535.1 Rhizomicrobium sp.
GGGCCGGCAATGAACCTCAAGGATTTTTTCAATTCGGACATGGAAACCATCGGACGATGGATCCAGCAGGGGCTGTCGTGGTGGCTCGAGGAACTGCTCGCGCTCGTTCCGCAGCACTGGCGTGCGCGTTTGGTGAAACGGCCGCAACTCGTGGTCGATTGGGACGAGCACGGACTGAGTCGCCGAGAAGGAACGAACTCGAAGCCGTTCGACGCGACGGCACATTCGTCGCGAGAGCTGGATCACGCAACCATCGTGCTGCCGAAGTCGCGCGTGTTGACTCGCGAGCTTGATCTGCCGTTGCTCCCGCCCAACGACATTCGCCGCTTGATCGCGTTGGATATCGACCGCCTTACACCGTTTCCCGCGGATGCAGTCTATTTCGATACCGAAATCATTCAACGCGATACGGACAGAGGCAGACAGCGGGTACTGCTCGGTGTGATGTCGCGCGACGCGATCGCGGACGTGCTCGCGCGCGCGCAATCGTCCGGACTCGGCGCCGCCGCTCTCGGAATGCGCGGCGAAGCAGGGTCGAACATTCATTTCGACTTTCTGGCGCAGGCCCGGGGGGCGGGCGGGCTGAGCGGGGCGCGTGCAAGGCTGCCAATCTGGTGGGCCGCCGTCGGATTTCTGATGGTGGCGAATGTCGGCATTTTCGCTTATCGCGATTCGACGGCGCTCGACTCCTTGCGTGATGACGTCGATTCGCAACAGGCGACCGTCGCAATGGCGATGCATCTTCATGCGAAAGTCCAGGCGGAAGCCGAGCGCCGCGCCGCGCTTCTCGAGCGTCTGGCCCACAATGCTCCGCTGCGCATTCTCGACGCGGTCACAAGAGCCATGCCCGCAAACGCCTGGGCGCGTCGTTTCGAATGGAACGGCCAGACCGTTCAGGTTTCGGGATACAGGCAAGGACCGGCGGATCTGCTGGTCAAATTCGAAGCGTCGCCGGTTCTTCGCAATGCGCGTGCGCTGAGCACAAATGCCAAGCCCGCTGCGGCCAATACGCCCGAAGCGTTCGAAATCGCGGCCGACGCGCGGCCCCTGGTGAAACGATGAAACCCCTGGACCCGCGCGAGCGCAGCCTTGTGGCGATCGGATTGCTGGTCGCGGCCATTGCCGTGCTGTGGCTTGCAGTGATAAGTCCGCTGATAGGCGGGTTTGTGGATCGCGCGGATGAGCGCGAGACGTTGCTCGGTGTCTATGCGCGCAACCAGCGAATCCTGGCCGGAGTTCCCGTCTGGCGGCAGCAAGCCGAGGAACAGCGGTCCTCGGCCGAGAAATTCAGCATTAACGCACCCACGGAGGCGCTGGCGGCCGAGGCTTTGAAAAGCAGGCTCAGCAAGCTCGCGGAGGATACCGGCGGCTCCGTGCAGGCGATTCAGGATGTCCAGGAGGATGTTCCCGCCGGATGGATTCGGGTAAGAGCGGACCTGCAACTCACCGATGGTCAACTCTACAAATGTCTGGCGCGTCTCGAAAGCGAGGAGCCTTATGTCGTTGTTGAACACCTTTCGGTCGTTGCCGATCGTGCCTTTGAGACGGGACATTTGGGGCCGATGGCTGTCCGAATTGAAGTCTCTGCGCCCATCCAACTTTCTCAATCGTCGTAACCCGGAGCTGATGCCAGTCATGGCCACCGCATTATTGCTGGTTGCAGCCGGACTACAACTGACGCTGCCGTCCGTTTCGACGCTGCCGGAGCAGTCCGATCTAGCCCCGCGGCGCGCGCGCGAACCTGCCTCGCCGGCCGTCCCGAGCTATCCCGAGATTCTCAGAAACCCTATTTTTGCACCCGATCGCAAAGCCGACGCCAGCGTCGAGCCGCCCGCCGGCGGAATGGGAGACTTCACAGTATTGGGAATCGCCACGGCCAGTGACGGTGTGGCGACTGCAATCGTCAAAGTGCCCGGCGGAACGATCGTACGCGTGCAGCCTGGCGAAGATTTGAACGGTTGGAAGCTTGTGACCGTCGACCTGAATGCCTTGACGTTCGAACACAATGGCGAGCGCCATATTCTCCCGCTCGAAAAAAAGCCTTTGCCCGCAGCGCCTGTATTGCCGTTGCAGAACCCCGCGCCGACAGAGGATAGCGAGAGCAATCAATGACAAAAAAGCTTCTCCAGCGCTCTATGCTCGCTTTGACGCTTCTCCTTTGCGCGTCCGTGACCCAGGCACAGGACAGTCCGCCGGCGCCGGTTTCCGCGCCGGCTCCGACCCCGATGTCGGCGTCGGCCAAAGTGAACCTGAATTTTCCAGGCGTAGACGTTCACGAAGCGGCAAAAGCGATTCTCGGCGACATCCTGGGCCTTAACTACGCCGTCGATCCGTCGGTGACCGGAAACGTCACGGTCGTGACGGCCCACCCGGTGACGAAGGCAGATGTATTTCCCATCCTGGAAGATTCGTTGAAGGCGGCGGGGCTCGGACTTGTGCGCAGGGGCGCAGTCTACACCATCGTTCCCATGACCGAAGCGCGTCGGCAACCGCAGCTTGTCGCGGCGGACGACCCCGGGTTCGGCACAGAAGAAATCACACTCAGATTCGTGAATGCGACCGAGCTCAAGAAATTGCTCGATCCGCTCGTTCCGGAAAATGCCATTTCACAGGCCGATGCCGGCCGCAATATTCTCATGGTGACGGGTTCGGCCGGCGAACGGCGCTCCATCCGGGAGCTTGTGAACCAGTTCGACGTCAACTGGCTGCACGGAATGTCTCTTGCGATGTTCGTGCCCCATCATACCGACAGCAAGCAATTGCTGACCGAGCTCGATCAGCTTCTGAACAGCGAAGGCGCACCGACTGCCGGCCTTGTAAGGCTGATAGCAATCGACCGGCTGAACGGGATACTGGCGATTTCCGCTCAACCGGCCTATCTGCGCCAGGTTCGCCATTGGGTGGACATGCTGGACGCCGAGGGCGAGAGCAATGCGCGCAAGCTCTTCGTCTATCGGGTCCAGAACGGCCGCGCGTCCGACGTCGCGACCGTTCTTGTCAATGCCTTCGGCGGCGGAAATAAAGGCAACAACCAAAACCAGGCGAAGAGCCAGCACACCAGTCGCCAGGCACCCATCGCGACGTTCCAGTCTCAGGATAGCAGCTCGTCCTCGACCTCCGGCCTGTCGGGTTCGACGTCGGGAACCGGAACTCCCGGCGGGCTCGGCGAGCAGGGGGATTTGATTCCGGGCGATACGTTCGGTCAGCCCGAGGCGAACGCCGATACGACGCAAACGCTGCAGCTCGGCCCGGCCGAAGGGCCCATCACGATCTCGAGCGACGACGCGAACAACGCAATCGTCATTTATTCGACGCAGCGCCAATACGATTTGATTGCCGACGCTCTCAAAAAGCTCGATATCCAGCCCTTGCAGGTCGTGATCGAAGCGGCAATCACGGAAGTGACCCTGACCAAGGAGCTGCAATATGGCGTGCAGTGGTCGTTCGGAATCGGGCAGGGCACCGCATCTTATTCCGAAGGCACCACCGCGATGCCCGTGCAGAATTTTCCGGGCTTTTCCTATCTGTTCACAAACGGCACGAACATCAGCGCAACGCTCAATGCGCTTGCGTCTATTACCAATGTCAAAGTCTTGTCGGCGCCGAACTTGCTGGTCCTCAACAATCACACTGCGGCCCTGCAGGTGGGAGACGAAGTCCCTGTCGAAACGGCATCGTCCGTAAGTACGGTGACGGCCGATTCGCCTGTGGTGAACTCGATCGACTACCTCAACACCGGTGTGATCCTGAAGGTAACTCCGCGCGTCAACGACGGCGGTCTTGTGCTGCTCGACATTTCGCAGGAAGTGAGCGACGTGGCGAGCACGCCTTCGAGCAGCGCCCAGATTCAGTCGCCGACCATCGAGCAGCGTCGGATCGCGAGCTCGATCGCAGTGCAGGACGGACAGACGATCGCGCTTGGCGGCATGATCAGCGATAACCGATCCAACGAAAAGGACGGCCTGCCGATTCTTAAGGATATTCCTTATCTCGGATACCTGTTCAGCAACACCGACGACACGGACACGCGTACGGAACTGTTGGTGCTGCTTACTCCACGGGTCATTCGTAACTCCACAGACATGCAGTCGATCACCGACGAGTTGCGGAAGAAGGTCAAATTGGCCGATCCGCCGAAGCCCCAAAAGGCGAACACCAATTGAGACGGCGCCGTGAGGCGGGATACGCCATGGTGCTGGCTGTCGCCGGCATGATGGCCTTCGCCTATGTTTCGTTCGAAGCCGTGGCCGTCAACCGCGGCGCCACGATCGCCGTTGCCGGGCAAGTCGAGCGTGCGAGGCTCAAGGCTGCCGCGGATTCGGGCATCGCTTTCGCGATCGACGGACTGGGCATCGAGAATACCAAGCAACGCTGGTCGATCGACGGCAAGCCGAAAACGCTCGCCATCGGCGACATGATTCTGAAGATCGCGGTCGACGACGAACGTGGAAAGATACCGATCAATCGTCTCGACGAGGACCAGGTCCGAACGATGTTTGCGGATGTAGGCATCAACGGCAATCGCCTCGATACGCTTGTCGATTCGTTCGAGGATTGGCAGGACGAAGACGACGATACGCGACCCAACGGCGCGGAAGCGCCTTACTACGAGCCCTTCGGAATCAAGCCGCGCAATGGACCATTTCGAACGGTCGACGAATTGGTTGAAGTTCGCGGCATGGATCCGAATTTGTTTGCGAAGCTCAAGCCGGCGCTCACGGTGTTCTTCGGAGACGCCGGCGGCTTCAGCGTTCCGACTTCGCAACCGCTGGCTCTGGCTGTGATGTCCGGCGTCGGCGAAAATTCGCAACAGCCGACAAGTCCGGAACCCAGCGACGATACGGCTATGCCGGCCTTCGATCCGAGCGCAGAGAGCTATATTGGCCGCCCCCTGACAGTGCATGTCACCGTACGCGACGCCGGCGGCGGTCTCTTCAGTCGATCGGCAATTGTGGAACTGACGGGCAACAAGACTGCCCCGTTCTGGATCAGATATACCGATTGATCATGCCCCGCCGCCGAGAAACTCGAGCGGACCATAAAGCCACACCACCCAGATCGCGATTGCGAGCGCCATACCGAACGGAATGCGTTCAGCCAGTGCCGCGCGGCCCCGCACGATCGCCAAAGACGCAACCCACAAAAATCCGGCAGCGCAGGCGATCAGGACGACGGACGGCAACGGCATCCAGCCGAGCCATGCGCCGGCCGCCGCCGCCAGCTTGGCGTCTCCGAGTCCAAGTCCTTCCCGGCCGCGAGCGCGCTCGAACCCCCAGGCGATGGCGGCAAACGCACAATATCCAATAGCCGCACCGGCCACATGGGCCCAAAGATCGTGCGCGACAACCTGCGCCACGAGCAACCCTGCGGCTGCAAGAGGAAATGTCAGAATATCCGGAAGCCGGAAGGCGAGAATGTCGATCGCGGCAAGCGTGAGCAACGCCCAGCCGAGCGCGAGCGTGATTGCAAAAACGACAGTCCAACCCATGATCGCAGCGGCCCATGCCGCGAGCGCGACGCAAAGAGCCGACGCCATCGCGACAGAAAATCGGCGGCCGGATAGAATCACTGCCGCGCGTGCAGAACTCCATCCGCCCGCCAGCGCGAACGCCGCAATCGTCACCACGAGTTGAAGGGAAACATTCATGGAGGATTCACGACTCGCTTACTGTAAGCGCTATTTTTTCTGAACAACTTTCTATTGCGACTGCATCGAATTATCATATGTTGCTTGATGTGACCGCAATCTGACACATTCCAATGCCTCCGAGGCAGCCGAATTTTGGTGACGGCCTCTCCGACCACCTCGTCGCAGTCTATCATCGTCATCGACGTGTGCGTCACGCGCTTACGATCTGCAAATGTATCACAGGGCAATTCGAAGCGGATGGTGGTGTTCCGGTTGCGCCGCGCGATCTTACGCGCGGGGACTCATCGCCGTATTCGGGAGGTTACCCGTCCAACTGACTCCCATCCAATTCGATGCCGGCCGAACTGATCCGGCAATGCCGGCTTGCAGCCGGAGCGGAGCCGCTGCCCAGGGCAGCACTTGAAGGAGCCTTGCGGCATACCCTTAAAAATGCGCTAGCTTTGCCCGAATCTTGCGCGCGGGATGACAATGGCAAAAATAGACTGGGCGGGCGTATTTCCGGCCGCGACGACGCAGTTCGACGCCGGCCTGAGCGTCGATATCGCGGCCACCAAAACGCATCTGGAATTCATGCTGGCGGCCGGCGTGCACGGCATTGTGGCGCTGGGGACCTGCGGCGAAAACGCGTCCCTCTCGGCGGACGAGAAGCGGCGCGTCCTGAAGGCGATCGTCGAAACCGTCCGTGGCAGGGTCCCGGTTCTGGCCGGTGTGACCGAGTTCACGACGGAAATCGCCTGCGCATATGCAGGCGACGCGGAGCGCATCGGCGTGGATGGCCTGATGGTGCTCCCTGCGATGGTCTATGTGCCGAAGCCCGACGAGTTGGTGGTTCATTTCCGCGACGTAGCGCGCGCCACCAAATTGCCGATCATGCTCTACAACAACCCGCCGGCTTATCGCGTCAATATCGGACTCGATGCGTTGGCGGCATTAGCCGGCGAACCGAACATCGTGGCTCTGAAGGAAGCAGCCGAAGACACGCGCCGTTTCACCGATATCGTCAACGCGCTCGGAGACCGCTATGTTTTGTTCGCGGGCCTCGACGATCTCGCGTTCGAAGCATTGGCTCTGGGTGCTGCCGGCTGGGTGTCCGGCCTCACCGGCGCATTTCCCGACGAGTCGGTGCGCATCTATGAATTGATGACGGCGGGTCGCATGGCGGAGGCTCGCGATCTCTATCGCTGGTTCATGCCGCTGCTGCACCTCGATGCCGGGCACGATCTCGTACAATGCATCAAGCTCGTCCAGCAGCGCGCGGGTCAGGGAAGCGCGCGCGTGCGACCGCCGCGTTATCCGCTGTCTGGCGCGCGTCATGACGAGGTTGTCGCGCTTGCGGATAGCGCGTTGCGCACGCGGAAGCGCGATTGACCCCTCATGCGTTAAATTTTGTGACATGTGGATGAATCATGAAATCGGCTGATGTCATCGTCATTGGCGGAGGAATCGCAGGCATGTCGCTGGCAGGGCGACTGGCCGGCAGCGCGAAAGTCATCCTCCTTGAGCGCGAAGAATTGCTTGCGATGCATACAACCGGCCGGTCCGCGGCGGTCTTCACGGAAACCTACGGCAATGCCACGGTGCGCGCGCTCACCTCGCAGTCCCGTTCGTTCTTTGAAAATCCTCCGGACGGCTTTACAGAGCAACCTTTGTTTACTCCGCGAGCGATACTCTTCGTTGCGCGTCCTGATCACGTCGCAGAGTTGAATGCCTGGCTGACGGAAAATCCACATGCGTCGCGTGCGGTGACAATGACGGAGGTTTACGACTGTATGCCGATCCTGCGCCGCGATGTATTCCTCGCGGCCGCGGAAGAGCCGGGCTCTGCCGATATCGATGTGCATGGATTGTTCGAAGGGTTCCGGCGGATGGGCCTGCATGGCGATGTCGAGATTCAGACTTCCGCCGAAGTGCTGAGCGTCTCGCGTGCCGGTGACGCGTGGGTTGTGGAGAGCGCAGGCCAAACCTATTCCGCACGGGTCGTCGTGAATGCCGGAGGCGCCTGGGCGGGCCGCTTGGGGATCATGGCCGGCCTCGGCGATCGCGGATTGATGCCGCTGCGCCGGACGGCAATTACCATCGAACCGCCGGACGGTGTGGACGTTTCGAACTGGTTGTTCGTGAACGACATCGGCGATGCATTCTATTTCAAGCCGGAAGCGGGTCTGGTGCTGGCGTCTCCCGTCGATGAAACCCCCTCGGAGCCTTGCGACGCGCAGCCCGAAGAAATCGATGTGGCTATCGTCGCATGGCGAATCGAGGAAGCGACCACGATGAAAGTGAGCCGCATTCGGCGCAAATGGGCCGGACTGCGGACATTCACGCCTCATCGAACTCCTTTGTTCGAATTCGATGCGAACGCGCCAGGGTTCTTCTGGCTTGCCGGGCAGGGCGGCTATGGCATCCAGACGGCGCCTTCCATTTCGCTTCACGCAGCGAACAAGATTCTCCATTATCTAGGATGAAACCCGGCTGTCCCATGGGCTGCGAATATGACGAATGGTGAGCACTTGCACACGCCGGGAATAATCGCGCTCGACGCCATTCAAGCCGCGGCGGCGCGAATTGCGCCTTTTGTGAGCACAACGCCGCTGGTGCTCATGACGCCGTCCGGCCTGTCGCTCAAGGCCGAGAGCCTGCATCCGATCGGCGCGTTCAAGATCAGGGGCGCATTCAACGCTCTTCTTACCCTTGGCGAGGAAGAGCGTCGGCGGGGTGTCGTGGCGCATTCGAGCGGCAACCACGCCCAGGCCGTCGCCTATGCCGCGAAGATTCTCGGCATCCGCGCGACAGTGGTAATGCCCGAGACGTCGTCGCGTCTCAAGATGGAAGCGACGAAACGCTGGGGCGCCGAACTGGTGCTTTGCAGCCCATACGGCAATGCGCGCGCCGAAGTGACAGCAGGCATCGCCCGCGAGCAAGGCTATATCGTCATCGAGCCTTACGATTCGGCCGCGATCATGGCGGGGACCGGAACGATCGGCCTGGAGATTCTGACGCAGAAGCCGGACGTGCAATTCATCGTCGTGCCGGTGTCGGGAGGCGGGCTGATCGGCGGTCTGTCGGCCGCGATTGCGCAATCGAGTTCGGACATCCGCGTGATCGGCGTGGAGCCCGAGCTGGCCGACGACGCGGCGCAGAGCTACAGAGCCAAGCAAATCGTCCGAGTGCCGCCCGAGGACACCAACCGCACGATCGCCGACGGGCTACGCGTGTCCCAATTGGGTCGGTTGCCCTGGATCAACATTCAGGCATTCGTGAGCGATATCGTGACGGTATCCGAAGATGCGATCCGGGCTGCGATGCGACGGATTGCGACCGAGGCGAAACTCGTGGCTGAACCCAGCGGCGCAGTCGCCCTGGCCGGCGCGCTCGCGCTGGATCTGGATCCCATCCGTACGGTCGCCGTACTTTCCGGCGGGAACGTCGATCTGAAGACCTATGCCGAGATTCTTGCCGGCTGATCGCGGACAGGCACACGCTATTTTTTGGTGCGATAATCGCCAAACGAGGAATCGCGCGCGTCCAGGCCTTTGGTCACGCTGTCGCGAAACTTCGAGAACGTCTCGCGCGAACTTTCCGTGGTAAGCGCCAGCGCCTGAATTTCGGTGCCGGCGCGGATCGCCGCGCGCAGGCCCATGATTTCCATCGCACGATGAACGGAGCGCTTGTTCATCTGCTGCACGTCCGTCGGAATTTTCGCGATTCGCTCGGCGATGGCGAGCACCTCGAGATCGAGTTTCTCGGCGGGAAATGCGCGATTGGCGAAGCCCATTTGCACCGCTTCGATGCCGCTGATCGCATCACCCGTGAGCATCATCTCCATCGCAGGTCGCAGGCCGCAAAGCCAGACGTGAAACTGGTTGTCGGGCGGGCTCATCATGCGCACCGGCGGATAGCCGATCTGCGCATCTTCGGCCACATAGACGAGATCGCAGGCGGTCGCGAGTTCCGAGCCGCCTGCCAGGCACCATCCATGCACCTGCGCGATCACGGGCTTCGCCGTGTCCCAGATGCGGAAGCAGCCTTCGACGACGTGTCGTGCCCACTGCCCGGCGCCTGCTGCCGTCTGGAAGGGAAGGGGCTGCTTCGCACTCTCACGCGAAAGATCGTAGCCGGCGGAAAAGCAGATGCCCGCGCCTCGGAGAATAGTAACACGCAGGTCGGGATCGCGATCCACAGCCTCGAGTGCTTCGAACAGGGCAGCGCGCAACTCGTTCGACAGCGCATTGCGCTTGTCGGGCCGGTTCAGGGTGATCCGGCGAATGGCCGGCTGCGGCGTGTCGAGCAGGAGGAGCGGGGTCATGGCGATCCTAACTTGCAGAGATCGGACGGTTTCGCATCATAGGCCCCCGGACATGCTAAGCAGAAGAGGCGGGGTCCCGCCGCTGCTGACATGATGCTGTCAGCAATGCGGCAGTAGCATTCCCCCGTCCTGAGGAGCTTTGCGATGATTACGCTTTTCCACCGTCCCAAGACCCGTTCGTCCCGGTTCATTTTCCTGCTGGAGGAACTTGGCGCGCCTTACGAACTCAAGCTCGTCAGCACGCTCACAAGGGACGGAACGGGCGCCGTCGACCCGGCCAATCCGCACCCTCACGGCAAAGTCCCCGCGATTTCCGATGGCGGCGAGATCGTGTTCGAATCCCCTGCCATTGCGCTCTACCTGACCGACAAGTTCCCGAAAAACGGCCTGGGACCCCTTGCCGGCCAGCCGGGTCGTGGGGCTTATCTCTCGCTGCTCGCCTATTACACGGGCGTGCTGGAGCCGGCTTTCATGTCCAAATTCATGAATGTCGAGGTCCCGGTCGGCACGGCAGGATGGGTGGCGGTCGAAAAAGCCATGCCGTTTATCATTCAAACACTCTCGCGCGGACCCTTTATTCTCGGCGAGAAATTTTCTGCGGCCGATGTCCTTTACGGGACAACGTTTGCGATGTTCGGCGCGAGCCCGCTGCTGCCGAAATCGCCCCTGATCGATGCTTATGTGAAACGGTGCCTCGACAGGCCGGCTTATGCACGTGCGCAGGCAAAGGACAACGGATAGACGGTCTCGATCTGGCTAATTTTTCCCTGGCGCGCCGCCGTGGCGGATGTGCTCGCTGCGGCCTTGCCGTTCCAGTTCGTCGACGATCTTCTTCACGTCCTGTGCCGCATCGCGTCTTGTGACGAGTACAGCATCGTTCGTCGCGACCACGACAAGGTCTTCGACGCCGACCGCGGCGACAAGCGGTCCGTCACTGCGCAAATAGCAATTGCGCACATGTGCCACAAGAACGTCGCCGCGCACGACGTTGTTGTCGCCGCTCTTATCCGCGATGTCCCAAAGGGAGCCCCAGGATCCTACGTCGCTCCACCCCATGTCGACCGGAACGATGGCGGCATGCGTCGTGTGCTCCATCAATGCATAGTCGAGCGAATTCGACGGCGAGGCGAGGAACTCCGTTTCGTCGAGTCGGAAGAAATCCGAATCGCGCCGTCCCTTCACGACCGCCTTGCGACAGGCCTCGAGAATTTCGGGTTGCAGTTGCGCCATCTCCTGCAACAAAGTCGCCGCGGAAAACAGGAACATTCCACTGTTCCAGAAATAGTCGCTGGACGCGAGGTAGGTCTCGGCCGTTTTGCGGTCGGGCTTTTCGACGAAACGCGCAACTCGATACGCGCCCGGCGCATCTGTCAGCGCGGCGCCCCTTTGCATATAGCCGTAACCGGTCTCCGGTCCGTCCGGTGTCACGCCGAAGGTGACCAGTGCACCGGCACGCGCGGCTGCGACCGCCGTCGCGACGGCGCTCTCGAACGCCTGCACGTTGCGCACGGCATGGTCGGACGGCGCCAGTAATACGATGGCGCCCGCGTCCGATTCGGATGCGATCAGCGCCGCGACGACGGCCGCGGGAGCCGTATTGCGGCCGGCAGGCTCCAGCACGATCGTGGCTTGCGGAATTCCGGCTCCCCTTAATTGCTCCGCGATCAGGAAGCGATGGTCGCGATTGCAGATGATCATGGGTGCCGCAAAGTGCTTTCCGGACATTCTGCCGGCGGTTTCCTGGAGCAGCGTGGCCGGCGTCACCAGCGGCAGCAGTTGCTTGGGAAATTCGCGCCGCGAGAGTGGCCAGAGCCTTGTGCCCGAGCCGCCAGACAGGATCGCGGGATGCACAAGTCCGGTTCCGGGAGATGATGTCATGATTTCTGATGCTTCGCTGCCACACTCTTCCAGCCGGATTATACGACCAAAGCGCTTGACCGATACCTTGCTCGCTCCAAATGCAGGCCCATGCGCATTTTCGACACGTTGACGCCCTGTTCAAATCTCACAAAAATGTCATATCACGGAGCGGCGGCCCACCCTCAGCGGGTCCAATTGCAAATTTAGCCCTTGTCTGCGGTGCCGAAAGGCGGCTGCACCACGGGCAACACCTTCGAGCGGAGGCGAAGGTCGTCGAGGCGTGCCCAGATGTCCTTGCCCGTCCTGGAGGCGCAGACCGTGCAACCTGTCCTCCATTCTGCTTCAGGTCCCGTCCTTCTGTCCGTGGTAATTCCCACTTTTAACGAAGCGCCGAATGTCCGCGAATTGGTTTCGCGGTTGGACGCGGCGCTTCAGGGGATCGCCTGGGAAGCCATATTCGTTGACGATAATTCTCCGGACGGAACGGCAGCGGCTGCGAAGGCACTCTCGGTAATCGACGATCGGGTGCGCTGTATCAAGCGGTTGGGGCGGCGCGGTCTCGCCAGCGCCTGCATCGAAGGAATCATGTCTTCGGCCGCGACCTATGTCGTTGTGATCGACGCCGACCTGCAGCACGACGAACGCGTCCTGCCTCGCATGCTCGCGCTCCTGGAGAGCGATTCGGCGGATCTCGTCATCGGCAGCCGTTACGTTCCGGGAGGCAGCGCCGATGCGTTCGCCGCGAGCCGCGCCTCGTTCAGCAAACTCGCCAACAAAATCGCGCAGATGTTGCTGGGCGTTTCCGTTTCGGATCCGATGAGCGGATTTTTCATGATGCGCCGCGACAGGTTCGAGCAGTTGGCCGGTGAACTTTCCTCAATCGGTTTCAAGATTCTGCTCGACATCATGGTGACGGCGCGCGGCCATCTGCGCGTCGTCGAAGTGCCTTACGAATTCCGCGCGCGCCTGTTCGGCGAAAGCAAGTTCGACGCGCAGATCGGGCTTGAGTTTCTGGGTCTCATCCTCGCAAAGCTCACTCGCGGCGTCGTCGATCCGCGCTTCATTTCGTTCGCGCTCGTGGGAACCGTCGGGCTTGCCGTGCATCTTTTGGCGCTGCTCGCGGTGCTACGCCTGGGAACCCAGAATTTCCCCATTGCACAGAGCGTTGCCACGCTTGCGGCTCTCGCCAGCAATTTTCTTCTCAACAACATGCTGACCTATCGCGACCGGCGTCTTTCGGGCCTCAATCTTTTGTGGGGCTTTTTCGGCTTTTGCGCGATCGGCGCGGTAGGCGCGGTTTCCAATGTCGGCATCGCGTCCTGGCTCTATTCCGAGCATTCGGTGTGGTGGCTTGCGGGAGCGGCCGGCGCATTGATGGGCGCCCTGTGGAACTACTCCATGTCGAGCCAATTCGTCTGGCGCACGCGCTGATCGCCGCCATGCGACATCACTGGGGGAACGATTGGCCGGCGGTAGCTGTTTTTGCCGCTGCGGCAATCCTGATCGCGCCGCTGTGGTGTGTCGCGGCGCCGGCGATGCCCGATTATCCCGCGCATCTGGCGACGTTTTTTCTCATCTCGGGCGGCGCGAAGGGTCCACCCCTGGCGCAATTCTATCGCATCGAGTGGAGTTTCATTCCCAATCTGGCGGCGGAAATACTCGTGCCGGCGCTCGGAAAAGTCGTTGGGCTGGCTGCCGGCGTGAAGCTTTTTCTCAGTGCGGCGATCGCGATGTGGGTGCTCGGACCGGCCTATGTGCACCGCTTGCTGTTCGGCCGCTTCGGTATTGGCTCTCTCGCGGCGTCCTTTTTCGCCTACAACGCAAATTTCATGTGGGGTTTCCTCAATTACTATTTTGCGGCGGGGCTTGCCTTCGTCGTGTTTGCGGCATGGATCGCAAGCAGGACTCGTGAAAGCAATTGGCGATTGCTGGCGTTCGCTGCCGCCGCGACCGTCGTTTATTTTTGTCATTTGTTTGCTGCGGCGCTTCTGGGTCTTCTGATCGGCGCCTACGAACTCGGCATATTTGTCGAACAGCGTCATTTCCCCCGCGAGGAGATTTTCAAGCGCTTCGGCGCGATCGCCGCGATCTTCGTTCCGGCAGGATTGGCATTTTTGTTTTTGAAGCCGTCGGGTGCTCCGGGGGCCCGGTTCGAATTCAACCTGGCGGACACATGGCAAGACCGCATCGATTCCGCGATCCTGTTTCACTTCGACAAGTCCGCCTATTTCGTGCTGGCGGCGCTGATCCTGTTTCTCGCGATGGGCATGTGGCGCGGCTGGCTGTCGTTTCACCCCCGCATGAAAGTTCTTCTGATCGCTCTGGCGGCATTCACGTTTTTCGCGCCTGAATGGGCGATGGGCGGCTGGGGGGTCGATCTGCGGCTGCCTGCCGTCCTGGGCGTTTTCGCGTTCACGGCCCTGGACATCCATTTCGCCCCTAAGACAAAGGGTGTTCTCGCGGGCGCGATGTTCGCCCTTCTGGTCTATAGCGCCGCGACGCTGGCCGGGAATTGGCGCTATTACGACACGCGTTTCGCGGAATTTCGCGCCGCATCGCAAGCCATTCCTATGGGGTCGAGAATCTTTACGGTTCTGGACGGAGACGCGATCGGCATGGCCTCGGACGAGCCCTACTGGCATATGGCGGAATTCGCCATTGCGGATCGCGGCGCGTTCACGCCGTTGATGTTTGCGACCAGAGGACAGCACGTGGTCTATCTGAAACCGCCATACGACAAATGGGCGGCGGGCAATGCGAACCAGGGTTCGCCGCCGGATGTCTCCGAGCTCGACGATCTGGCGGCCGGCCAGATCGACGGCGACAAAGACATCAGGGATGTGTTTCCCTACCTGATGTATTTCCAGTGCCATTTCGACGAAGTCGTCCTCATCCATCTGAATGGTACGCGCAGCCCCGTGTCGGATATTCTTCATCTGCGTCACGCCGGAAGTTTCTTCTCGATCTACGGCGTGACCAGAACCGACGACTGCCGCGGCCGATGAAGGTGCGCGGTGCTGCCGCGTGGGTGCTTCCGGCCGCTGTCGGCCTGCTGACGGCCTGTTGTGCGATCGCTCTCCTGCGCATTGTGTCGACCATCAGGTTGATGGTGCCGTTCGATCCCAATGAAGGCTGGAACGCCTATCATGCGGCAGCCGCGATGGCGGGCGGTTCGCCGTATCCATCGCCACAAAGTTTCATGACGAACAACTACCCGCCTTTGTCGTTTTACATCGTGGGCGCGCTCGGTCGCGCGCTCGGCGATATGATCGTGGCGGGCCGGCTGTTGTCCCTAGCGGCATTCGTGGCAATCGCCGGCAGCATTGCGGTTGCTCTTCGCATGTTTGCTTGTTCCGCCGTAGAAGCAGCTTTCGGCGCCTTGATATTCGCCGTCTGCCTGCTTTTGAACAGCGACTATGTGGGCATGAACGATCCGCAGCTGCTCGGCCACGCAATCGCCATGGCTGGGATGCTCTTCGTGTTGCGGCAACCGCGCGACGTTCCCACACTCGCAACGGCTGCGTTACTCTTTACGTTCGCCTTCTTCGTCAAGCACAATTTGATTGTGCTGCCTCTCAGCGTGACCGTTTGGCTTGCGCTGTACGATCGCAGAATCGCGTTGCGGCTGGCAATTGCGGGGGCTGCGTTCCTGATAGTCGGTTTAATCGCATTCCGGGTTATCTATGGTTTCGATCTGCTCCGGACGCTGCATTCCGCGCGCGTCTTCGCGTTCCACGATCTCCTGGTCAATCTGTCGTTGTGGCTGATCTGGGGGCTTCTGCCGCTTGTTGTGGCAGGTGCGCTCTTTGCAGTTCGGCGCGACGACAAATATGTCGTTCTCTGCGCGCTCTATGTCCTGATGAGCTTCATTGTCGGCGTGTCCTATTTCGGCGGCGCCGGTGTTGACGTCAACGCCATGTTCGATGCGGACATCGCGCTGGCTCTCGCCGGTGGTCTGGCGCTCAATCGTTTTGCGGACCGCGGCGTTGGCGCTACAAGCGCGATCGTCGGGGCATATCTGCTGCCGCTAGCGATCAGCCTATGGACCAATTTTAACGCCGACTGGTTTGACGGAAACTATTGGCTCCATCCGATGCGCGACGAAGCCGTAGCGGCGAAGGAGGATATTGCGTTCCTGCACACGCATAATGGACCGGCGTTGTGCGAAACGCTCGCCTATTGCTATTGGGCCGGTAAGGCGCCGGAAGTAGACGTCTTCAACACCGGTCAGCAATTCGCGACGCAATCCCGAAACGACAATGTGTTGGTTCGTATGGTCGAAACGCATTACTTCTCGGCCATGCAATTCGACACGTTATCGCCGTTCGCGCTGGGCTCGCGCGTGCGTCAGGCCGTCGACCGGGCCTATCGCATCGACCACTCGAATGACGATGGCGTATTTCTTGTGCCGCGTTGATGCGCGATGACTATGTTCGTCCGGCATGTACCGTGCCGGTGCGCTCGAGTTTGCCCCAGCCGACAAACGGACCCTTAAGCGCCGTCGAGATCGCGCGCACGACGACGTAATACATGAGCTGCCGATAGCCGAAGCGCTGCAGCACCAGCCACCACAACAAACTCCAATCCTCCCGGCGCTCCATCAGGAATCCTAGAATGGCCGCCGAAAGATCGACCAATGTGAACACGCCGTAATAGATCGCCACAGTCACAAGATCGGCGTTGCTGAATTCCGATCCGTGCTGGAGATAGGCAATCCATTGGCTAAACAACTGCCAGATAAGCATCAGATCCGCGAGAGGTGCGAGCGCAGTCAGTAAAATCTGGAAGAGCCACACTTGCGGCAACGCAACCAGGCCGAGTGCGCCATAGCGCGGATTGAAGGTCAGGCCGCGATATTTCCACAGGCATTGCAGCGTGCCGTAAGCCCAGCGGAAGCGCTGCTTGGCGAGCCCGCGAAATGTACTGGGAGCCTCGGTGTACGCTATGGCGGAACTGTCGAAGCGCACGCGATATCCAGCCTTCTGCAGGCTGATCGTGAGATCCTGATCCTCAGCAAGCGTGTCCGAACGGAATCCGCCCTGCTCCGTCAGTGCCGAGCGACGCCATGCACCAACCGCGCCGGGCACCACGGTAAGCGTCCCAAGGGCGGCGAGCGCGCGTCGTTCCAGATTTTGCGCCACGATGTATTCGAGTGCCTGCCAGCGCGTGATCATATTGGTGCGATTGCCCACTTTCGCATTGCCCGCAACCGCGCCGACCCTGGGATCCGTGAACCAGCGCACGAGGCGTGAAATCGTGTCCGTGGCGAACTGCGTGTCGGCATCGAGTGCAACGACAATGTCGCCTTGGGCATGCGAGAGACCGATATTGAGTGCTTTGGCCTTGCCGCCATTGCCGACCCGGACGAGCGATACGCGCGGGTCGTTGTCGAAGCGTCCGCGCAGGACGCCGGAGGTATTGTCCTGCGACCCATCATCCACGACGACGATCTCGAGGGATCGATAATCGCTCTCGAGAATTCGTTCGACCGTCTTGGCGATGACCTTCTCTTCGTTGTAGGCGGGGATCAGAACGGAGACGAGGAACGGCGCGGCCTCCGCGGGCGGGGCGTCCTGTTCGATCTCGTTGGGACGATTGAGGAACCCCAATATGGCGAGGAACAGAAGCCTCACGACTCCAAGCCAGATGGCGATCAGAAAGCAGAAATAGAGTGCATGGCCAAGCGCACTCAATGTGAGAAAAACGACGCGATCCGCAAGTAGCGCGATCGTCGGCGACAGTTTCGGCATCGCCTCGTCGCGGGGTAGTCCCGCCAGATCCGAGACGAGAACGAACTGGTAGCCCTGCGCCCTTAGCTTGTCGATGATTGTGGGCAACGCGGCCACGGTCTCCGAGCGATCGCCGCCCGCATCGTGAAACAGGATGATATTTCCGCGCACATCGGGATTTGTACTGTTCACCTGGGCCAAAGTGCGCTGGACGATCGCCTGCGCGCCGGGCAGTTCCCAATCGACCGGATCGACGTGCTCGCCGACCGTGATGTAGCCGAGACTCTGTGCAATCTCGACGGGGATCAGCTCATCCACATCCGAGGGTTCTGCGTCGCCGAGATAGGGCGGCCTGAACAGCCGCAGCGAACGGCCGGTCAGCGCTTGGAACAGGCGCTGCGTCGCGTTCAATTCCAGAGCCACCGCTTCACCTGGTGTGTCGGAGAGGTTTGGATGTGTGAAAGTATGGTTGCCGATTTCATGCCCTTCTTTCAGCTCGCGCTGTACCAGCCCCGGATTTGCCTCGGCATTGCCGCCGATAATGAAGAAGGTGGCGGGCACATGTTTGTCGCGCAGAATGTCCAGTATTTGCGGAGTCCATTCCGCGTCTGGACCGTCGTCGAATGTCAGCGCGAGTTTGTGCGGTCTCGCGCCGAATTGGCGGATCACATAGCCGGTCGGCAGTTTGACGTAGTTTTCGTCATTGATGTCGCCCGTTTGCGGATCGAGCTCGAAATTGCGCCGGCCTGCGGTCGGATCGGCCTCGACTCGCAAGATTTCGCCCTGTCCTTCGAAGTCGACGTCTTCGGCCGTCGGGATGTCGTGCAGAGCCTGCGGCGCCGGCGTGCCCCAGGGCCGGCCCATCACAAACCAGGTCGAAGGGTCCTCGCTCCCCAGCCGCCACAATGCGTAGCCCGCCGGTTGATAGATGTCGGCGGCATGTATCTCGTTGAACGCGGTTGCGGCGTCGAGAAACCAGATGTCGTGCAGCGTGTGATCTTCTTCGACATAGGAGAAGTGGGGATTATTGGTGGCATCGTCGAAGTTGATGTCGGCCTCGGAATCGTGCGCGGCAATGACCGCATCTTCGAAGGTGATGCTGTCGGCCTGTCCGCCGTTCCAGTCATAGCCGTAATTGCCGATGGCGATCAGGGTGTGCCGCGGCGACAGCACCTTCATGCGTTTGTCGAGCGTCGTCTCGTACCAGACTTGCCCCGCGATGCTGCCGGCCGGTCCGTGGTCGTCATGTTCGTCATAGGCCATGAGGAGCGTGTAATCGACGTTTTTGGCAAACGTGGCGAACGGCCATGTGTCATCGTCGAACGGCGAGGCGATGACGACGATCCAGCCGTGCGGCGCAAACGCAGAAGACAACTCGCCAAGAAACGATTTGAGGGTGCGATAGCCGCTCGGCGGCACTTCTTCGAAGTCGATCGTAATGCCCTGTAGTTTGTTTGCGCCGACAAAGCCCGTGATCTGGTCTATGAGCGTCTTGCGCTTTTGGGGATCTGCCAGGAATTGCGCGATGCCGGGACCGTCCCATTTGCCCGCGGTGGCGTTCTGCACGGTCGGCAGAATCGCGACGCTCGGTTTGGTGCGCCGGATGTAGTCGAGCACGTTCGCATTGAAGAACGTCTTGAACTGCAGGTTCGGTCCCTGCAGCGCGATCCATGTGGGGAGAACCCAGTCCAGATGCGGCAACGCGGTCTTGAGCGCCGGGAAGCCGACGTCTTGTTGCCAGTTCGCGTAGAAGCCGATCGACAGCGGACGATTGTGCTGGGGCCGCAACATCGAGCCCAGCGTCCGCGTCTGCGCTTCACGCTCGGCAGCCAGAAGTCGCTGGCGGGCGAACTCTGCGCGCCTAGCGCGCGCTTCGGCCGCAAGCCGAGCGGCGAAGCGCAGCAATCCGGGAGCCTGCGCCTTCTTTTCCAATTCCGGCATATGGATCGCCGTCAGCCGGCCCCGAAGGTTGATGTTTTCCATTTCGGGAACGACAACCAGACTGGCGACGAAGCCGGACGCGAACAGCACGCTGATCACAGCCAATGCCCAGGCGATGAAGGCGACTCTGGCCGCTCGCCGGCCGGTCGAATCGAAAAAGATAGGCTTGTCCGCCATGTTCTTCTTATGCGGTCGTGTGAGCGTTCCCGAATCCGATTTTAGTCGTGCGACCGGCGCCGCGCCATCGTCGCGGGAGGGCGAATCTCGACCCGAGAGACCGCTTTTCGCATCCTGTTTCCGTCGGCTTCGCCTTGGCAGGCGGCACAAGAAGCAGAATGATCGCAGCTAGACGGCATTTTTGGGGCCGCGTCGAGGGGGATCAATGAGAGCCTGGAGGGAGCGCCCGCCGGCCGAGCTTGCGACCGCTGCGATCATTGTCGCAGGCGCCGCCGCCACGCTTGCCGTCGATCTGCCCGGCCATCTTTCCTATGATTCCGTGATCCAGCTGCTGGAGGGCCGGTCCGGCGTGTACGGCACCTGGCATCCCCCGGTGATGTCCTGGCTTCTGGGTCTCGGTGACGCGGTCGTGCCCGGCACCGGACTGTTCGTTTCCTTGAGCATCGTGCTGATTTTTGGCGCGTTTCTTTCGCTCCTGCGGCTTAGCCCGAGACCGAATTGGGCAGCCGCTGCGGTCGCGGCACTATGTGTAGTTTCGCCGCAAATTGTCATTTACCAGGGCATCGTCTGGAAGGACGTGTTGTTCGCGAATGCCGCCGTCGCGGGTTTCGTATGCCTGGCACATGCCGCGCGCCATTGGAGCGTATTCCGGCCACGCTTTGCGCTCGTTGTTGTCGCATTCTTGTTTTTCGTTCTTGCCGCGCTTGCACGACAGAACGGGAGTGTCGTCGGCCTTCTCGGCGCGGTCGCGTTGGGCTGGATTGCAGCCAGGAACGCCGATGTGCTCCGCTGGCGTCACGCTCTCGCCTATGGTGGCAGCGCGCTCTTGGGAGCAGCCATCCTCGGCACATGCGCCGGCGCCGCACTGAATGCACGCAGTGACGCCGATCCCGGCGCGTGGGGCCCCATCGTCCAGATGAAGCTCCTGCAGAATTACGACATCGTGGGAATGGTCGCGGCCCAGCCTGATTTGGCATTGACGAAGCTCGACGACACCGAGCCCGAACTCGCCATGGCGATCCGGCGCGACGGTGTTCGCCTCTACACCCCGCAACGAAACGACACGCTCGCCTCATCGGCCCCACTCCAGACGGCGCTCGCCGATTCCGATGCGGAAGAAATTCGCGATCAGTGGGTCGATCTGATTGTCCACCACCCGTGGCTCTATCTCTCCACGCGAGCGCGCGCTTTCGGGTGGGTTGCGTTCACGCCGCAAATCGGACGTTGCGTGCCGTTCGTCGTCGGCGTCGGCGGCCCCCCCGACGAAATGCGGCGCCTCGGACTGAAGCCGCGCATGGACGGGCGCGACATGGCGCTGTCGGGTTATGCGAATCTGTTCGTGGGGACTCCGGCCTTTTCGCATGTGACGTTCGGGTTGGTCGCGTTGTTTGCGCTGTACGCGCTGTTGCGACGGCGGCGAACCGAAGACATCGCGATCGCCTTCATGCTGATCGGCGCATTCGCGTTCACCCTCAGCTTTTTTGCGATCTCCATAGCTTGCGATTACCGTTACCTTTACGATCTCGATCTCTCGGCGCTGTTCACCTCCTTTTATGTCGCGTTGAATCCGGAGCTGTTGTCTGTGTATTGGCGCAGACGTTGATGGAGACAAATATGCCGCCTGAAGCTTTTGCTCATGTGTTGCCGGCCATGACGACTCCCTTCAAACCCGGCAATCTCGAAGTGGACACGAAGCTTCTGGCGGCGCACGCGAAGTGGCTGTTGGCGCATGGCTGCGACGGACTTGTGCTGTTCGGCACGACAGGCGAGGCCGCATCGTTGAGCGTTGCCGAACGCAAATCGACTCTCGAGAGCCTCCTCGAGGCGGGCATCGCCGCGGGCAGGATTTTGGTCGGCACGGGCTGTTGCGCCAATGCCGACACGGTCGAATTGATGCGTCACGCCGCGAGTCTGGAATGCGCGGGTGCGCTGCTGCTGCCGCCATTCTTCTACAAGGGCGTTAGCGAAGCAGGCACGGCGCGTGCTTACGACCTTGCGATTGCAGGTTGCGGTTCGCACGTGCCGCCGATCTATCTCTATCACATTCCGCAAGTCTCCGGCATCTCGATCGGTCCCGATCTCGTGGGGCAGTTGATCGATCGCCACGGCGATCTGATCCGCGGTTACAAGGACAGTTCCGGCCAATGGGCCAACACGGCGGAAATCCTGTCGCGTTTTCCGAAGCTTCATATGTATGTGGGTTCGGAACAGCTTCTGCTCGGCAATTTGCGCGCGGGAGGCGTGGGCTGCATTTCGGCCAGTGCCAATGTGCAGCCCGCGGGCTTGCGACGAATCTATGACGGATGGCGCGGGCCCGATGCCGCTGCGCTGCAGGCAAACGCGACGGAAGTCCGCCTCGCATTCGAGAAGCCGGGCCCACTTCTGCCTGCGACCAAGGCGATGGTGGGCGAGATTCACGGCGAGCCGGCCTGGTTCACACCCCGGCCGCCGCTTCTGCCTTTGGAAGCCCCGGCGCGTGCGGCCTTGCGGGAAAAGCTGCACACGCTGGGTGTCGAAGGGTTGTGACGGGGTTCCCTTGAAAACGGTGCGGCCCATGCAGATGTCATAGGACGCCCACAGCGAAATATTCAGGAGCGACTATGTCTCACCCGGTGATACGCGGAATTTCCCGCGCAGGCGCCTTGCTTCTCGTGGTTATCGGCCTCGCAAGTTGCGGCATTAACGACGTGCCGCGGCAGGATGAGGCGGTCAAGGCCGCGTGGAGCGAGGTGATGAACCAATATCAGCGCCGCAGCGATCTCATTCCCAATCTGGTCGAAACGGTCAGGGGTTACGCGCATCAGGAGCAGACCGTACTCACGGACGTGACTTTGGCGCGCGCCAAGGCGACGCAGATGACGATCCCATCGGACATCGTCACCAATCCGCAGGCGTTCCATCAATTCGAGCAGAATCAGGCTCAACTCGGCAATGCGCTGGGCCGCCTGCTGGCCGTCAGCGAGCGCTATCCCGATCTCAAATCGAACGAGAACTTCCTTGCGCTCCAAGCGCAACTTGAAGGCACGGAAAACCGCATCGCCGTTGCACGCCGCGATTACATCGACGCTGTGCAGCAATACAATACGACCTTGCGCACCATACCCGGTCGCTGGATCGCGGGCATCTTCTATCCCGACGCGAAGGTGAAGCAGAATTTCACCATCAGCGAACAGGCGCAGCAGGCTCCGCAGGTCAAGTTTTGATGAACCGGCACATTCCTCTCCCAACAAAGGAGAGGAGGGCGCGCGCAAGTGCGGGGCTTATCGCCGCCGCTTTCGCCGCGCTTTTCTGTTTCGTCGCGAGCGTTGCGCTCGCGGCACCGACGTTCCCGCCGCTGACCGGGAGGGTTGTCGATGATGCCGGCATTCTGTCGGGGGATATGCAGCAAAAGCTGACGAATCTGCTCGCGCAACAACAAGATCAGACCGGCGATCAAGTCGTCGTCGTCACGCTCAAATCGCTCCAGGGCTATCCGATCGAGGACTATGGCTACCAGCTGGGCCGCGCCTGGGGCATCGGCCAGAAAGGCAAGAACAACGGCGCGCTGATTATCGTGGCGCCGACAGAGCACAAGGCGCGCGTTGAGGTCGGCTACGGTCTCGAAGGCGTGCTGTCGGACGCGCAATCGAAAGTCATCATCGACGAGGTAATGACGCCGGCGTTCAAGCAGGGCAATTATGACGCCGGCGTATTCAACGGCACGCTGGCGGTGCTGCACGCGATCGGCGGCGCAAACCTCAACGCGTCGCCGCAGCCGGTTGAAACGCAGGACGACGGCGGCCACAGCGGCGGCCACATTCCAATCTTCCTCATCGTCATTATCATCTGGGTCGTTTTCGGGCGCTTTCTGTGGCCGCTGTTTTTCCTGGGCGGAATCGGTGGCGGACGCGGCGGTTTCGGCGGAGGAGGATTTGGGGGAGGGGGATTTGGCGGCGGTGGGTTCTCGGGCGGCGGCGGATCCTTTGGAGGCGGCGGCGCCTCGGGGAGTTGGTGATGCCGTTACATCTCGACAAGGATGAAACTGCGCGCATCCATGCGGCAGTAACCGCGGCCGAGGCGCGGGCTCATGCACACATCGCGTTCGTTGCGGTTCCTGTGAGCGAGCGTTATGCGCTCTATCCGATTGTGTGGAGCGCGTTGATTGCGCTTCTTGCGGCCGGCATCGCCTCGTTCGTCTGGCGCCATTTGAGCTTTCGCGACGGGTTTGCCGCCGAGGCTGTTCTGTTTTGCATTGTCAGCCTCGTTCTGGAATGGCGGCCGCTCAAACTTCTGATTGTTCCGACGCACATCAAACATTCCCATGCGCGCGCGCTCGCCCACCGCGAATTCGCGGCTCGTATTCTCGCAAGCCCTGACCGCAGGGGCGGGGTCCTGCTGTTTGTTTCGCTTGGCGAGCGCTATGCGGAATTGATCGCCGACCGCGAGGCGCATGCCCGCGTGGGGCAGGAGACCTGGGACCGCATCTTGGCCGGGTTCACTGCTGGCGCGCAGAGCGGCCATGTCGCGGACGCAGCCGTGGCGGCGATCGAGGCCTGCGGGGCGGCACTGGAGTCGCATCCTCCCCGATAAATTGTCGTGCATGCTTGCGTTTCGGCCGCGCCGTCACGATGCTGGCGGCCTTGCAATCGCGCGCGCGGGGGCGCCGCCTTTCAGAGGTCAATCGCCATGAATCGTATCGTCCCGCTCGCGGCTGCGAGCCTGCTGTGTTCCGCGGCCATCTTTGCAACAGCTACCGCACAGGCTCCGACCCCGATCGGAGACACCGCGGCGCTGCAAAGCTTCGACGCGAATATCAAGCCGGACGATATGCGGGACATGCTGAAGCTGCTTGCGGCAGAACCCAATCATGTCGGTTCGCCCCACGACAAGTCGAATGCCGAATGGATTCTTGCCAGATTCAAAGAGTGGGGTTGGGATGCGCATATCGAGACCTTCGAGGTGCTTTATCCCACGCCGATTTCCGAGACGCTGGAGACCGTCGGTCCCAAACCGTTCAAAGCGACCTTGCAGGAGCCTCCCATCAAGGGCGATTCCAGTTCCACGGCAAAAGACCCCGCGCTGCCCGCCTATGTCGCTTATCAGGGCGATGGCGATGTAACCGCGCCGCTCGTCTATGTGAATTACGGCATGCGCGACGACTACAAGACGCTCGAGCGGCTGGGCATCAGCGTCAAAGGCAAGATCGTCATTGCGCGTTACGGCTCGGGCTGGCGCGGATTGAAGCCGAGGCTCGCGCAGGAGCATGGCGCAATCGGCTGCATCATCTATTCCGATCCGGCCGATGACGGCTATGCGGTCGATGACACTTACCCCAGCGGTCCTGCCCGTCCGCCGCACGGCATTCAGCGTGGTTCTGTGCAGGATATGACTCTCTATCCCGGCGATCCGCTGACGCCGGGAATCGGCGCGACGAAAGACGCGAAGCGTCTCGCGCGCGCCGATGCGCCGACCATTCTAAAAATACCGACGCTTCCAATTTCCTATGCCGATGCGCAGGTGTTGCTCAGCACGCTGGGCGGCAATGTCGTGCCCAAAGGTTGGCGCGGCAGTCTGTCGATCACCTATCATGTCGGACCCGGCAAGACGGCCGTGCATCTGGCGGTCAAGTCCGATTGGAGCCTCAAAACCATCTACGACGTGATCGCGATGATAAAAGGTTCGACCTTGCCCGATCAGTGGATCGTGCGCGGAAATCATCACGACGGTTGGGTGTTTGGCGCGACCGATCCTCTGTCAGGTCAGGTGGCTTTGCTCGAAGAGGCAAAGGCCTTCGGCGCGCTGGCCGCGCAAGGCTGGCGGCCAAAGCGCACGCTCGTCTACACGAGCTGGGACGCGGAAGAGCCCGGTCTTCTGGGTTCTACCGAATGGGCCGAGACGCACGATGCAGAGCTCAAGCAGAAGGCGGTGCTCTACATCAACTCGGACAGCAATGCGCGCGGCTTCCTCGACGCAGGCGGCAGCCAGGATTTCACGAGTCTGGTGAATCGGATTTCCGCCGAATTGACCGATCCCGAAACACACGCGACCGTTGCCGCGCGCATGCGGGCGAAAACGCGCGTCGACGCGATGCATCCCGATACGTTGCCACCCGACATGAGAGAGCGTGCCAAGAAAGACGCTAAACTGGCCGCCGATCCCACAAAGAATCTTCCGATCGAAGCGCTCGGTTCGGGGTCGGACTATTCGACGTTTCTCCAACATGTCGGCGTGCCGGTGCTGAGCCTCGAATATGGCGGCGAGGGTTCGGGCGGCGGCGTCTATCATTCGCGGTACGACACGTTCGAGCATCACAGCCGCTTCGTCGATCCCGGCTTCGTCTATGATGCCCTGCTTGCGCGGACCATCGGACGCTTCGTGATGCAGATTGCCGATTCCGACCTTCCCGTGCAGCGCGCGCAGGATTTCGCGGACGCGATGTCGGACGACTTCACGGAAGTGAAGAAGCTCGCCGACAACAAACGCGAAGAGGCGGACACTCAGGCCGGTTTGTTGCACGACAACGCGTTCGAGCTTGCGGCCGATCCCACCAAGACCAGCGGGTTGCCGACGGCGCTTTCGCCCGTTCCCAAACTGGATTTGTCGCCGCTCGAAACGGCGGTCGGCCGGCTCAAGGCGAGTGCGAAGGCTTATGACGATGCGCTCGCCAAGAACGGCTCCGGGCTTTCAGCCGACAGGCTCGCGAAGTTGCAATCGCTGATGCTGACGATCGACCAAACGCTGTTGTCGGATGCCGGATTGCCGGAACGCGGCTGGTACAAGAACCTCATTTACGCGCCGGGACGCTTCACCGGTTACGGCGCGAAGACCTTGCCCGGCGTACGCGAGGCCATCGAAGACGAGCGCTGGGACGATGCGGTGCGCTACGCCAAACTCACGGCTGGCGCACTCGACGCCTATAGCGACCGGCTCGATCGGGCGACGGCGGTTCTAAATAGTGGCAGCTGAACAGGGATGACAGGGCAAGTCTCACCGGAAATTCATCGGGAGAAACTTGCCCGTCGCCGCACAGGGGGCCACGATGCCGTACGTTCGGGGTCGTCAAGAAACTGATGCAAAGAATCGTTGTCTGAGGGGAATGTCGCATGAATAGCCGTCTTGCCGTTGCGTCTTTCGCGGCGCTGTTGTCGCTCTCGCTCAGCGCGACCGCCGACAAGGAACATCACGACGCTGCGAAGGGGCATTTCTTCCAGCCCGATTCGAGCATCAGCGAAGGCTCCGTCACCGTCGAGGGACAGTCGATCGACTATCACGCCGTGGCCGGCACGCTCGTCGTGCACACTAAAGGTTATGACGACTCTCTACAGAAACCCGATGATGCGGCCGGCGACAAGCCGGATGCGGCCGCAAAGGATAAGCCCGACGCAAGCGCCGACGATTCCAACCCGAACGCCGAAGCGTCGATGTTCTATGTCGCATATTTCAAGAACGGCGTGCCGGCGCGCTCGCGTCCGATCACATTCGTCTACAATGGCGGTCCGGGTTCGGCGAGCATGTGGCTCCATATGGGCGCGTTCGGCCCGCGCCGTGTCGTCACGGCCGACAATTCGCATACGCCGGCCGCGCCCTATTCTGTCGTCGACAATTCCTTCAGCCTCATGGATGCGAGCGATCTCGTCTTCATCGACGCACCCGGCACAGGCTTCAGCCGCATCGCGGGAAAGGACAAGGAGAAAGCGTTCTACGGCACCGACGGCGACGTTCACGCATTCGCGGAATTCATCACGCAATTCCTGTCGGTCTACGACCGCTGGAATTCGCCTAAATATCTCTTCGGCGAAAGTTACGGCACGCCGCGTTCGGCTGCGCTCGTGAACGAACTCGAGACGGCCTACGACGTCGATTTCAACGGCGTCATTCTGCTGTCGCAGATTCTCAATTACGATCTCAGCACCGGCCGGTCCGAATTCAATCCCGGTGTCGATTTGCCCTACCAACTCGCGCTGCCGACCTATGCGGCGACCGCCTGGTATCACCACAAGCTGCCGGACTACAACGGTCCCATCGAGCCGCTTCTCGCCGAAGTCGAGCATTTCGCGCTGACGGATTATGCGCTGGCGCTGGGTGCAGGCGCCAATCTCAGTCCGGCCGACCGCGATGCGATCGCAGCGAAGCTCCATCGCTATACGGGGCTCCCGGTCGACTATATCAAGAAGGCTGATCTGCGCATCAATGGCGGCGAGTTCGAAAAGACACTGCAGGACGACGCCGACATGACGACGGGGCGCCTCGATACGCGGTTCTCAGGTCCCACACTCGACCCACTGAGCAAGACCGCCGAATACGATCCGCAATCGGCCGCGATCGGTTCGGCCTATGTGTCCGCCTTCAACGCCTATGTGCGCGATAGCCTGCATTATGGCGCGAACAAAACCTATAAGCCCTCGATCCCGCTCTATCGCACCTGGGATTTCCATCACCAGCCGCCGGGCGTGCCTTTCCCCATTCCGCAGGCGATGAACGTGATGCCCGATCTGGCGAATGCGCTGAAATACAATCCCAATCTCAGGGTGCAGCTGAACGCCGGCTATTATGATCTGGCGACGCCGTTCTTCGAAGGCGTCTACGAAATGCAGCATTTGCCGATTCCGCCCGACCTGCAGGCGCATATCGAGTTCAAATTCTACCAGTCAGGCCACATGGTCTATGCACATGAGGAATCGTTAAAAACGCTGCACGACAACGCCGCGGACTTCATCCGCCGGACGGACAATGTGACAGGCGAGTGAGAATCGCGTTGATTTGTTACGGAATCTGATGTATATCCCATTGGGATATACAAGGTGCGGCCATGACCCGATCCACTGTTTTCAAAAGCAATCGAAGCCAAGCCGTCCGACTGCCCAAGCCCGTCGCGTTTCCCGATGGGGTGCATGACGTCGAGATCGTCAGGGTCGGAAAAAGCCGGGTCATAAGTCCTGCCGGCAAACGATGGGACGATTTGTTTGAAAACGGCCCGCGCGCAAGCGAAGATTTCATGTCGAACCGCACACAGCCGGCAGCCGAAGAGCGTAAGCCGCTCTGATGCTGCAATATATGCTCGATACCAATATCTGCATCTATACGATCAAGAGCTATCCGCCAAAGCTGCGCGAAAAATTCAATCGCCTCGCGGAGCAGCTGTGCATTTCGACTGTCACGCTTGCCGAGTTGCACTATGGCGCGGAAAAATCGCTGCGGCGGCTGGAAAACCTGCAAGCGATCGAGCATTTCACGGCAAGGCTCGATGTTCTTGAGTTCTCGTCCAAAGCGGCCGCGCATTACGGCCAGATCCGGACGGAATTGGAACGAGCGGGCAAGCCCGTCGGCGCACACGATATGCTGATTGCGGCCCATGCGCGGGCCGAGGGGCTCGTCGTCGTTACAAACAATACCAGGGAATTCGCACGCATACCGGGCCTTCGCGTAGAGAACTGGGTGTAGCGCCGCCATCCGTTCTCACCAGATATGCACGCGATCTTTCGGCGCGACGTAGAGTTTGTCGCCGGGCTTTACGTCGAACGCCGCGTACCACGCATCGATATTGCGCACGACGCCGTTGACGCGGAACTGCCGCGGCGAATGGGGATCGCTCACAACCTGCTTGCGGATCGCATCGTCGCGCAGCTTGCCGCGCCAGGCCTGGGCCCAGCCGAGGAAAACGCGCTGATCGCCTGTGAGCCCATCGATGACAGGCGCCGGCGCGCCGTGCAACGACGCGTGATAGGCGTCGAGCGCGAGCGTGAGCCCTCCCAGATCGGCGATGTTCTCGCCCATGGTCAGCGCGCCGTTCACATGTACGCCGGGCTCCGCGGGCAGCGGCTGGAATGACGAATATTGCGCGCCGAGACGGTTCGCGCGCTCTTTGAACGTCGCCGCATCGGCTTGTGTCCACCAGTCGCGTAGTTTTCCTTCGGCATCGAATTGGCGGCCCTGGTCGTCGAAGCCATGCGTCATCTCGTGGCCGATGATCGCGCCGCCGGCGCCGTAATTGATCGCAGGATCCGCGTTGGGATCGAATACGGGCGGTTGCAAAATTCCGGCCGGAAATACGATATCGCGCAACGAGCCGTTATAGGCATCGTTCGTTTGCGGCGTCATACCCCAATCGCTGCGATCGACGGGGCCGGCAAGACGGCTCGTATAGAACGCCCAATCGGCCGCGGCCGCGCGCTGCACGTCGCCCGTCAGATCGTCGTCGCGAATGACGAGCGCGGAGTAGTCGCGCGCATGGTCGGGATAACCGACCTTGATGTTGTAGGTGTCGAGCTTTTTCAAAGCCTCGACTTTGGTCGCGGGGCTCATCCAGTCCAGCTTTTCCAGGCGCGCGCGATAGGCGGCCTTGAGATTGTCCACCAGCGCTTCGATCTTCGCTTTCGCTTCGGGGGTGAAGTAGCGAGCAGTGTAAAGCTGGCCAACGGCCCATCCCATATTGCCGAACCGATCCGTGCGTTCGCCTGCGCCGTAATCTCCCCCGCTCACCGCATGCACGGCGCGCTTCCAGCGCAGGGCCTGCGCCTGCTGCCCGGACAAAGTCTTGTTGCGCATTTCGAAATATGCGTCGGCGAAAGGCTTCGACAGATACGGCGCCGCATTGTCGGCGACCGTGAAGGCAAGCCATGCACGCAGCACGTCCGGTGACGCCGCAGCGAAGACGTTCGCAATTTGTGGAAACGCACTTTTCTCGACCACCACGACATGGCCGTACGTGCCGAGCCCCGCGCTTGCGAGGAACGGCTTCCAGGGGAAATTCGGCGCCAGCGTTTCGAGCTCGGCCATGGTCATAGGATTGTAGGTCGCGATCGGATCGCGGTCTTGCGCCTTCGTCCAGCTTGCCCGCGCAATAGCGGTTTCGAGCGCAACAACGTCCTTTGAGCGCGCGTCGGCGTCTGGCCAGTTCAGAAGATGCAGAAGCTCCGCCACATAGGCCTGGTATTTCGCCTTCTGCGTCGCGAACTCCGCCACGAGATAATAATCGCGGTCGGGAAGGCCGAGGCCCGCCTGCCCGAGATAGAACGCGTATTTCGAGGGGTCCTTCTCGTCGACATCGATGCCGAAGCCGAACATCGTGCCGTCGAAATCGGAATTGTTGCTGCCCATCAATGCGGCGAGTGCGTCACGCGATTCCGCTGCGCGAATTGCCGCGAGTTCCGGTTCGATCGCTTTGGCGCCCAGCGTCTCGATGCGGCCTTCGTCGAGAAACGCTTTGTAGAACGCGCCCACTTTGCCGGCCGTCTCGGAAGGTTCGTGTCCTGCCTTTGCCGCATCCGCGTCCATGATCTCGTGCAGACGCTGCTCGGTCAGGTCGGTCATCGCGAGGCGCAGACTGTAGGCGGGTTTGTCGGCGGGAATCTGCACATGGTCGAGCCATGTGCCGTTGGCATACCGAAAGAAATCGTCTCCCGGCTTCGTGGTGGGGTCGCCGCCGGCAATGTCGAGACCGAATGTCCCGTATTGCGGCTTGGGCGCATCGCCGGCCGCCGCCCAGGAGACACAGCCGACTACCGCCGCCGTGCAAAGAAGATTCAAAACGCGCTGCTTGTTCATACCGTCCGCCCGTTTGTCGGTCTATCGTATCGTGTGCCGCGGCGCGCGCGAGGTCAAACCATGCGTGTGTTCAATTCGCGGTGATAATTACTTGTCGTTCAGTTCGAGCCACAGCGCGTTGAGCACGGCGAGTGCCACTGCAAAGCCCAATCCAAGAACCCAGGAAAAATACCACATGCGAAGTCCTCAATAAGACGTTTTCGATTCCGCCACGATGTGTTCCGGCTTCACCGGCCCCTTGAACACGCGATAGACCCATGCCGTATAGGCGAGCACGATCGGCAGGAAGATCGCGACCGCGCCCAGCATGATTTCCAGCGTAAGCTTGCTCGACGAGGCGTCCCAGACTGTCAGGCTGGCATCCGGATTGCTGGACGAGGGCAGCAGGAACGGAAACAACGACAGTCCCGCTGTGCCGATCGCGCCCAACGGCACCAGCGCGGAGCCGATGAACGCGTAGCCGGGTCGCGAGCGAAACAGGATTGCGAAACCCGCGCCGGCGAGCGCGACAATCGGCGCCGCCCACAGGATCGGCATGTTGGCGAAATTCAGCAGCCATGCGCCTCTGACGACGGCAACGGTTTTCATCAACGGGTTCGACGGCGCGTCGTGCGCCATGGGCACGCTCAGATGCGCGCCGCTCAATTGCGCCACCCAGAATCCGATGAGCGCGAACAGCACGGCAAACGCGATGCCCGCTGCCGGAATCGCGGCATAGGCGCGCGCGCGGATCGCGCCCGTCGTCTTGAGATTGAGCCAGCACGCGCCGTGCAACACGATCATCGCAAGACTCGTGAGGCCCACAGCGAGCGCGAACGGATTGAGCAGCGAGACGAGCGTGATCGTGGACTGCATGCGCAGATCGGCATCGAACGTGAACGGCACGCCTTCGAACAAATTGCCGATCGCCACTCCGAACACGAGAGACGGGACGACGCCGGACACGAACAAAATCCAGTCCCAGCTGCGCCGCCAAACCGGTTCCTCGAGTTTGCTGCGGAATTTGATTCCGACCGGCCGCAGGATCAACGCGCCGAGAACGAGAATCATCGCGAGATAGAAGCCGGAGAAGCTTGCCGCATAGAGCGCGGGCCATGCCGCGAAAATCGCGCCGCCGCCTAGGATGAACCACACCTGGTTACCTTCCCAGACCGGTCCCACCGTGTTGATTGCGACGCGGCGTTCGATGTCGGAGCGCGCGACGAAAGGCAGAAGGATCATCGTGCCGAGGTCGAAACCGTCCAGCGCCGCGAATCCGATCAACAGGATGCCCAGAAGCGCCCACCAGATCAGCCGCAGAAATTCATAGCTCATCGCTCAAACTCCGATCGCGTGCGTTGTAGTGGGTGCGCTCACGGGATGGCCAAGAGTCTCATCGGGACCGAGCCTGATATATTTCTGCAGCAGATAAAGATCCGCCGCGAGCAGCGCGGAGTAGAAGGTGGCAAAGCCGATCAGGCTGAACAGCACGTTGCCGGCATCCGTCGACGAGACGCCGAGCGCCGTCGGCAACACATCTTCGATCACCCAGGGTTGGCGGCCATATTCGGCAACGATCCAACCGAGCTCGGCTGCGAGCCACGGCAAAGGAAGTGTGAGAAGCGAGGCCCACAAAAACGAACGATGGGTGTCGAGCCGGCGCCAGCCCGCGAGCCAGAACGCGAGCGCGAACAGCGCAATGAACCAAAGGCCCAATCCCACCATGATCCGGAACGACCAGAACAGCACCGGCACATTCGGGATTGTGCTCGCGGCGGCCGCGACGATATCGGCTTGCGTCGCGTTCTGGATATCGCTGCGGAAATGCTTGAGCAGCAGCGCATAGCCGAGATCGGCGGAATGTGCGTCGAGCATCGCGCGCGACGCCATGTCCTTCGGATTCTGGCGCACCTTGAGCAATGCGTCGTAGGCGATCAGCCCGCTTTGAATCCGCGCGGCAGCGACTTGCACGAGCTGGTTGATTCCCGGAACCGGCGTATCGATGGAGCGGGTCGCAATCAGGCCGAGGACCCATGGCACTCTGACTGCGAAATTCGTCTTGCGGCCCGCAAGATCGGGCAGGCCGACGACCGTAAACGACGCCGGCGCGGGCTCCGTGTCCCACATCGCCTCGATGGCCGCGATTTTCATTTTCTGGTTGAGGCCGGCCATGTAGCCGGATTCGTCGCCGAGCACGACGACGGAAAGTGCGGAGGCGAGCCCGAAGCTGGCCGCCACCGTCATCGAGCGCCGCGCGAGTTCGCGGTGCCGGCCTCGCAACAGATAATAGGCGCTGACGGCCAGCACGAACACGGAGCCGGTCACGTAGCCCGCGCTGACCGTATGCACGAATTTCGCCTGCGCCACGGGGTTGAACAGAACGGCGGAGAAGTCCGTCACTTCCATGCGCATCGTGTCGACATTGAAATGCGCGCCCACCGGATATTGCATCCAGCCGTTTGCGATCAGAATCCACAGCGCCGAGAAATTGGTGCCGACCGCAAGCAGCCAGGTCGCGATCAGATGCTGGATGCGCGAAAGCCGATTCCACGCGAAGAAGAAAAGCCCCACGAAAGTCGCTTCGAGAAAGAATGCCATCAGGCCTTCGATCGCGAGCGGCGCGCCGAACACGTCGCCCACATAATGCGAGTAGTAGGCCCAGTTGGTGCCGAACTGGAATTCCATGGTGAGGCCGGTCGCGACGCCCATCGCGAAATTGATGCCGAACAGCACGCCCCAGAATTTCACCATGTCGCGCCAGATGGCGCGTCCGCTCATCACATAGACGGTCTCCATGATGCCCAGCAGGATCGACAAACCGAGCGTCAGCGGCACGAACAGGAAGTGATAGAGCGCGGTGATCGCGAATTGCAGGCGGGAGAGTTCGACGATGTCCATCGCGCGGCCTCAGCGATCCAGAAGATGTGCGGCGATCTCGGCGGGCCGCGGATCGGGGCGCGCATGCGGCGCGAAGAAGAGCCAATAGATCGCGGCGAGCACGAGGAGCTTGGCGGACACCAGGATCAGTACGTCGCGCCGGACCGCCCACGGCAGAATCGGCGCAGCGACATCTGGCGTCGGCGCTCTGCTGCGCCGGCCATGAGACACAAGACGGGCCGGCCAGAAAGAAATCATGCGGCGGCACCTTTGAGCGGCGCGAGTCTCGCGCCGCGCGCACCAACCACCAATGCGACCATTGCGCCGGGCCAATCGGTTTCCCCTGTTAAACAGGAGAAAAACAGGCGGGAACTTTTGAGGGTAAGTAATTTTATTACGCGATCATTCGAACGCAGGTGGCAGTTTCCCCTGTTAAACACGAGAATAACAGGACGGGAATGGCGGAATCCCTGGAGCAACTTTCTTACGCGGCAGTTCGGATCGCATGCGTGGTTTCCCCTGTTAAACAGGGGAATAACAGGAGAGAAGTCGACCGTCCTCGAAGGGTCACGAAATTTTCTTACGCGAACTGACCGAAGCATTCCTACGAGCGCAATCCTGCTGTCGTTTGACTCGATGGAAAACATCTCGGAACCCATTCCTGATCGAAACCTTTAGATAATTGGGTCAAATATAACCCAAATAGGAATATTATACAACCATTTTGGACTCGATTTGCGCGGCGGCTTGACTCTTACTACAAGCAATGTACTTTGTAATTCAAAGTACATTGTAACAGGAGCCGACATGTCCGATGCGAGGGACGACATTGCGTTTATCCGGCTGGCCGTCGCAGACGGCCGGGCCTTCGCATTCGGCCGGAGCCCCGACATTCTGATCTGGGGTATCGCGCTGGCGATCGGGTTCTTCGCCAATTATGCCGCGCTGGAGTACCGGCCGGGACTCAGTATCGGCTGGATCTGGGCGCTCACCCTGATTCTGCCCTGGGCATTCACCCTGCGCCGCGTTGCATCCCGCGCACCGCATCGCCTTCGCCCTCCGATGGTGCAGGCCGTGAGCGCCGTCTGGATCGGCAGCGGAATTTTCCTCACCACGCTGACGGTCGCGGCGAACTGGGGCGATGCACTTCGCGAAGGCTGGATGAATGCGGTCGTTGCGGGCGCATTCGGGTTTTGCTTCTTTGCCACCGCTTCGCTCCTGAAACTCGGCTGGATGCGGATCGTGGCAATTGGCTGGTGGATCGGCGAGATTGCGCTGTTCGCCATCCGGCATCGCGCCGACGCGTGCCTCGTCTCCGGCGCGCTGATGCTGCTCCTGCTCGCGGGCCCCGGCCTCTACATTCTTGTTCGCGGTGCGCGGACCGCGCCGTGACGGATTACGACCACACTTCGATCGACGAGCTGCTGCAGAGCCGTGCGCGGCTGGCGATCGTGGCCTTTCTCGCGGGAGCCGACGAAGCGGATTTCTCGGCCGTGCGCGACGCAACCAAAATGACCGACGGCAATGCCAGCGTACATCTGCGCAAGCTGGAAGATGCCGACTACGTCGCGATGCGCAAGCATTTCGTCGGACGCAAACCGCAGACGCTCTACGCCCTCACCGACAAGGGCCGCAAAGCCCTTCTCGACTATGTCGCCCATCTCGAAAACCTCATCCAACCCGCGCAATCCGCGGGCCCCAAAGGCAGCCGGCCATGAAGCACGGACTCGTAAATCTCCTGAACGATCTGTTGTCGACGCTCGTCTTCATCGCGGTTTCGCTGCTCACCGGCAACGACACGCTTGCAATCGTTCTCGGCATCGCTGCCGGCGTCATCCAGTTTCTCTGGGTCCGGCTCGGCGGCAGGAAAATCGATGCGATGCAATGGCTGAGCCTTTGCTTGGTCGTCGTGTTCGGCAGCCTCGCACTGATCACGCATGACCCGAAATTCATGATGGTGAAGCCCAGCCTCATCTACCTTGCCGTCGGCGCGCTGATGTTGAAGCGCGGCTGGATGGACCGCTATTTGCCGCAAATCGCGCATGACAATCTCTCGTCTGCGACAATCGCCTTTGCAGGTTATGCCTGGGCTGCGCTGATGTTCGCGCTTGCCGTCGGCAATGTCGCGGTTGTGTGGCTGTGCAGCTTCGCCGTCTGGTCGCTCTTTATCTCGATCGTACCGCTTGCCGCAAAAGCTCTGGCGATGGCCGTACAATACGCAGCGATGCGCATGCTGGTCCGCCGACAATTTCGCCGTCGGCGCGCGGCGCTCGTCGCAGCCGAGTAGCAGCACACTCAAGAGAATTGAAGGAAATTTTTATGCGCATTGTTCTGACGCTTCTCGTAGGCCTTATCGCAATCGCAGTGCTATCGGCTTCGGCAATACTCGCGTTCGACTCGCCGAGCGTGCCGCCGGAAATGGCGTCCGTCGAGCATGCGTATGACCATGTCGATTTCACGAAGGCCCCGCCCAAACAATTCTTCACGGCGCGCGACGGCACGAAGCTCGTGTTTCGCGCCTATCCGGGCAATGGAACGAGCGGCACCATCGTGTTGGTGCATGGCTCGTCGGGGAACGCCGCCAGCATGGATCTCGTGGGCAAGGCGCTGAATGCCCGCGGCGCAACAGTCTATGCCCTCAGCATGCGGGGCCATGACGGGACGGGCCGCGACGGCGACATCGACTATATCGGTCAGCTCGATGATGATGTCGCCGATTTCATGAAGACGTTAGGTCCCCGACACCCGGGCGAACGGCGCATCTTGCTGGGCTTCTCTTCGGGCGGCGGATTCGTGCTGCGGTTTGCCGGCGGTCCGACCGCAAAACTGTTCGACCGTTTCGTTCTGGTCTCGCCGCAGCTTCCGGTTGATTCGCCCGTGATGCGTCCGAATGCCGGCGGATGGGTATCGGTCGCGATACCACGGATCATCGTTCTGAGGGTTCTGTCGCGGTTGGGCATCCATGCTTTCGAAGGCATGCCCGTACTCGCTTTCGCGGTCCCACCCGAGAAACGCAGTGTCCAGACGGCCTTCTATTCGTATCGCATGCTGATGAACTTCGGCCCGAGGCGCGAATACCTGACAGATCTGAAGGCGGCTCCGGGCTCGATCAGCCTTCTCGCGGGCTCGAAGGACGGAGTCTTTTATGCGAATCGCTATGCGGCGTTGCTGAAACCGGTTCGTCCGGATCTGGACATAACGATCGTACCGGGCCTTGGGCATACGGACATGACACTGAAGCCGCAAGGACTCGATGCCATTGCGACCCAAGCATTCGCGAAATAATGGGTGTTGCCACAGTCGAGTCCGTTTCGGCCAAGGCCGAATAAACCGGATTTTCACTAATTTGGTTCGAATTTCCCCAATTCGTAAAGCGCCGCCGGCACACATAAACCGTCTGTTAACGTTGGCCGCGCCATCTTGCGGTCGGTGTCGCAGCCAGATACGGGATGCTCAGTTGCGGTCGATTCGCGTTCGAGACGCTTTTGCGAGTCGAGTCACTAACATAGAGCAAACACTGGACAATTCCGGTCGCCGAAATCGAAAAGTTCGCGTGTCGAATCGTGAATTTATGACGAAACGAGGGTTGTCACACTTGCGCCAGAATTTCTTGACCGGTAGGTTAACACCGTCGAAGAGAGGGGCTGCACGATTCTTGCGCACCTGCTGGGAGCTGGGGAGCGAGCATGCGCCCAGTCCCCGATCTCGAAAACCATTTCTGAATTGCCGGAACGCGCTGACCGTCGCTTGCGCCGACACTCGGCCATTGGTCACGCGGCACTCCTGCATAGCGAATACGGCGAGGCCGTACGGTTCTTGCCGCGTCGAAATACACGCCGGCGCATCCGGTTATCGGAAAATGCGCGACGTGGTGAACGATTCTGATTGGCGATAAGAGCACAGCGCCGGAACGAACGAGGAAAAAACCATGACGACGTATACGATTTCGCAATGGGAAGCCGACGTGTTGGCGTCGACGTGGGTTTCAGGCTCGACGATCGAGGACACCGCATTCAACATTTCCGCCGCCGGCGTGTTGGACGCGTTGCAGGCCGCTTATACAACCATTGGCGAGATCATCGTCAGCGACAATCAGCCGATAGGCGTCGATGTCGCTCAGATTACCAGCGATGCGAACGCACTCGCCCTTCTCCACAACGCCAATAGTACCGCGTACACCCTCACTGTCACCGATATCGGTTCGAACATTTCGGGCACCGCGCTCGACACGCTCAACTCGGATACGCATGTCACCAAGATCGTCGTCAGCAGCGGCACAGTGGACGTCTCGGTCGCGCAGCTCGCGAGCGATGCAACGGCGCTGAGTTTTCTGAAAACGACACTCGGTGCGCAGGCTTCGGTGACCGTCGACGACACCGGCGCGCATATCCACAGCGGCTGGGCCAACATTGCCGCCGACAGCCAAGTGTCGTCCGTCGTCATTTCGGACAACACGCAGGTCAACCTGACCGCGACGCAGGCAAGTCAAACTGCGACCGTCGGCGAACTGGTGCAAGCCGACAGCAACACCAACGACATCGTTCTGGTCAAGGATACGGCCGCGCATATCGAGGCCGATCTGACCGCTCTCAACTCGGTCGCCTCCTATATCGACACTGTGACCGTCAGCAACAATACGTTCGAGACATTGTCGGCCACTACGGTCGCTGCCGACCTTTCGATTCTTTCCAAGGTCGTCTTCTCCAGCGGTCCGGCGAGCTTCAATGTATCGGACACGGCTACGGCCATTTCCGGCAATCTCGATGCACTTGAGTCCCTCAGCGGCAGTATCTCGTCGATCACAGTCACGACGAATTCGCCGGTCACGGTCTCGATCGAGCAATTGGCGGCCGATTCCGACGCCCTTTCCATCATGACCTATTCGAACTCCGACCCCATCACGGTTGCGGTTCTGGATACGGGCGACAATATCTCCGGCAATCTGGCGACCCTCGAGGCCGCCATTCAGGCCGCAAGCCCGGCGATCACGTCAATCTCGGTAAGCGGTAGCGAAGCGATCAATGTCACGATCTCTCAGTTCACCACCGATGCGGGCGTTTTCGCGGCTCTGACGGGAACCTACACGCTTGATGTGAGCGACACGGCCCATGATATTTCCGGCGCGCTCGGCATGCTGGAAACTCTGGCCGCAAACGGCAACATTTCCGCGATCAACGTCACGGACAGCGGCGCGATCGCAGTAAACGTCGCGCAGATTACGAGCGACGCCAGCGCGCTTGCGGAGCTCGTGAATAACGACACCAATCCCTATACGCTCGCCGTCACGGACTCTGCTTCAAGTGTCGCGGCCGGTCTCGTCGGCCTCAGCGGCGATTCTCACGTCGAGACGATCACGCTGACGGACGCAACACCCGTTCTCACGATCACCCAGACGCAATTTTTCAACGGCTTGACGGCGCTCGGCGAGATCACCAACGGCTCCTTCGCCATTGATGTGACGGGCGTCGGCGCGTCGCAGGCGGCGAATGTGGCGACCGACTTCACAGGCTTGTCCAACGCGGGCGACGCCACGCTTTCAATTGCCGTCAGCGATGCGGCTGCGGCCATTTCGAACTATCTGGGTTCCCTCGGCACCAACAGCTATGTCGCGACGATCTCCATCAACAACGCCACTGCTCTGACGCTTTCGGAATCGCATTACACCAACGCGAATTACGATGCGGGCCTCGCCAAGATGATCGGGACCTACACCGTCGACGTGACCGGCGTCTCGGTGGCGAATCTCCCCGCGGTGGAAGCGGTGTCGGGCCTTGGTGGAACGCCAACCGTGTCGATCGCGGTGAGCGATACCGGTTCGGCGATCTCCGGCGACTTGTCGAGCCTCGGCAGCGACACCAAAGTAACGTCCATTGCAGTCTCGAGCGGCGTTCTGTCGCTGACGGAATCTCAATTCACGGGCGACACGGCCGGCCTTGCCAAATTGACGGGGACTTACACCGTCGACGTGACGGGCGTCAGCTATGCGCAAGTCGCGACCGTGGAAGCCATCAGCCTTCCCGGCACACCGACCTTGTCGATCGCAGTCAGCGACACCGGTGGCGATCTCACCAGTGCGGCATTGGTGGCCCTCGGCGGCGATGGCAATGTCACGTCCATTGCGGTCTCGAGCGGCGCGATCTCGCTCACGGAATCTCAGTTCGTGGGAGACACGGCCGGCCTCGGCAAGTTGACGGGCACCTACACGGTCGACGTGACAGGTGTCAGCTATGCGCAAGTGGCGACGGTGGAAGGCATCAGCCTTCCCGGCACACCGACACTGTCGATTGCAGTGAGCGACACTGGCGGCGACCTCACCAGTGCGGCATTGGTGGCCCTCGGCGGCGACAGCAACGTAACGTCCATTGCCGTCACGAGCGGCGCGATCTCGCTGACGGAAGCGCAGTTCGTGGCTTCGGGCGACGATTTGGGCCTTGCCAAGTTGACGGGCTCGTACACGGTCGATGTGACGGGAGTCTCCTACCTGCAGGTCGCGACCGTGGAAGGCATCAGCCTTCCCGGCACGCCGACCTTGTCGATTGCAGTCAGCGACACGGGCGGCGATCTCACCAGTGCGGCCTTGGTCGCCCTCGGCGGCGACAGCAACGTAACGTCGATTGCAGTCTCGAGCGGCGCAATCTCGCTCACGGAATCCCAGTTCGTGGCATTGGGCGACGACGCCGGCCTCGCCAAGCTGACGGGGTCCTACACCATTGACGTCTCCGGCGTCAGCGCAGCGCAAGTACAGACGGTGGAAGGCATCAGCCTTCCCGGCACACCGACCTTGTCGATCGCAGTGAGCGACACGGGCGGCGATCTCACCAGTGCGGCATTGGTCGCCCTCGGTAGCGACAGCAAAGTAACGTCCATTGCAGTCTCGAGCGGCGCGATCTCGCTCACGGAATCTCAGTTCGTGGCATTGGGCGACGACGCCGGCCTCGCCAAGCTGACGGGGTCCTACACCATTGACGTCTCCGGCGTCAGCGCAGCGCAAGTACAGACGGTGGAAGGCATCAGCCTTCCCG
>JBEKDC010000003.1:0-35098 GCA_050014535.1 Rhizomicrobium sp.
CTTGCGGGGAAGCGCTTCGCCACGTCCTGCGAGCGACTGCCCGAGCGTTGGCGTGACATGGTTTCGCGCGAAGGAAACGGTCTCGTCGAAATGCAGGAGATCGCGGGGCCTGACGCCGCACAGGAACATTTGTTGATGAATCTTCGGCTCGCAGAAGGCATCGATCTCGCGCGCTATGAATCGCGCTGGAAGGCGCCGCTCGATCGCACGCGCATCGCGATCTTGGAACAAGAAGGCCTTGTGCGATTCGCTGGAGAAAAATTAAGCGCCACGCCGCGCGGCCGGCTTGTGCTGAACAGTTTGATCGCCGCGCTGGCGGATTAGAGTCGTCCCAGCGATGGCTTGCGGTTCAGAATTTGTATCGCGCGCCTATGAACCCTTCGGCTCGAACGTCGTCGGCGCGGGATCGATGACGTGAAAGCTGCCGTCCTGCTCCACACTCAGGATTGCCAGGCCGCGATCGGAGGTTCCATCGGGATTGAAGCGAAAAATTCCATCGACTCCGGAGAAGCCGTTGGGATCGGCAAGCGCTCCCGCAGTAAAACGCTTGTAGGGAGGACCCGCCGCGAGAAGCGCAATCAGCGACACTGCGTCATAGGACAGTGTCGCCAATTGCGGCGGGCTCTGGCCGAACGAGGCGCGATATTTTTCATCGAACGATTTTTCGATCTCGGGGGCGGGTGCGGCGAACCAGCCGCCGGCCAGCATCGGCTCCTTGGCAATGGAAGGGTCGTCCCAAAGCCCAGTCCCAAGATATTTCACTCGGCTGTTCGGCGCGCCCGCGCCTGCCAGGGCCGGCGCAATTTCCTTCAGGAGTGGCCCTCCTTGCGCAATCAAAATCGCATCCGGATTTGTCTGCGCCACACCATGCACGGGATCGGCAATGGAATCACTAGTGGGCGTGAACTTCTCGATGTCCGTAACCTTCGCGCCGACGGCCCTGACTTCGTCGGCGAAGGATTGTCCCACGACGTGGCCATAGGCCGAGTCGGGCACAAGCGCCGCGAAGGCGGAGTGGCCATGAGCGGCCGCATAGGAAACGACCCGCTGGACAGCGATCTCCGGCTGAAAGCTCAGAAGATAGACGCCGTCGCCTGCAACGGAGCGGTCGGTCGAGAACGAGATCACCGGCACGGCACGGTCGCGCGTAATAGGGGCAATAGCAGTCACCGACTGGGAGAACAGGGGCCCGATAATGACTTCGGCGCCTTGCGCGAGCAGCGAGCGTGCACCGGCGGCGGCGGATTCCGGCGTCGAGCCTTCGTCTGCGGAAATCAGGACGATGTTCGCGTTGCCGGCGACGAACAGCGCCAGCTCGGCGGCCTTCATCATGCTGGCCGAAAGCGCGCGCGTTCCTGCCGAACCGTTCGAGAAGGGAAGCAATACGCCGACACGGACCGGCGTCTGCCCGTTCTGCATATTGCCGAGCTTCAGGAAATTTGGCTGATCGCCGGTCAAAGGGTGCGTCGGTATGGTCGCGGGGGCCGTCGGAATGGGCGCCACAGGCGGCAGGGGAGGGGCCTTTACAGTGGCCGGCTGTGTTACGCAGCCTGACAACGCGGCTATCGCAAGCGACGCTGCGATGGCGCAAAGTCGTACCACAACCTTGCGTGAGGGCCGGACAGAGGCGGATGTCGAAACAGAGGGGTTCATCGGACGCATTCGTGCACCAGGATCGGCAATCGGCCGTGAGCAGGCCCGAGGGTATTCACAAGCCGCGCGAATCGCAAAATCCGGCTCAAAATCTCTTAGCGCCAGGTCTTTACGTCATGGCGACGCCCATCGGCAATGCCCGCGACGTCACCTTGCGGGCGCTGGACGTCCTCAAAGCCTGCGACGCGATTGCCGCGGAAGACACAAGGGTGACCTCGAAGCTGCTTGCGATCTACGGGATTTCCCGCCCGCTCTTCCCGTACAACGATCACAATGCCGCTCAGGTGCGCCCCCGGCTTCTGGCCCGTCTGCGCGCGGGCGAGCGGATAGCGCTCGTCAGTGACGCCGGAACGCCCCTCGTGTCCGATCCCGGGTTCAAGCTGGTACGCGACGTGATCGCGGAAGGGTTGCAGGTGCACGCGATACCAGGTGCGTCCGCCGCGCTCGCTGCCCTTGTCGTGGCGGGCTTGCCGACGGACCGGTTTCTGTTTGCGGGCTTCCTCCCATCGAAGAGCGGCGAGCGACGCTCGGCTCTGGCAGAGCTGAAAAGCGTCCCGGCGACGCTCGTCTTCTTCGAATCGCCGCAACGTCTGGCCGAGAGTCTCGCGGACATGGGTTCGATCCTCGGTTCCCGGCCGGCGGTGGTAACCCGAGAACTGACGAAGCTTCACGAAGAACGCCGCCACGGCGATCTGGCGTCCCTTGGCTTGGCTTATTCGCAGGAGCCCGCACCGCGAGGCGAGGTGACTATTGTGGTCGGGCCTGCAGCTGCCGCAGAACCGGATTTTGTAAAGGCCGACACGCTTCTCGAAAGCGCTCTCGAATTCATGCCCGTGCGTGCCGCCGCAGACCTTGTGGCGCACGCGCTCGATCTGCCCCGGCGTGCACTCTATTCGCGGGCGCTCGCGATCAAGACCAAACGCGATGAGCAAGACTGATCGATTTCTGGCATCGCGCCGTTCGGCCGAACGACGCGGACGACGCAGCGAAACGCTCGCAGCCCTTTTGCTGATGTGCAAATTCTATCGCATCCTTGGGCGGCGCGTGCGGACCCATGCAGGCGAGATCGATCTTGTCGCGCGCTCGGCTTCGGGCGTGATCTGCTTCATCGAGGTCAAAGCGCGCGAGGAGCGCGATGCGGCGGCCCGAGCCCTGGGTCCGCGGCAGCAGGCGCGCATCCAGCGCGCGGCGGAACTTTATCTGGCGCAGCGGCCGGGGCTAAAGCCCAGGGGTGTGCGGTTCGACACGATCACCGTCGCGCGGCGCGGCTGGCCGGTGCATGTCCCGGACGCCTGGCGGCCCTGAGGGACCCAATTGCCGATTTATAGTTCAACAGATCCGTCGTCTGAGGCAATCTTCCGCGTCATGAAAAAGAAGAACGACGATCCGGCGGAATATCTCAGGCTGCTCGGCCAGGCGGGAGAAGGTCCGCACGATATTGCTCGCGCCGCGCTGATGCTGTCGGCTCTCGATCATGCGGGTCGCGATCTCGATCCATACTTCGCGCATCTCGCCGATATCGCCGAACATGCGCGCAGCGATGCGCGTCTTGCAACCAACGCAGAAGACGGCGCGCGTTCGCTCGCGGCGCTTCTTGTCGGCCGCTATGGCTATGACGGCGACAGGCTTGCCTATGACGATCCGCAGAATGCGGATCTGATTGCCGTGATCGACCGCAGGCGCGGGCTGCCCGTGGCGCTCGGAATTCTATATCTGCATGCCGCGCGCGCGGCCGGATTTGAAAGCTCCGGTCTCAATACCCCCGGGCATTTTCTTCTGAAGATCGCGTTGCGCGGGACTCAGGCGCTGATCGATCCGTTCAATGGCGGTGCCGCGATCGATCGGGAATCGCTGGGTGCGCCTCCCGCTATGGGTTCGCCGGCTCCGGAAGATCCACGGCTCGCAGAACAGGTCGGCGACATCGAGGTCCTGCTGAGGCTCAAGAACAATCTGAAGCTGCGGGCGCTCCAGACGGGCGAGCGCGTTCGCGCGCTCGAGATAGCAAAGCGCATGGTGCTCATTGCACCGCGCCGTGCGGATTTGTGGCTCGAACTGGCCCGCTTCAACGAAGCTGCCGGCGCGCTCGGGGCGGCGCAAAAGGCTTACGAAGCCTGCCTCGCACTTGCGCCGGCTGGCGCGGCCCTTCACAACGAGGCAGCATTCGGCCTGCAGAGCATGAAACGCCGTCTGAATTAGGAGCATTGCGCATGGCGCTCACTGTCGCGATCCAGATGGACCCGATCGAGCGGATCGATATCGGGGGCGATTCGACTTTCGCGCTGGCGCTCGAAGCCCAGTCGCGCGGCCATTCGCTCCTCTACTATGGTCCGCGCGATTTGACGTTCCGCGACGGTCTTGTGACGGCGCGCGCGCGGCTTCTTTCGGTGCGCAACGTCAAGGGCGATCATTTCACGCTGGGACAATCGTCGCTGCACGACCTGTCGGGTGTGGACGTCGTTCTGATGCGGCAGGACCCGCCGTTCGACATGGCCTACATCACGGCCACCCACATTCTCGAGCGCCTCCAACCGAAGACATTGGTGGTCAACGATCCGTTTCACGTCCGCAATGCGCCGGAGAAACTTTTCGTCACCTTGTTCAAGGATTTGATGCCGCCGACCCTGATCACGACGGATCGCGAGGAAATTCGCAGCTTTCGTGCCCAGCATCGCGACATCATCCTGAAGCCGCTTTACGGAAATGGCGGGGCGGGCGTGTTCCGCGTCAAGGAAGACGACGAGAATATGGGCGCATTGCTCGAAATGTTCACCCAGTTCTATCGCGAACCGCTGATCGTGCAACGCTATGTTCCGGATGTGCGAAAGGGCGACAAACGTATTTTGCTGGTCGACGGCGAATTCGCCGGCGCGATCAACCGCGTCCCCGCCGCCGGCGAAGCGCGGTCGAATATGCATGTGGGCGGCCGACCGGAAGCGACGTCGCTGACGGCGCGAGAAAAAGCGATTTGCGCGGCTCTCGCGCCGGAGCTGAAAGCGCGCGGCCTCATCTTTACGGGAATCGACGTGATCGGAGACTATTTGACGGAGATCAATGTCACCTCGCCCACGGGCATCCACGAGGTGAAACGCTTCGGGGGGCCCGATGCTTCGAAGCTGATTTGGGACGCGATCGAAAAGCGCCGCAAATCCTGACAGGGGGCTGCCGTTTTTTGTTTTTACGACCCCTTTCCGGCTTCGGGGAATCAGCTCAGCCCGAAGCGGCTCAGATAGCGCGCATCCATTTTCGCGAGAGGCAAATAGATGAGCACATCGGTCGTACCGAATTGGCGGTCGATCACGGCTCCCTCCCCGATCGTACATCCTGCGCGCATATATCCTCTTATAAGCGGCGGCAGCGCGCGCAACGCCTCCTTGGGATCGATGTCTTCTTTGGCGATGCGGTTCATCTCCACGTACAGTTCGGGACGGGCCCGAATGCGCGGGCCTTCCATGCTGTGGAAGTGATGCAGATAGGAGAGCGGCAGTGCCAGCGCGTCCGGATCGATACCCTGCAACGATGCGCAGCCGAAAAGCACGTCAATCGAGTAGCGGCCCACAAAGGCCATCACGCCGCGCCACAGCAGCTGCACGGTAATGGGTTTTGCCCGATAGCTCTTGAGCACGCAGGAACGGCCGAGTTCGAGCAAGCGTGTGCCGGGTGCCATGCGGGCCAGCATCGTACCGATGTCGAACTCGCCCGCGGTGTAGAAGCCGCCGGCACGCGCCGCATCGATGTCGCGCACCATTCGATAGGTCCCGACAACGGCCGCCTGACCGTCATCGTCGATGCGTGCGCGATCGACCACCAGCATGTGATCGCAATAGGTGTCGAATATATCGAAGTCGCGCTGTATCTCGCGCATGGCCGGCGACGGGATCGCGGACATCTCTTCGTAGAAGATGTGATAACGCAGTCTTTGCGCCGCCTCGATTTCCGCTTCGGTCTCCGCCAGGCGCACCTCAAGCGCACCCGAAGCCGCGAGAACCGGCCATTGGTCGAGACGCCCTTCCAGTGGACCGGGTTCGTGAATGTTGACCAAGACGATCAATCCCTTGCCGCGGGCATGAGCAGAAAGCCCGGGCCGCCGGGTCTTCCGACCCTCACACGCGATTTGAAACGTGAAGTCTACCCGAATCGGCCATTGGCAGCAAATCACGAGAATAAAGGTGGATAACGCGGAATTGGCGTCAATTACGAAGGTAACGGCAGATTCGCGCGCCGCGATGCACGATGTTGCAGCGCGAGAAGAACAAATAACAGCACCGAAGGCAGGCCAATGAGTCCCGCGCCCACGAAAAAAATCGCATAGGCGCCCATCAGGCCATGGCCCGCGCTAAGGCTTTCCACGATGACGCCTGAGAAGCCCTTCATGATCTTTCCAGCCGAGGTATAGGTCGAACTCAGCAGCGCGTATTGGGTCGCGGTGTAACCCAGGCTCGTGAGACTGGACATGTAGGAGACCAATGCCACGCCCGCAAAGCTGATGCCGAAATTGTCGCCCACCATGACGGCAGCAAAGAGTCTCAATTGTGGATTCACAAAAATGACATGCAGCAATTCTCCCGACGTCATCGCGAATGGCGGTGAAAGATTTATGTGCGACGAAAATAGCGCGAGACTTGCGAAGCCGGCAACTGCAAGCGCCTGGAGAATGCCGCCCACAATCAGAGCGCTCATATAGCCGAAGCGCAGAGCCCAAAACCCGCCCGCAGCAATTCCTGCAAATGACGCGATAAGGCCGATCGACGCGCGAATCGTTCCCACCCAGTCTTTTGACAGACCGATGTCGTGATAGAAGGGATTGGCCATCGGCCCCATGACGAAGTCCGGCAATCGATAAAGACTGATTGCGGCCAACATCAGCAGCGCGAGCCAGCCATAGGTGCGGAAAAAGACGAGGAAGGGTCCAATGATTGCGTCGAACAGTCCGTTCATTGACCGCAATGGAGCTTTTGCCAATTTCTCTGAAATCACGGCGTCGGCGCGCAATGGCTCGGCCGCCACCAGTGTCGCGACAAGACCGATACTCATCAGCACGCCGTAAAGTGCGTATGAAACCGGCCAGCCCAGGTGATTGGCTGCAATCAGGATCATCGCGTCCGTTGCGATCAGGGCAATGCGATAGCCGAATTGATAAGCCGACGTCAGCAAGCCCAATTCTGCGCCGCTCTCGGCGGATTCGATTCTCCAGGCGTCGATAACGATATCCTGCGTCGATGATGCGAACGCGACAATCAACGTGAATGCGCCAAGCAGCCCAAGTCCCGCTTTGGTTCCCACCAGCGCCATCGCAATCAGGGCTGCGGCGACTGCGATCTGCGCCAGCGCCATCCAACCGCGCCGGCGGCCAAGCCGACCCAATAGCGGCGCGTTGACGCGATCGATCAGCGGCGCCCAGAGAAACTTCAACGAATAGGCAATGCCGACCCAGGACAGGAAACCGATGGCCGTCAACGTGGTCCCTTCGTCGCGCAGCCAATAGCCGAAAGTGTTGCCGACCAGCAGAAAAGGCAGCCCGGAAGAAAATCCGAGCACCAGCATCACCAAAACCCGCGGACGGAAATAAGCGCGCAGTGAAGCTCGCGGCGATGTGTTCATGCTGCGGCTTCGCGCGCTCTCGCATCGAAGTTCAAAGGAAATAATTCTGCCAACATGGCGTCAAGCTCGGCGGGATCGACTGGCTTGCTGAGGAAACCATCCATACCGGCCTCCTGGCAAGCACGTTTGCCGGTTTCCAATACGTCGGCGGTCAGAGCGACGATGGGTGTGCGGGCGCGCCCCGTTGCGGCTTCATCGGCACGAATTCGGCGCGCGGCTTCGATGCCGTCAAGGCCGGGCATATGGATATCGGTGAGCACAAGATCGAAGCGCTCCTCCGCCATGGCGGCAATCGCGCCTTCGCCCGACGCCACTTCCTTCACGTCATGACCCCGTCGGCGCAGCAATTCGCGCGTCAGCAGCGCGTTGATCGGGTTGTCTTCGGCCAACAGGATTTTGAGCGAACGCGTTTCGCGCCGGGGCCGGGGGTCGGCGGCAGGGATCGGCGATTGTGCGAGTTCGCCATGTGCGGGTAGGTCGAAGCCGTCGGATGCGCCGGTTTGTCTGGCACGGATACGGTCGGCGAGAGAAATCTGGCGAATCGGTTTCACAAGATAAGCGGCAAATCCCATCGTCTTCAGGTCGGCCAGTTTGCCGCGCGCGTCGGGCGTGAGCAGCACGATCGAGCGGATGCCGGAATCCGGCCATGCCGGAAGTTCGGGCTGCCCTGAAGTCCCGGCGTCGATCAGGATAGCATCGACATTGGGTGGCGACGAGCCGGCTTCCGACCCCGAAAGGCGCAAGGCAGTCACTTCTCCGCCTGCCGCGCGAATCTGTGCGGTGACGCCTTCGCGGAGCACGGCGTTGCGCGTCACGAAGGCGATCCGATAGCCGGCCAGCCTTTCGCTCTCGATGGAATTTGAGTCGCGAATCATGATCGCAGGTGTCGTGAACCAAAACAGGCTCCCACCGCCCGGTGCCGGATCGATTCCGATCTCGCCGCCCATCGCCGCGACAAGCCGCTTGGAAATGGCGAGCCCAAGTCCCGAACCGCCGAAACGACGCGCATGGCTGGAATCGGCCTGGACGAATTCGTCGAAAATTTCGAGACGCTTTTCCGCCGGGACGCCGACGCCGGTATCGCGCACCTCGAAACGCAGAAAACGCCGCTCGCGACCCTCGACGGGACGCATGTCGACGCGAACGCCCCCCTTTTCGGTGAACTTGATCGCGTTGCCGACGAGATTTGTGAGAACCTGGCGCAGCCTCACGCCATCGATCCGGATCAGTTCCGGTGCGTCGGCCGTAATGACGGACACAAGCTCGATGCCTTTGGCGTGCGCTCTGGGCGCCAGCAATTCGACCACGCCTTCGACAATCTGGCGCGGTTCGATTTCGTCTTCCTCGAGCGTGACGGTACCGGACTCGATCTTGGAAAAATCGAGAATGTCTTCGATCAGCGAAAGAAGCGCTACGCCGGATTGCTGGATCGCTTCGGCGTAGGTGCGTTGTTCCGGATGAAGCTTCGTCTCCATCAAGAGCCGCGCCATGCCCAGCACGCCGTTCATGGGGGTGCGAATTTCATGACTCATTGTGGCAAGGAAGCCTGATTTCGCACGGCTGGCGGCCTCGGCCTTGTCGCGCGCTTCGGTCAACGCGTCTTCCAGCGCCTTGCGCTCGGTGACGTCGCGCCCCACGCTTTGAATCTCGATCAGCCGGCCGGAAGCGTCCCGCACCGCATAATCTTCCCAGGCAATCCAGCGCCAGCCATAGGCCGTGCGCACGTGCTGGTCGTAGCGCACGCGCGCGCGGCCGGTCTCCAATCCCGCAAAGGAGCCGAATAAGGGTGCGCGGCTGTCGGGATGGAGTTCGGGTGCAAATGGATGGCCGATGGCGCTCTGGGGCTGAAGACCGAACAATTTGAAGAACGCATCGTTGGCATAGCTGAGTCGGCTATCGGGCGAGCGGCGGAAGATTGCATCGCCTTGCGCATCGACGAGACCCTTATAGCGTACCTCGCTTTCGTGAAGCCGCGCGTTGATCGCCGACACGGTCGCGAGCGAGGCTTCGAGCTTTTCGGTTAACGAGCGCAATTCGGTCGTGCTGTTTTGTAGAGCGTGTGCCCGGCCTCGCGCCTCCACGAGACCGGCGAGCAAAACCGCCACGCCCAACAAGGCGAGCGCACCCAGCACCAATGGCGAAAGGACCATCAAATGGCCGTGCAAAACGCCGTCCGTCAGGGCCGCAGCCCCGATGGTGAGGGCTCCCAATCCGAAAATGGCCGTTCCGACGCGCGCGAGCGGCATCCTGTCTCCCCTGATGGTGGCAACTTAACCGTCCAGGGGTTTGCGAAACGTTTAGCGGGTGGTGTTTTCGGCCGCAGAAACGGTTAATGTCGGGATTGCCCGGGTCCCGGGCAGTTATCAAAACAGTTCGACTTCGAGGGAGGAATTCATGAAGTTCAAAACATTGGCGCTTGCCGGCGCCATGGTATTTTTCGCAGGCGCGGCCCTGGCCGACGACCCGATGGCCAATACCTATGCCAACACCATCACGACAAAAGATACCGCCAGCGGACAGACGGCGATTCTGCTTTTCAATGCCGACATGACCTATTCGGGCTCCACGACGGACCCGAGCGGGAAGCCCGTTCGGTATACGGGCGGCTGGTCGCTCAGGGACGACGGCAAAACCATCTGCTTAACGACCAACTTGCCTCCGAACACCCCAAATGCCCCAAAGCCATCGTGCTCGCCTTTGGTGTCCCATAATGTCGGGGACAGCTGGACTGTCACCACTGACCAGAATCAGACCTTTCAGGTTACCCTGACGGCCGGCCGTTAACATTTTGCCGAGCCATTTGGCCGCGGACCTCGGGTCTGCGGCCATTTTTGTTGTTTATCAATGGCTTAGAAGTAGGTCATACGACGCTGCCCAACCCTACGGTCAGAGCCGCCCGGTTGTCATCAAAGCTTCATAGAACTGTGATGGACGTTGCACCGTAGGCGGGCGTTATCGCCCCGACCGACGCCCGGGGGATTTACGCGCGGTCCCACCGCTTCTCCAGGCGCCTTCGGCCGATGACATCGCCCACTCTCGAGAGGTTCTCCATGAAGTCCTTGACGAATCGGTTGCTTGGCTTGGCCGCCGGCATTGCCGTGGCTTGTGCTGCAACTAGCGCTTTGGCCGTCGATCTGACCGGCGCCGGCGCCACGTTTCCTTACCCGATCTATTCCAAATGGGCCGAAGCCTATAAAGCGAAGACAGGTGTGGGCCTGAACTACCAGCCGATCGGATCCGGCGGCGGCATCGCTCAGATCAAGGCGAAGACGGTCACATTCGGCGCGACTGACAAGCCGCTCCTGCCGGCCGACCTGCAAGCGGCTGGTCTGACCCAATTTCCGACAGTGATCGGCGGCGTCGTGCCGGTCGTGAATATTCCAGGAGTGAAAGCCGGAGAACTGGTTCTCGACGGCAAGACATTGGCGGACATCTGCCTCGGGAATGTCAAATATTGGGATGATGCTGCTGTCAAAAGACTCAATCCCGGCGTCAATCTTCCCCATCTTGCGATTGTGGGCGTGCATCGTTCGGACGGTTCGGGCACGAACTTTATCTTTACGGCCTATCTAAGCAAGAAAAGTCCGCAATGGGCCTCGCAAGTTGGCGAGGACACCGCAGTCGACTGGCCGACGGGGATTGGCGCGAAGGGAAATGAAGGCGTCGCGGAGAGCGTCAAGCAGGCGACCGGCTCGCTCGGTTATGTCGAATATGCATACGCAAAAGCAAACCACATTGCCTATGTCCGCATGATCAATCATGACGGCGTTGCCGTGGAGCCGACAGCGGAGGCCTTCAAGGCCGCGTCGGCGCGAACGGACTGGGCGCACGCGCCGGGTTTCTTCGTCGTGCTCACCGATCAGCCCGGCCATGATGCGTGGCCGATTGCGGGCGCAACCTTCATTCTCGTCTATAAGAACCCGAGCGATCCGAATGCCCAGAAGGAAGCCCTGAAATTCTTCAAATGGGCATACGAGAACGGCGATGCGCTGGCCGAGGCCAACGACTACGTGCCGCTTCCCCAAAGCACCAAGGATGAGATTTACAAAAGCTGGCAAGCCAATATCGTCCCGGCCTCGTTGCCGTGAGGCAGGGTTGAGCGCGAGATATGCCTGCAACATTATTGGGGGGTTGATGCGCCATCAGCCCCCCAAATCGTTTAGAGTCTGACGCGGCGGATTTTTATGGTCGACGCAACCTTGACGGAAAATCTCGCATCGACGTCGAGAGGCGCAGCTCTACGGCGCTTCGGCCGAAGCGATTCGCGGTTCCGTGCTCTCACGGGTGCCGCCGCGCTGCTTGTCGTCATTATCTTTGTCGGCCTGATCGCAACCCTCGCCTATGGCGCGTGGCCGGCGATCAAGGCCTTCGGATTCGGCTTTTTGACGTCGACCGCATGGAACCCGGTTACCGAACATTTCGGCGCGTTTCCCGCAATTTATGGCACGCTGGTAACTTCTGCAGTGGCCATGTTGATCGCATTGCCGATCGGTATTGGTATCGCGATTTTTCTGACCGAACTGTGTCCCCGTTCACTCAAGCGGCCGATCGGCATAGCGATCGAGCTTCTCGCCGGCATTCCCAGCATCGTATACGGCATCTGGGGCCTATTTATTTTCGCGCCGTTCTTCCAACAAACAATTGAACCCTGGCTGATCGCTGTATTTGGGAACCTGCCAATTCTATCGGCCCTCTTTGCCGGCCCGCCTTTCGGCGTCGGCATCTTCACCGCAGCCCTGATCCTTTCCATCATGATCCTGCCATTTATCTCGGCGGTGACACGCGATGTGTTCGAGACGGTGCCCCCTACGCTTAAGGAAGCAGCCTACGCGATCGGCTGCACGACCTGGGAAGTCATGTGGAACGTTGTCCTTCCTTATTCGCGGGCGGGAGTTGTCGGCGGCGCGATGCTCGCTCTGGGACGCGCGCTCGGAGAAACCATGGCAGTGACCTTCGTCATCGGCAATTCGCATCACATCAACGGGTCGTTGTTGTCGCCTGGTACCACCATATCTGCGTCAATCGCCAATGAATTCACCGAGGCGCTCGGCGATCTTTACATTCCGGCGTTGATCGAATTGGGCCTCGTGCTGTTTGGAATCACGTTTATCGTCCTCGCAGTCGCCCAGATCATGCTCTACCGGCTCAATGTTCGTGCAGGCGGAGGCTCGAGATGAACCGGGCACTTTATGCGCGCAGGCGTCTGACGAACGGTATCTTCCTATTCCTTTCTCTTTCCGCGGCGGCTGTCGGAATGGGCTGGCTTGGACTCATCTTGACCACTCTCGTCATGAAGGGGGCTGTGGGATTTTCGACGACGGTATTCACCGAAATCACCAAATCTCCGGGCTCAAATGGCGGCCTCGCAAATGCTATCGGCGGCAGCCTGATCATGACGTCGATTGCGGTCGTCGTCGGTACGCCTATCGGAATTCTGGCCGGCACCTACCTTGCCGAATACGGCCGCGATAAGGCTCACGCGTTCATCGTGCGCTTTGTGAACGATATTCTTTTGAGCGCGCCGTCGATCCTAATTGGTCTCTTCATCTATGAGATTCTGGTGCGGGGCCGGCCCTATTCAGGAATCGCAGGCGCCGTCGCCCTTGCGGTTATTGTCGTTCCGGTTGTCGTCCGCATTACCGAAAACATGCTGCTGCTCGTCCCCAACACCCTGCGTGAAGCTGCTGCCGCGCTCGGCACACCGCGCAACTTCATTATCCGAACCGTGACGTGGCGCGCCGCGCGGGCAGGCATCGTCACCGGCGTGCTGCTGGCCATCGCGCGCATCTCGGGCGAAACCGCGCCCCTTCTGTTCACTGCGCTCAACAACAGCGGTTGGGTTAACGGAATCGAAGCGCTGAGACAGCCAATGGCCAGCCTCCCCGCGGTCATCTATTTCTACGCCGACTCAGCCTATGACGATTGGCATCAGTTGGCCTGGGAGGGCGCACTGCTGATTACATTGGCGGTTTTGACCCTCAGCGTGGTTGCGCGGTTTTTCGAATCGAGGCGGTACTGACAATGAATTCGATGGCTCCTGTCGATCAGAACCAAAAAGTCCGGATCGATATCCAGAATTTGTCGTTCTACTACGGCGCGACCAAGGCACTGAAGAACGTGTCGCTGCCGTTGTACGATCAAAAAGTGACCGCCTTTATCGGCCCGTCCGGCTGCGGCAAGTCCACGCTGTTGCGCGTGCTGAACCGCATCTACGAGCTTTATCCCAAACAGCGGGCCGAGGGAAAAGTCCTGTTCGACGGCGAAAACATTCTTGACGGCAAGCAGGATATCAATCTGTTGCGCGCCAAGATCGGCATGGTGTTTCAGAAGCCCACGCCGTTTCCCATGACGATCTATGACAACATTGCCTACGGCATAAAGCTCTATGAGCGGACGAGAAAATCCGTGTTGGACGATCGCGTCGAAGAAGCGCTCACGCGGGCTGCGTTGTGGAACGAGGTCAAAGGCAAGTTGAAGGAATCCGGTCTCAGCCTGTCGGGCGGGCAGCAGCAGCGTCTTTGCATTGCGCGCACCGTGGCGACGAAACCCGAAGTTATTCTGCTGGACGAGCCCTGCTCGGCGCTCGACCCGATTTCGACGGCGAAAATCGAAGAGCTGATCGACGAGCTGTCAAACGAATACACAATCGTAATCGTGACGCACAACATGCAGCAGGCGTCGCGCGTGTCCGACTACACGGCGTTCATGTTTCTGGGCGAGTTGATCGAATTTGGCACCACCGAGCGGCTGTTCACGTCGCCACAAAACAAGCGCACCGAGGAATATATCACGGGCCGATTCGGTTAAGAGCTTTCGACTTCAAACATAGTCCGCAGCTGCCGTTTCGTCTTCACGCGCCTCTTGCGCAAGCGCATTGAGCAAGACGCTCAGCCCTACGCTGACGATAATGTTCAACACCAGTGCGCTCAGCGCGGCATAGCAGGGCACCGTCCAACCCAATATGTGCAGGGGATAGATCGCACCCTTGAAGCCGAGACTGATGGCCATGCCGGTGCCCGCGGCAATGCCACTTGCCCAGCCGATCAGCAATGCCCACGGATTCAGAACGCGGGTGTAAAGGCCGATCAGCACGGCGGGAAGCGTCTGAATGATCCAGATTCCGCCCAGCAGTTGAAGATTGATGGCGTAGGTCTTGGGGAGCGCCAGAATGAAAACGACCGCGCCAAGCTTCACGACCAGCGATGTGATCTTGGCCACCTGCGATTCATGCGCCGGCGTGCAGGCTTTTCTGATGTACTCGCGATAGATGTTGCGCGTGAACAGATTGGCGCAGGCGATCGACATGATCGCGGCCGGCACGAGCGCGCCGATGGCGATGGATGCGAACGCCACACCCACGAACCAGGACGGGAACATGTGCAGGAACAACGCGGGCACCGCGAAGTTCGCACCGAAGGTCTTGAAGCCCACTGCATAGGCCGGCATCGATTTCACGCCGGACGCGATCGCCATATATCCGAGCAACGCGATCAATCCCAACGCGATCGAATAGGCCGGCAGCACGACTGCGTTGCGTTTGATGACATGACGGTTCGTGGAACTGAGCAGGCCGGTGATGGCGTGCGGGTAAAGAAACAATGCGAGCGCCGAGCCGAGAGCAAGCGTCGCATAGCCGCTTTGCTGGCCGAGGTTATTAGCGGTGGACGGAGCCAGCAGCAGCTTCCCGGGCGGCACGCTGGCGAATATCTTCGCATAGCCACCGAGTTCATGAGGAATGACGATCAGAGCCGCGATGATTGTCACATAGATCAGCATGTCCTTGACCACCGCGATCATTGCGGGCGCGCGCAGGCCGCTCGAATAGGTATAAGCGGCGAGAATCACGAATGCGATGACGAGCGGCAGTTCGCCATGGATACCAGGTCCGCCGATGACGACACCCATCCCCATGAGCTGCAGCGCGATATAGGGCATCGTCGCCACGATCCCGGTCACGGCGACGGCCAGCGCAAGCGGCCTGTTGCCGAATCGGCCCCGCACGAAATCCGCCGCCGTCACATAGCCTTTGGCGCGCGAAACCGACCACAGCCGGGGAAAAACGGTGAACAGAATGGGATAGACGAAGATCGTGTAGGGCACGGCATAAAAGCCGATCGCGCCGGAGCCGAACATGAGGGTCGGAACGGCGATGAAGGTGTAGGCTGTGTAGAGATCGCCACCGAGCAGGAACCAGGTGACGACGGTACCGAAGCGTCGTCCACCCAGTCCCCATTCCGCGAGTTGCGTAAGATCGCCACGGCGCCACCGCGCGGCGAAAAATCCCATGACGGTGACGAACGCGAACAGCGCGGTAAAGACGACAATCGCCGTCCAATCCAGAGGCGGAGCCATGACGTTATTCCTCGGCGCGCAGTTCGGCCCGATAAACCGGATAGAGCACGGCCGCGCCGAGCACGATCCACAGCATCTGGTACCAATAGAAGAAAGGCACGCCTGCGAGCGCGGGCTCGCTCGAATTGTAGAATGGCGTCCACAGCACCGCTGCGAACGGTACGATCAGCAGCAGATGGACCAGGCGAAATTGCTTGCCCGTGCCCTTTGCATTTCCGGCCATATTGCCCCCCGCTTTTTTCTGCGATTTGCTTACGGCAAATCCGGGCGGTCGCCAAGCGCGGCCGGGGCTGACGATGAACGTGTATTATCTCCCGGCGTCGCTTGCCGGCGTGGGGCTCCTCGTCGGACTCAATTTATTGCGGAATAGGGCTGCGCGCGCAGTCCGCTTGCGCTAGAGTGAATCCTCAACTGCGGATCTATTGGGGGGATCTCATGCGCATTCTGATTGCAGGAATTGTCGGGGCTATCGCGATGTTCGTCTGGATGTCGATCGCACACCTCGCGACACCCTTGGCCACGATCGGCTTCAGCCAGATCCATCATGAGGATCAGCTCATGTCTACAATGCGGAGCGCGGTCGACGACAAGCAAGGGCTCTATTTCTACCCGTGGATGAATCCCAAAGATCCGAACGCGATGAAGGCGCAGGAAGAAAAGCTCAAGACCGAACCGCATGGGCTTCTTATCTACAACCCGGCCGGCGCGGGAATGTCGGCGAGCATGATGATCGCGGAATTCGCCAAGGAAGCGGCGATCTCGTTGATCTCGGCGTTTCTCCTCGCGCAGGCCATGCTCGCGGGCTATTTCGCACGCGCGGGATTTGTAGCTCTGATCGGGCTCGCCGCAGCCATGACCACCAATGTGTCCTATCTTGTCTGGTACGGGTTTCCTGCGAGCTACACCCTCGCTTACGGGTTCATCGACTTCATGGGATATGTCGTCGCGGGTCTCGTCATCGCCGCGATCCTGCGACCCAAAGTAGCGTAACGGCCCGCGCATTCCGCCGCGATAGGCTCGGCGCGGGACGATTTCGGTCCTCGCGCGTTACCTTCGTGTCAAATGAGGGTCACGACATGGGATTGATTCTGGTTATTATTCTGCTCGTGCTGCTGTTCGGTGGCGGCGGATACTACGGCTACAGCCGTTACGGCGGCGGCGGGTTGGGGGGAGTTCTCGGCCTGGTCCTTGTCGTCCTGGTCGTGCTTTGGTTGTTTGGCGGCTTAGGCGGCCTGCATTTGAGGTAGGCCGCTCGGCAGCCTATTTCGCCGTGCTCAACTCCTTCATCAGCCGATAGGTGAATTCGACGGTCGAATAGAAATCGCCGATTTCATGGCGCTCGTCGCGGCCGTGCATTCGGATGTCGTGGATGTCGTTCCACCCACCGCCGATGCCGTAGCTCGGGATTCCCGCGTTGCGGGTGAAGATCGAATCGCTGGCTCCTGCTGCCATGTTCGGCAGCACCGGCGCCCCGGGCCACATCGAGGTCACGACCTTCTGCACCGACGCCATGAGAGCGGGATTGGGCGGAGATTCGGGCGAACTGACCACAATCCCAAGCACGCTCACCTTGATTCCCGGATCGGCGACGGCTTTTTCGATGGCCGCTTTGGTTCCGTCCACCGTCTCATCGGGCATGATGCGGCATTGCACCGTCGCCGTGGCGCTGCCCGCGAGCGCGTTTTCCTGATGTCCCGCCGCGAGCATGGTGGCGACACAAGTCGAATGCAGGATTGCGTTGAACGCGGGATCGGCGGCCACGCGCCTGGCGGCGGCAGGATCGATCGTGGGACGCGACAATGTTTGCAGATCGGTCTTCAATTGACCTGTCTGCGTCCCGGCGGTCTTCGCGAAATAGATGCGCGTGGTCGCGTTGGTCTTGAACGGAAACTCATACTGCGACAGACGCACGAGTCCGTTCGCGAGCTGGTAAATTGCGTTGTCGGGGCGCGGTTCCGACGAGTGGCCGCCTTTGTTGGTCGCCTCCAGCGTAAAGGTCACGTAAGTTTTCTCGGATGTCTCGACTCCGAAATCGATCCGCTTGCCGTTGTCGATATCTCCCGAACCGCCGTCCGGATTGATTGCAAATTCGGCGTCGACGAGCGGCTTGTGCTCCCGCACGAGATACCACATGCCGTCCTGCTCCTCGCCCACTTCCTCGTCGGCGGTGAAAGCGGCGATGATGTCGCGATCGGGAACGAAGCCCTCCTTCTTCAGACGGATGAGCGACGCGGCAACGGCTGCGTCCTCGTCTTTCATGTCCGAAGTGCCGCGGCCGTAATAATACCCATCCTTCTCGATGAACTGGAACGGCGGCAGCGTCCAGTCTTCGGGCTTTGCTTCCACCACGTCCATGTGCCCGTTCCACAGAATCGGTTTGCCCTTGCCTTTGCCGGCGAGGCGCACAACGACATTCGCCTGATTGGGATATTTCTCCTCCGGCAGGATGTGAATATCGGCGTCGGTGAATCCCCCGGCCTTCAGATAGCGCACCAGAATATCGGCGACGCCTTTCGTACCCACGGCGTGCACGGAATGGACCTCGACGATCTCCTTGAAGATGTCATGCGCGAGTTTCCGGTTGTCAGCGGGCGGCTGCGGCCCTGGTGGGGGAAGGTCAGCGGCAGAAAGAGCTGCAGCCAATGTCGCCGCCGCGCCGGCCAGCAATGTGCTTCGAATGATTTTTCCCATGATACCCGCCCTCGGCATGCGGCCGCGCTTTTCCCAGTTTGGAGAATGCCCGTCAAATGGATGGACACTCGAGCGCACCGCTGCAGGATCTTCACTCAGTCGCGCTACCTCGTCGGTGACGCGTTCAAAACAGGGAGAAAAGCAAATGTGCGCCTTCGACGCGTGCCGGACAAACTGACCACGAAGTGAGAGGTCAACATTGCGTTGAACGCAACGCGCTCTATTTTGGCTCCTCGCCTTCCTGGTGTTCGAAAGGTATGACGCGGAATCTCTGCTCTACCCGCGGGACTTCCTGGGGTTTAAACCTGCTCATGTCGGGAACGGCATCGCTGTCGAGAATCGACACGAGCCGCGCGTAGGGATCGAGATTGCCAGATCCATTGCTTGCCGGCGCCGGCCAAACCGGCACGAACGTCAGCGTCTTCGTTGTCGCATCGTAGAACGACGTTCCATGCATGTAGTCGCCGAAGAAGGTCGCGAACGGAACGCTATAGCCTGCCGGAGTATTGTGGCGTGCCGGACCGGAGAGATCGACCATTGTTCCCTGGAAATTGTCCGATCCCCGAATCACCATTCCACGAACGGTATATTGGATCGATTCGCGCACCAGCGGTCTGACGGAGGTCGGCGGTCCGACGGGGGCCGACAGTGTGACGGAGGCCGGCGGTCTGTCGGTTTCCAGCCAATAGATAAAGTTTGCCGGATAGGAGACGGCGCGTTTTTCACTGATCATGTCGAACAATACGATGGAACCTGCCGGCGACAGCGGTCGAATGACTTTATGAAAGAATATCTCGGGTTTGCCCTGCGTATCGGGACCTACGAGGCTGACGACCAGCACCTGCCGCGCGACTTTCCCATGAAGAGTCAACTCTGAGGCCGGAAAGGCGATGAGTGCTTCTTCTGGTCCGGCTGCGCCCATCGGTGCGGGGAAAACATTGATGTCAATCCCAAGATCGGGGCAGATGTGCTGGCCGTTGGGACCTAGTGCACCCGGCGTCAGACCGGCGAGCATGGGGTCTGCAGGCACGCTTGTGCCTGGCCAAACGGGAGAAAAATACTGCGCCGCATTCGCTTGTCCGTGCTCGGCAGGAGTGGGGTTTATGTAGGTAAAGTCGCCCTGCGTTCCGAGGAACAGCGTACCGCTTGGGGTCGGGACCATCATCATCGGCTCCGCGGCCCCCACTCGTATCGAGGGAGCCCAGTTCAATCCCCCGTCGGACGAGGTGTACAGTTGATACATATCGTCGATAACGCCGACTTGGGGTTGATACGTGCCATCGCGCCAAAGTTTGGGTTGATCCGCAGGCGCAATCGTGCCGCATCTTACCGATAACCATAGGGTCGGATATCCACTGGAGTTGTGTCGCGCCGACCACGGATCGCTCGAAATTTCCGGCCGATCGAAGCCGCCGACGCTCGGTTCGAGCCACGGACAGTAGCTCGGCGCGACTTTGTAATTGGGATCGATTCCCGCAGTGGTCGCCGAATCCACGGCCAAGGGCGAAAACCCGAATATTCCATTCGACGAGGTGTAACGCCAAAGCGCGAGGGCGGGCCGAAAGCCGCTGCGAACCGGCAATCCCGGCGTCGGGTCCAGAAACCATATCGTGTTGTTCAGGTGTTGCGTCGCAAACTGAGTCTGCACCCACATCGGAACGGAGGGAGGTACAGGGTCCCTTGAATTGACGGCGGACGACGACGTCCAAGTCGCGTAGTGCTGTAGTGTCCAAGCCGGCGCAGGGCTGCCGATCGGAAACCTGACTCCGCCGGTCGCCGATCCGTTCCACGCAAGAACGAAATCGTCGTCGTCCAATTGCGCACTGACCTGGTCATTGGCATTTGCAGTCACGAATGGCAGTGAACCGGACGGCGGCAATCCGGCTTGGTTGGTGACGGCGGTGGGCGACAATAGAGCGCCAATATTGGTCGATAGCCCAAGACCGTGTCCGAAGACGAACAATTGTCGGTCCCCTCCCGGCGGACCACCGATCGCAGCCGAAATTTCGTCCCACGATCCTGTTGCAACGAGCTCTGTAGCGGTGGGGCTGGTCGTAATGACGGAACTGGTCGTAACTGCGTTTGAGCTTGCGGGGAGCTTCGGCGTTGTCGCTTCGGCGCAGGCCCGGAGTATGGCAGGTGATACCGTGTTTCCGGACGTGTCTCCGCGTGCGACAGAGTTCTTGATCAGCTCCGCACACTCCTCGCGGGTCGGCAGCGGCGCGGGCCCTCCCAGACACTGGCCGGACAGGCCCAGCAACAGTCCGCACGCGACCGCGAATTGCAGCAGAAATCGGGTTCTCAATATCTTCGACATTAAGTCTCCCACAGTATTTGGTCGGCGAAATTCTCCGGCAATTCAGATAAACCGACATTCCCCATATGATCATGGGTCGAACGGGACGGTAGCGCTTTTCTGACGCTGCCGGAAGCCAAGGAGACTGTAAGCGCTGGGGTCTACGCAAATCGTGTTCAAGAGGCTTGATTGGCCCGTTTTTGTTGGCATTCAGACACACTCCTCCCACCGCCGCCGGCGGGAGATTTAGGTTCAGTGTCGATTAATGTTCGATCTTGATTACTGCAAATGCGCCATCCTGCGATAGGACAACGCTTCTGCGATATGCACCCGGCCGATCGTATCGGCGCCGGCGAGGTCGGCGATGGTGCGTGCGACGCGCAGCACGCGGTGATAGCCGCGCGCGGTCAGGCGCATGCGTTCGGCGGCTTCGGTCAGAAGGCGTGCGCCTGCCGGCTCCGGCGTCGCCACGCGCTCGAGCAACTCGCCTTCGGCTTCGGCGTTGGTGCGGAGATTGAGTCCTTCATAGCGTGCACGCTGGATGTTGCGGGCATTGGCCACGCGGGCGGCGACCGTGGCGCTGCCTTCCGCAGGCGGCGGCAGCGCCAGATCCTGCGCCGAGACGCTCGCCACATCGATCTGAATGTCGATACGGTCGAGCAACGGACCGGAAATGCGCGCCTGATAATCCGCGGCGCATTTGGGTGCGCGTCCGCAGGCTCGCGCGGGTTCGCTCGAATAGCCGCATTTGCAGGGATTCATCGCCGCCACGAGTTGGAACCGCGCCGGGTAGCGCACATGCGCATTGGCGCGCGCGACAACGGCTTCTCCCGATTCGATCGGTTGCCGGAGCGATTCCAGCACCGCGCGCTGGAACTCCGGCAATTCGTCGAGAAACAATACGCCAAGATGCGACAGGCTGACCTCGCCGGGTTTGACGCGCAGCCCACCGCCGACCAATGCGGCCATCGAGGCGGAGTGATGTGGCGTACGGAACGGCCGCCGCCGTGAAATCGCGCCGTCGCGCAATTCGCCCGCCAGCGATTGCACCATCGACAATTCCAGCGCCTCGCGCGCATCAAGCGGCGGCAACAAGCCGGGAAGGCGCGCGGCCAACATCGACTTGCCGGAACCCGGCGGCCCGATCATCAGCATGTTGTGGCCGCCGGCGGCTGCGATCTCCAGCGCGCGCTTTGCGGTCTCCTGCCCTTTGACGTCCTTGAGATCCGGCGCGGTCGTGACGTCTTCCGCCATACGCGCCACCGGCGGGTTCAGCACCTGCACGCCTTTCACATGATTGACGAAAGCGATGAGCGAAGGCGCCGCAATGATCTCGATGCCTGCCGCCCAAGCTGCCTCCGGCCCGCATGCTGCAGGACAAATCAGACCGCGCTGCGCTTCGGACGCCGCCAGCGCGGCCGGCAACACGCCTGCAACGGCGGCCACCTGCGCATCGAGCGACAATTCGCCGAGCGCGGTGTAGCCCGCGAGTTCCCCTGCCGGCAGAACACCCATTGCCGCGAGCAGCCCAAGAGCGATGGGCAGGTCGTAATGACTTCCTTCCTTGGGGAGATCGGCCGGCGCGAGATTGACCGTGATGCGCTTGAATGGAAGCGCGAGCCCGATGGCCGACAGCGCCGCGCGCACCCGCTCGCGGCTTTCATTCACCGCTTTATCACCCAGGCCCACCACGTTGAAGTTCGGCTGACCGTCGCCGATGTGGACCTGCACGTCGACTTCGCGCGCCTCGATGCCCTGAAAGGCGACCGTATAAACATGTGCGATCATCAATTCCCCCGATGAGGGGAATTAGGCCGTGAAGGACCGAGAGCGGCAATCGCAGACTGTCACGCTTTGTCGCAAGGCGTGTCGCGAATTATATCCGTGCGGAGACTCTGCGAACCGGTTGTAAAGATTTTCAGCCGAGCGCGATCGATGCCGCGACCCCGGCGATGAGGAAGCGAACCAGATATCCCAGTGAATGCGAGAAGGTCACGAGCGGATCGAACTTGATCCAGAACCCGTTTGTGACCTGCATCACCAGCGGTCCCGCAGCCCAGGCGAGCGTCGCAATGATGAGCGCGCCTTCGAGGCTCGTCGAGCCAGTAAACAGGCACAACAGGACAATGCCCGCCGACGTCACATAACCGAGCACGCTGGCAATGACGATAGCGCGGACGTCGCCCGCCTTTTGTCGGAGTCCCGGCCACCATATTTCGGGATAGCGATTGTAGCGCTCGTGAAACAGCACGCCCATGAACAGCCAGTCGGTGAACGATCCGATCGTTCCCGCAACCGCGACGGCCGCGATCAGCTTCCATTCCATGGGCGAATCTCCCGACTCTGCCGAGCCACCTTATCTCGGTGGCGCGCCAAAGGCGATGGCGGCACAGATCGGATAGGCCCGAATCAGTCTCCGACCGCCCGCTGCACTTCGGACTGAAACCACGCGATTCCGGTTTCGTGCTTCGGCGAGAGCCGGCCCTTGGCGTAAATGCCGGCGTCGAGATTGCGCTGCACGGCTTCCGTGATCGCGATGTCCTCGACGGTCGTTACTTCCGATGACGCCATCGCGCGCGCGATTTCGGATTCCGGCAGATTCTTCGGGAAGAAATAAAGATAGTCTAGCCGTGTGCGGGCATGATCGATGGGCCACATGCGCTCCATCATCATGCCGTTGGCGTAAACGTTGATTCCGAGACAGGGCCACAACCAGCCCCAAATACCGGACACGGGAGAGTCGTCGCGCGCGGGTGCGGAATAGAACATCGCCGGAGCCTGGATTTCGACTTTGTATTGCGCGGCATCGATCGCGGCGTCGAGGGCCGGATGCACATTGGGCACGTGATAGCCCTCGAGATAATTCTCGACATAGGTTTTCCAGTTGCAGCGGATCTCATGCGTGGAGCGGCGCACGAAGCGATAGGTCTCGATCGGCCAGTCGCGCAGTCGTTCGTCGAACACCGCCATCGCTCCGGCAAGCGGCGAGGCATCGCGATCCATATTGACGAAGACGAAGCCGCGCCAGGTCTCGCAACGGACCGGATAGAGCGCATAGTCGCGTGGATCGAATCCCTCGGCCGGACCGAAATCCCGCGCATTGGCAAGCCTGCCGTCGAGCGCGTAGCGCCAACCGTGATAGCGGCACACAAACGCGCCCGCGCATTTGCCCTCGCCATCCTCGGCCAAAGGGCCGGCGCGATGCCGGCACACATTGTGGAAGCCGCGTAAGGCGCCGTCTTCGCCGCGAACAACGATGAGTGGATATCCGGCGACGCTGACGGCCACGTAAGCCCCGGGAGCGGCAAGCTGGCTTTCATGGGCGGCCAACAGCCACGCGCGTGCAAAGACCTGCCGGCGCTCGGCTTCGTAGCGGCTGGTCCCGCGATAAAGGGCAGCTTCGAGCGTTTCGGGAGCGAATTGGCGCATGGGCGCCACACTAGCAGGCGGTCCATACCCTTGCGAAGCGCCTTTGGCCCCCCTACCGTTGCGACACGCTATCCCAGAATGAGAACCCCATGAGTGCCAAACGCTTCGAAGGGACCGACAAATATGTCGCGACCGAAGACCTGAGAATTGCCGTCAATGCCGCGATCACGCTTGAGCGTCCGCTCCTGATCAAAGGCGAACCCGGCACGGGCAAGACCCAACTCGCCTATGAAGTGGCCGAGGCCCTCAACGCGCCCCTCATCACCTGGCACGTCAAATCTACCACCAAGGCCCAGCAGGGGCTTTACGAATACGATGCCGTCACGCGGCTCAGGGATTCCCAGTTGGGCGACATCCGCGTCAAGGACGTCAAGAATTACATCAAGCAGGGCAAGCTCTGGGAAGCGTTCGAGATGGCGAACCGCCCCGTGCTCCTGATCGACGAAATCGACAAGGCGGACATCGAATTCCCCAACGATCTGCTGCTCGAACTCGATCGCATGGAATTCTTCGTCTACGAGACCGGCGAGACGATCAAGGCTGCGCGCCGTCCGATGGTGATGATCACGTCGAATAACGAGAAGGAATTGCCGGACGCGTTCCTGCGCCGCTGTTTCTTCCACTACATCAAATTTCCCGAGCGCGAGACGATGCAGAAGATCGTCGATGTGCACTATCCCAACATCAAGCAGAAGCTGGTGTCGGAAGCGCTGAACGTCTTCTACCAGATACGCGATGTTCCCGGTCTGAAGAAAAAGCCGTCGACATCCGAATTGCTGGACTGGCTGAAGCTGCTGCTGAATGAGGACATCCCGCCCGAGGCGCTGAAGGAGCGCGATCCCACCAAACTCATTCCACCCCTACACGGCGCGCTGCTCAAGAACGAGCAGGACGTGCATCTGTTCGAGCGGCTGGCATTCCTCGCGCGGCGGGAGACCAGGAATTGAAATTCGCGTTCGGTGTTCTTGCTCTTCTCGTGGTGGCGCCCATGGCGCACGCCCAATCGATACCGGGCGACGCGTTTACGGACGGCAAGGACGGCGCGAAGGTGCACAAGGCCTCCGGTTTCGTATGCCCGGCCAAGATCGGTCTGTTCGAGCGCGATGCGGTGGGCGATTCCGATCCCGAGACGAAAACCGATTTCTGTGCCTATTCGGTCCTGAACGGAGTCTACGGCACGATCAAGCTGACGCCGTTGACGGGTCCCTATGACCCGAAGGCCTCGTTGGCCGCCGATTTTACCGAACAGGAAGGGACGGGCGGCAAGGAAATCTCCGAAAAGCCGGAAATCCTGACGGGGGGCACCGAGCCCCTGTCCGTATATGCTCGCACCTATGAAACATCGAAACTCGAAGAGCTGCATTATCGCGTGCTGTTCACTGGGGCTGCGTTGAACAACTGGGCGGTGGAGGCCACGATCGAATATGCCGACCCGCGCGATACGCCGCTTGAGAAGGATTTCCTGTGCGCGATTTATGCTGCCGCCGAAAGCCAGATCGGCGCGAAATAGCGCTGCCGCGTTGGCAGCATCGATTGCATTCGCTGCCGTGCCCGCTTCCGCGGCCGATCCGCTCGACACGCTCGTTGCTGCCTATCCCGATGCACTCTCCGGCCGCGCCGGCAACGATCTGATCTTCCGAGAAGGCATTCGAATCAATGCGGGCGTGTTCGACGTCGCGATGCCATTCGATGCCGTTCTTGCCCATGCGTCGATCCGCGATATGTTTCTGATCGCTTATCCGGTCGGTGCGCCGCTCGCGGCTCCTGCGGAGAATTTCGATCCGGGCCGGTTCCGCAACAAGGCGTTTTTCGATGCGATGTATGGCGACTGCCGCAAGGGTGAGGTCGCGCGTAATCTTGTATCGATCGTCTGGTTGCCGAAGCATTGGGGGCACCAAATCGAAGTGACACGGGTCAACGGCGAGGCCGATCGATTGCGCGAGATTTCCGGAGAGATCGATGCCCTGCCGGATCCGATCCAACGCGCGGCGTGGCCTACTGCCGGTACCTATGCGTGCCGCGGGGTTGCGGATGAGGGCCAACCCTCGATGCACGCCTATGGCGCGGCGATTGATCTCAACCTTGCATTCTCGAGCTATTGGCTTTGGGACTGGGGAAAGGCCGCGCGCCCCATCGTCTGGCGCAACCGCATGCCGAAACAGATCGTCGACATTTTCGAACGTCACGGCTTCATATGGGGCGGCCGCTGGTACCATTACGACACCATGCATTTCGAGTACCGGCCGGAATTACTGGGCTTGGCCCCTGCCCCCACTCCGCGCTAGGATTGTGTAACGGCCATCGAACGAGACGCCCATGTTTTTCCAGTTTTTCGACGAACTCCGCACTGCCCGCGTGCCCGTCACTCTGAAGGAATATCTGGCGCTGATGGATGCGCTCGCGCACGACGTCATCGATATGAAGGTCGACCAGTTTTATTATCTGTCGCGGACCGCATTGGTGAAAGACGAGCGCAATCTCGACAAGTTCGACCGCGTCTTCTCCCATGTCTTCAAGGGTCTCGAATCGCTGGATGCAACCGAGATCACGCAAATTCCGGACGAGTGGTTGCGGGCTCTGACCGAGAAATTCCTGTCCGAAGAGGAAAAGAAACTCATCGAATCGATGGGCGGCTGGGACAAGCTGATGGAGACGTTGAAGCAACGGCTCGAGGAACAGAAGAAGCGCCACGAAGGCGGCTCCAAGATGATCGGCACGGGCGGCACCTCGCCGTTCGGCGCGATGGGCTACAACCCCGAAGGCGTGCGCATTGGTCAGGACAAGGGCCGCCACGGCAAAGCCGTGAAGGTATGGGACAAGCGCGAATACAAGAACCTCGACGATTCCGTCGAACTCGGCACGCGCAACATCAAGGTGGCGCTGCGCCGCCTGCGCAAATGGGCGCGGCAGGGCGCCGAAATCGAACTCGACCTGCCGGGCACGATCCACGACACCGCCAACAAGGGGTATCTCGATCTTCGTCTGATCCCCGAGCGTCACAACACGGTGAAGGTTCTCATCTTCTTCGATATCGGCGGCTCGATGGACGCCTATATCAAGCTCTGCGAGGAATTGTTCAGCGCAGCCAAGACAGAATTCAAGCACATGGAGTTTTTCTACTTCCACAACTGTCTGTACGAAAGCGTGTGGAAGGACAATCGCCGCCGCCACAACGAGAAATTCGCGACCTGGGACGTGCTCCACAAATTCCCCCACGACTACAAAGTGATCTTCGTCGGCGATGCCACGATGAGCCCCTACGAGGTCACCTATCCCGGCGGTTCGGTGGAGCATTGGAACGAGGAAGCGGGCGCGATCTGGCTCGATCGCGTGGCGCAGATTTATGAGCACGCCGTGTGGCTCAACCCCGTCGCGGAGAAGCATTGGGAGTACACGCCGTCCATCGGATTGATCCAGCAGATCATGTCGGGGCGCATGTATCCGCTCACTCTCGGCGGACTCGACACCGCGATGCGGGAACTCAATCGGTAAACCGACATCGGCCGATCGAAGAGAAACATGACAGCCATTTCACCCCCCGTTCGCTGGCTGGTTGCGCTGGCTGCGACCGCAGTCCTCGTCGTACTCGCAGTGAAGTTCGTCGACAGACCGCTCGCGGAGTTTATGCATGCCGCATCTTTCGCGCAGCCCCAGTTCAATGAAACGATGCGAATTTTCGAGCTTTTCGTGCCCATCTCCGGGGTTTCCGTGCTGGCAAGCGGTTTGTGGGTCGCCGCCGGCTATCGTCTCGCGCGTTGGGCGGAGGCGTTCATGCTGACGGGATTCAGTCTCGCTTTTGGGCTGATGTCGGATGAATTACTGCTCAAGCCAATGTTCGGGCGCACCTGGCCGAAAGTGCTCTTTCGCGATGGCACGTATGGCTTCTTTCCGTTCCACGGCGGCGATGACTATCTGTCCTTCCCATCCGGCCATACTGTCTTCGTGACCTCCGCAATGGCTGTGTTCTGGATTCTCTACCCGCGCGGGCGGCCGCTTTACGCGTTGGCGGTTGCGGCGATCATTGTGAGCCTTTTGGCGACCGACGGCCATTTTCTCGGCGATACGATCGGCGGCGTGTTCGTCGGTGCGACGGCCGGCTGGATCACCGTAACGCTTTGGCGCAAGCTGCTCGTGGGGAAAGGCGATGCTTATTGATGTCGACGGCCGGCGATACATCGTCCTGCAAGCAGCCGTCCGGCGTTGTCGCGCCCGTGGTGGATTCCCGCAAATGCGAAGGCAAGGAAGATTGCGTGCGTGTGTGCCCCTATGACGTGTTCACGGTGCGCAAATTGTCGAACGACGAACGCGCTGCGCTCCCCTTTTTCGTGCGGCTGAAGGTGGCGGTGCATGGCGGCAAGCAGGCTTTTGAGACAAAGCCCGATCAATGTCATTCCTGCGGTCTTTGCGTTGCCGCCTGTCCGGAGAGTGCAATCAGGCTGGCGCGGTTGTAATGCCGGGACTGCCATTCTCGCGGACTTTTATTCGCACTCTTGCCGAAACTCCCCGTCCCTGCTCGGATGCGTCAGGCAATGAGGGGAGGACACCATGCTCCAAGTCCATCATCTGAACAATTCGCGCTCGCAGCGCATTCTGTGGCTTCTCGAAGAGCTTGGTGCGCCTTATGAGATTGTTCACTACAAGCGCATGAGCCCCGTGCCGCTCGCGCCGCCGGAATTGAAGAAGGTGCACCCGCTGGGCAAATCGCCTGTCATCACGGACAGCAATCACACAATCGCGGAATCGGGCGCCATCGTGGAATACATCCTCGACAAATACGGCAAAGGCCGGCTCAGGCCGGATCCAAAGTCGGACGATCACGTGAAGTACATCGAATGGATGCATTACGCCGAAGGTTCGGCGATGCTGCCCTTGATGATGCACATGTATGCCGGATATCTGGGCGAGGGAGCGGCCCCCTTGCGTCCGCGCATAGACAGCGAGATCGCCAACCAGCTTTCTTACATGGAAAGCGCGCTGAAGGGTCGCGACTATCTCGTCGGCAAAGGGCTTACCGGCGCGGATGTTCAGCTGGTGTTCGTCCTGGAAGCCGCCGATGCAAGCGGACTCCTCAAGGATTATCCGGCGCTGCGTCACTATCTCGACGCAATGCAGGCGCGTCCCGCCTACAAACGCGCGATCGAAAAGGGCGGACCGTATTCGCTGGGCGCCAACCGCAGGCCTGCCTCGTCCTGACCACGATGATGTCGCCATACATTTCGGTCGCACTCAGAGCGTGACGCCGAACACACGCTGCAGCATCACCGTGTAGGCGTAGTAGGCGACCATCGTCAGGGCGACGCCGACGCCGACGCTGGGCCAGAAGGCGAGACCGGCGCGCAGGCACAACGGCATCGCGACGAGAAAAACGGAGCCGGGCGGCGTAAGCAGGAACACGTTCCACGCATAATTTCCGGCGCGTGCGCTGTCGTGAGTGTCGATATACAGCAGCACCGCGATCATCCCACTGGCGATGGGAATGGACGGCGCGATCGTCGCCACCATCGTCCAGCGCTTGGCGAGCTCGGAGAGTGCGACAATCACGGCGGCAGTGATGACGAACTTGAAAACTGTCAGAAAGACGGGATTCATGCTTTTGCCGCAGTGCCCCAATAATTGAACCCCGCAAAGCGCGGCGTGCCGGGAAGATACATCGTCTCCAGTCCGTCTACGCGAAACCCGGCATCCCGGATCAGGCGAGGAATCGGCCGACCGAGATGGCAGCCCCCGCCGATCGCCTTCCACGCCGGCGTCAGCCTGTTTTGCCAACGTTTGACGGAGGCATCGGGTGCCTCGCCGTGCTCGCAGAAAATCATGCGCCCGTCCGGTTTCAGCACCCGGCGCATTTCACCCAGCGCTTTCATCACATCGGGTATCGTGCACAAAGTGTAGGTGACGAGCACCGTGTCCGCCGCGTTGGCATCCAGCGGAATCGTTTCGCCGGGCAGGTCGAGGAACTCGATCGCGAGCGGCGACGCGGCGACGCGTTCGGCGGCGCGCGCGCGCATTTCATGGGACGGCTCGAGCGCCCACAGATGCGTCACCTTTGTGGCGTCGTAGAACGGCAAATTGTGTCCGGCCCCGAAACCGATTTCCAGCACGCGGCCTTCCGCGCGCGGAACCACTTTGCGGCGCTGATAGGTGATCGGTTTGGCGCTCATCGCGGCCGAAAGCAGCCGTGGCAGCAGATAACGATCATAAAGGCCCATGCGTATCCCTCCGTTGAGATCGACGAAACCGAACTATCACGCAGCTTTCAAGTGCCGGCGAATCCACGCGGCGAGATCGTCTTCGGAAAATGCGCCGGATGCGAGAGAAAGGATGACGATCACACATTGCGCATCGTCCGCACTCAATTCGAATCCATTGAGTTCGAGAAACAATTCGAGCGCGACAAGGGCTATGCGCTTATTCCCGTCGACGAACGCATGGTTCTTCGCAAGTCCGAATGCGTAGGAAGCGGCGAGCGCCGCGGCATCGGGCTCGCCATAGGCCGCAAGATTTTGCGGTCTGGCGAGCGCCGAATCGAACAGGCCTTCGTCGCGAATGCCCGTGGCGCCTCCATGTTCCTGGAGTTGTTCGTCATGCGCGGCTAGAAGGACGTCCCGATCGATCCATGTCCACTCCATCACTTCGCCAACTCGCGCAGGGCATGGCGGCGATTTTTCATCACCTTTCGTGCCACCTCGAGTTGCTTCGATTTATCGGCGTCGTAAGAGCCGAGGCGAAAGCCGTCAGGCGCCGGCGTCAGCGTAAGGGTGTCGCCCTTTTCCGCCTTGAGCGCTGCAAGCGCTTCTTTCGGCAATGTCACGCCCAGCGAATTGCCGATCTGGATGATCTTGAGGGAGAAGTGCTGCATGGCCAATCTCGTTGGTACGTTTGTTATTACATGATGTTATAACAAGCGTTTAACAGCCGCAAGGCCCTAGCCTGGTGGCCCGTTTGGCGGGTCGCCATTGTTTGGCACATGGACGTCCTGCGGTTTGTCGCCGTAGCTCGGCTGCATATCGAGGTCGAAGCCGCCGTCGGAGATGCCCTTGCCCAGGCAAATCAATGTTGCGAGGCCCGGAGGCATGCAAGGCAGGAGAAGCGGTTGCTGCTTGCGCATTTGCCCGCGCGCCCAGCGCACGGCGTTCTTGGATCGATTTGTGTGATCGGCATAGTCGACGGAATCGTCCGGTTTCGGGCCCGCGTTCGCCGTGACGCATCCGGCGCGTTGCTCCGCCGTCAGATTGATCAGATTCTCCGGCGCGCAATCGAAGAGAAATCCGTGCAAGGCGCCGAGATCGGTTTGCCCTGTCATCGGCGCAATCTTGATGGTGCGGTAATCGGGATATGGGGTTGAAAGGATGCGCGCTTGCGGCCGCGCTGGAACAGGTGTTTTTTTGGCCGGCGCCGGTTTTGGCGCAAACGCGAACCAGACGATGCGCTCCCGCGCGGGGACGGCCGACGGCACAGGCCTGTACAATGCGTTCAACAACGCAGCGATCACGCCGACATGCAGCAGTATGACGCCTGCCGCACCGGCAACCTTGCGCGTGGGATACGCTCTCACCGCGATGATACACCCTTCACGCGTCAGGTCGGAATTCCAGGATATCGCCGGGTTGGCACTCCAGCACGCCACAGATTTTTTCCAGCGTCGAGAAGCGCACGCCTTTAACCTTGCCGGATTTCAGCAGGGAAAGATTGGCTTCCGTGATGTCGATCGCCTCGGCGAGTTCTTTCGAGCGCATTTTTCGACGAGCCATCATCACGTCGAGATTCACAATGATCGCCATCAGATGAATTTCGTGTTTTCGTCGGCGGCCCGCTGGGCTTCGGCCATCACACGCGAAATCACCAGAACGACACCGGCCGTGAATAGCGAGGTCACGTCGCCCGATCCGAAATCGAGAGAAATTTCGCGATGGCCGTGACCGAGATACCAGGTCAGAGCAAGAGATATCGGTGCATGCATCGCGAAGTTGACGATTACGCCTGCGAAGATTGCGATGGCGATATTCTTCATCAACCGCAACGCATGGGCAGAAAAAACTTCGCCTCGGCTGTAGTCCAGGAAAAGTCCGCGCAGTGACCACAGAGCCCAGATCGTGAAACTCGTACCTACCATCGAGAATGCGAGCGCATAGAGCCGATACGAAAGCGGCACACTTTCGTTCAGAAGATCGCCCATGTGGTCTACGTCGAGCATCATCCATTGGGTGTGCTGGGGTCTGAGATAGACGGCGATGTCGGCTGCCGGGTAAATCAGGAGTCCGATAGTCGTGAGCCCTGCCATAAAGCGGCTCAATGAGCGCAAATTCGATGGTGGCGTCTTGGCGTCTGTCATTCCGGCCTCCAGGGGTAAGTCTGGTGCGACCGGTTGGGCCCGATAGTCCAACTACCGATCACGACTATCGGCATTATAGTACAATAATAAATTATTTCAATACGATAATTCTATTCAGGCGCGATGGTCACCGCGATACCGTCCAGCTCGGGCGCGCACGTGATCTGGCAGGACAGCCGCGAATTGGGCTCCACCGCCAGCGCCATGTCGAGCATGTCGATTTCGGCCTCGGAAGGCGGCGAAAGCTTTTCGTACCAGCCGCCCTCCACATAGACGTGGCAGGTCGCGCAGGCGCAGGCGCCGCCGCACTCCGCAGAAATGGGAAGGCCTGCATCGCGCAGAATTTCCATCACCGTCCAACCGTCGCGGCCTTCGATGATGTGTTCCGCGCCTTTGCGGTCGGTTGCGACGATCTTCATGCGACGCCCAGTTTCTTCTGCAGATTCGACGACGAGGTTGTGTATTGGAACCTCAGTTTCTCATTCGGCCGGCAAACATGGAAGGCCGCCTGGGCCATCAGCGCCGCTTCGTGAAAGCCGCACAGAATGAGCTTCAGTTTGCCCGCATAGGTGTTGATGTCGCCGATCGCGAACACACCCGGAGTCGTGCTTTCGAATTTTGCCGTATCCACGGGAATGAGGTTTTCGTGCAGGTTGAGCCCGAAATCCGCGATGGGCCCAAGCTTTATGGTCAGTCCAAAGAAGGGCAGCAACGCGTCGCACTCGTGGCGCCATTCGCGTTTGTCGGCCCCCGCAAGCGTCACGGCTTCGAGCCTGCCGTCCGCACCGTGCAGCGCTTTCACGCTCGCGACATCGAACCTGACTTTGCCTTGCTCGACCAGCTCCCGCATGCGGTTGACGCTGTGCTGCGCGGCGCGGAATCCGTCGCGGTGATGGACGAGGGTCAGGCTCTTGGCGATAGGCGCGAGGTTGATGGTCCAGTCGAGTGCGGAATCGCCGCCGCCCGCAATCAAGATATTCCGTCCACGGAACATATCCATTTTGCGCACGGCGTAGTGCACGCTCGAACCCTCATACGCCTCGATTCCGGCGATGGGCGGACGCTTGGGTACGAAGCTGCCGCCGCCGGCCGCGATGACCACGACCGGCGCCACGATCTCCGTGTCCGCATCGGTCGAAAGTTTCCAGCGTCCGTCCGGCAGCTTTTCCAGCGCGCTTGCCATCTGGCTCAGATGAAACTGTGCCCCGAAGGGCTTGATCTGGTCCATCAGCCGGTCGGAAAGCTCCTGACCGGTTACGATGGGCAGGCCCGGAATGTCGTAAATCGGCTTCTCGGGGTAAAGCTCGGTGCACTGGCCGCCGGGCCGGTCAAGAATGTCCACCAGATGGGCCTTTAGATCCAACAGCCCCAGCTCGAACACCGCAAAGAGCCCGATCGGACCCGCTCCGACAATGATCACATCGGTTTCGACAGGCGTGCCCATACTCTATTCCACAGTTTCATGGTGTGTGAAGGAAGAAACTAACATTTCCATATGTAGAAATAGGTGCCGCAATCGTCAACCGCGGCCCTGTCATGCGATTTCGAACGGCCCGCGTAGCCCGCGAAGGCGCCAAAATCAATTGCGACGAGAGGGCAGCGTCAGTGACCCAGATAGGCGTCGATGAACAGTCTGACAGCCTCGGCTTGCGCATTGATCTGGCGCAAGGCGCCCGCGGCGCGTTCGGCGTCCAGGGCGGGATCGATCGGTTCGGCACTGGCGGCCGCATCGGCCAACTCGAATGCGCCGATGCCCCTGGCAGCCCCTTTGACCGTGTGCGTCACATGGCGCCAGCGCTGTGTGTCGCCCGTCTGGATCACGCATTCGAGCTGACCCATAAGCTCCGTCGCCTGCCCGACGAACAATTCAAAGACCTCCGCATTCAGCGCGGCATCTCCGCCCGTGTAGCGGGCAAGATGGGCCATATCGACCGGTCGTGATTGGGCAGCCGCCACGCTTCAGCTCCGATTGAGGCGGTCAAGCATGATCCGGAATCGATCAAGACGGCGTTAACGCGGGGCTAAATCGGCACGACTCCGCCGGGAAACGGCGACACGCCGAAAATATGCGCATGCGCGAACAGCACGACGACAAAAAGCAGCGCCGTAACCCAGAATCGCCAGCCGAAACTTTCACCCGGCTTCAAGCTGTTGCGTCCGGCGATGACTGCACCGAACGGAATGTTGGAGGTCTTCGACGCGAAGCCGCTCCATGCGTCGCCCATTTTTCGCCGGCGCTTGGCGTCGATCGAAAGCGTTCCGAGGATCGAGAGAACAAAAAAACTTCCAAAAAAAATCACCGACGCTTCGTCGCCGTTCGCAGACAGATGAAATGCGGACCAGATCGCGACGCCCCACAGGAACGGATGACGCGTGATACGGAGCACGCCCTTGATCGTATCCGGCTTGGCGGCAGCGACTTCCTGACGAAGCGATGTCGGGTTCGGCATGAACAGTCCTTGTACGCCGATAAAAAAGGCGAGCGCGATTACGGGGATGCCGAGATGCTTCACGCCCGGCCCCAAATTGTAGAGCAGCGGATCGTCGCCTCGTTGCGCAGCGGCGTAGGACATTGCAAGCCAAACAATTGCCGCGAGCGATGCCAGCGAAAAAAGGCCCAGAAAGGGACCTTCGCCGATTGTGCCCGCGATCGCGTCGCGCATCCTCGTGCCGGAGATCAACAAATGAATTCCCAGGAATAGGGCTGCAGCCGCGATCAGCATGTTCATAATACGAATCTCCCTTTTTCA
>JBEKDC010000004.1:0-34956 GCA_050014535.1 Rhizomicrobium sp.
GCCAACTTCCTCGATGTCGGCGGCGGCGCGTCGAAGGAGAAAGTGACGGCGGCGTTCAAGATCATCGTCTCGGATCCCAACGTGAAGGGAATCCTGGTCAACATCTTCGGCGGCATCATGAAATGCGACATCATCGCCGAAGGGATCGTCGCGGCGGCCCGCGAGCTGTCGCTGTCGGTACCGCTGGTCGTGCGCCTCGAAGGCACGAATGTGGATCAGGGTAAGGAGATTCTCGCCAAATCCGGCTTGCCGATCGTCTCCGGTGTCGACCTCGCCGATGCCGCGCAAAAGATCGTCAAGGCTGTGCGCGCGAAGTGAGCAGCCTTCGATCGCCGGCCGCAAATTGTCATCCGTGATCCGGCCCGCTATACCGGACGCGGAGATCATCGGGTTGCGCCATGTCGCCCCGTGCGGCGAGCGAACGTCCGTTCCTGCTTGGCGACTGGTCCGTGGACCCCGCACGCGGAATCATCGCGGCGCGCAACGGCACCGAGGTTCGTCTCGAACCGCGCAACATGGATTTGCTGTTGCTGTTCGCGGGCGAGCCGGGACAGGTGTTGTCGAAGGATCGCATTGTCGCGTCGGTATGGGGCGGACGCGCGATCGGGGACGATACCTTGGCGTCAGCGGTCAGCAGGTTGCGCACAGCACTGGGGACGGCGCGAACCTATATTGAAACTGTCCCCAAGCGCGGCTATCGGCTTCTCATAGCACCCGACGAAAGCACGCCTGCCGGCCCGCAGACGAGCAGCGAACGTTCGCAAGCCGCAACGCTTACGCTCCGCGGATTTGCCCAACTGAAATCGCCGCTTCCGTCGGGTCTCGATCAGGCGCGCATTTATTTCGAAGGCGCGATCCGCGTCGATCAGAAACACGCTGCTGCTCATGCGGGTCTCGCCGAAACGATGCTGCGCCGCCATCTCTCGGGCGCCGGCGATGCGGGACAGTTGCTCGCTGCCGCGAAATCGTCGGCGCAAGCGGCCATCGCACTGGACGAGCGCCTCGCGCATGCCTGGGCCACGCTCGGCTTTGCGACATTGTTGTCGCAGCGCGATTTCGCAGCTGCCGATGCCGCCTTCCTCAAGGCTATTGCGCTCGATCCGGTCTCGGGGCTGGCGCATCGTTATCGCGGTTTTGCGCTGGCCGCGGTGGGACGATTCGTCGATGCCGAGCGCGAGATGCGCAAGGCCATCGAGAGCGAACCCTATTCGCTGGCGGCGCGCGGCGATCTCACGCAATGCCTGATGATGGCGCGCCGCTTCCGGCACGCAATTGCCGAAGCGAAGCACACACTCGCTCTTGCACCGAGGGCGAGCGAAGCGTGGGCGGCCAAGGGCTGGGCGCATCATTTCCTCGGTGAGGATCGCGAGGCGCTCGACGCATTTCTCGAAAGCCTGCGCGCGTGGGGCGCCGATGCGGCCACTCTCGAGACCTTGCGCGACATCCATCGCGACCATGGGATCGAGGGTTTCAGCGCCGCAGTTGCAGATATGTTCGAACGCCAACAGATGGTATTTACGCCACGGCTGACGGACGTCGCCATCCTGCGCGCCATCGCCGGCGATGTCGACGCGGCTTTCGCCACCCTCGACAAGGCCGTGGCGCGCGACGATTGCTATCTGTTGTGGCTACCGCACATGCCGCATCTGGACCGCCTCCGCAACGATCCGCGCTTCGTGGCGCTGCTGGGGCGCATCCGCGCCATTCGCTGAATGCGCGTTACAACGCTTGCGGGATCGCATCATTGGCGCAATGATTCGCAATCGACCGATTGCGAGAAGAGATGATTCCACGCCTTGAGACCGAACGCCTTCTGTTGCGGGAATGGCGCAACGAAGATTTCGATGCGCTGGCGGGCTTCCTCGCCGATGCGGATGTCACGCGCTGGCTGACTGGGGAGCCGATGTCCCGCGGCGATGCGTGGCGCAATCTCTCGATGGCCGTCGGCCATTGGCAGTTTCGGGGTTACGGCTTCTGGGCAGTCGAGCGCAAATCCGACCGCGCACTCGTCGGCCGGATCGGTCTGAACAATCCTGAAGGCTGGCCGGGCCTCGAAGTGGGCTGGACCCTTGGCAAGGAATATTGGGGCGCCGGCTATGCGAGCGAGGCGGCGCGCGCCGCGATGACCTACGGATTCATGACCCAGCCGGTCGAGCGTCTCATTTCGGTCATCCATGTCGACAACAAGCCGTCGCAGGCGGTCGCCCAGCGGATCGGCGAGACCAAGGGCGAGCACCACGATATTCTCTACGGCGGAAAAACCATTCCCACGGATATCTGGCAGATCGCCCGCGAGGACTGGATACGCCGGTTCGGCGAAAAACGGCCGGTGTGAGTTTCTCCGCCGCTTGACGCCGGCCCTCTTGATGCGCTCCCTGTCGCCATGACGGATGCACCGCCCGCGCTCTATCGCCAGCGCGATTTCTCGATCTTTCTGTCCGCCCGCTTCCTCGCGACCATCGCGATGCAGATACAGTCGGTGGCCGTGGGCTGGCAGGTGTACGATATTGCGCGCGATCCGCTGGCGTTGGGTTTGGTGGGACTGTGTCAATTCGCGCCCATGTTTTTGCTCACCCTGCCGGCCGGCGACATCGTCGATCGCTTCGACCAGCGTCGCGTCTTCGCCATCAGCCTGATCGCCGAAGCACTATGCGGCGTGCTGTTCCTCGCTCTCACCTTTGCGCATCTGGGCAAGGTGTGGCCGTTCTATGCCGTGCTGATCCTGTTCGGTGCGGCACGCGGGTTCTCGGGTCCCTCATCGCAATCGTTGCTGCCGTTTCTCGTGCCGCCGGAGCGGTTGCCGCGCGCCATCGCGTGGAGTTCGTCAACCTTTCAGGTGGCGGTGATCGCGGGGCCGGCCGCCGGCGGCTTGTTGTATCTGCTGGGACCGGCCGCCGCCTACACCGCTTGTGCCCTCTGCTTTCTGGGCGCGGGCATCGGAGTTTCAATTCTGGGCGGCCGGCGCATTGCGCGGACGGGGCATATCGGCACGACGGCCATCGAACGCGTCGCCGAAGGCGTCAGCTTCGTGCGGCGGCGTCCCGTGGTTCTGGGCGCCATGTCGCTCGACCTTTTTGCGGTTCTCCTGGGAGGCGCGAGTGCGCTGTTGCCGGTCTATGCACGCGACATCCTGCATGTCGGTCCGGTCGGACTTGGGCTGTTGCGCAGCGCGCCGGCTATCGGCGCGGCCGTCGTCGCGATCGCGCTCGGCCGCCACCCGATCGATCGCGGCACGGGCTGGAAGATGTTTCTCGCCGTCGCGATCTTCGGCGCAGCCACGATCGTTTTCGGACTTTCGCGGAATTTCACTCTCACGCTCGCCGCACTCGTAGTTCTTGGCGCATCCGACATGGTGAGCGTGTTCGTCCGCACCGCACTCATCCAGTACGCCACGCCAGATCCGATGCGCGGCCGCGTCAGCGCGGTGAGCATGTTGTTCATAGGCGCATCGAACGAGTTGGGCAGCTTCGAATCGGGGGTGACGGCCGCGTGGTTCGGCACAATGCCTGCCGTCGTCCTCGGCGGCGTCGGCACGCTCGCGGTCGTCGCACTCTGGATGTGGATGTTTCCGCCGTTGCGCAGAATCGATCGGCTGAGGGACGCGGAGACGGTGTAGATTTTCGCGGCCTGTGCGGGAAATCGATTCACCGCTCAAGAACCGGCACCAATTGCGTTTTCGCGATGGCGTGACCTTTCAGCCAAGCGCCGATTTTCTCGCCGGTGACGCTCGCGTCGAACGGAATCGTCGGGGTGTCAAGCGCCCAGAGCGTGAACTCGTAGTGGTGCAGTCCGGAATTCGGCGGAGGGCATGCTCCTCCATACGCGTTGCCGCCGAAATCGTTTTCGCCTTCGATCGCACCTGCGGGAAGCGCGCCGCCGGAACCTGCTCCCTTGGCAAGCGCGCCGGCATTCGCGGGAATGTCGAATACGATCCAGTGCCACCAGCCCTTCCCCTGCGCGTCGGGATCGAAGGCGGTCAAGGCAAAGCTTTTGGCGGAGGCGGGCGCGCCGCTCCAGGCGAGCGACGGCGAAATATTCTGGCCGCCGCATTCGCCGTAGACCTGTTCGGCCGACAACGAGGCGCCCTGGGCCATTTCCGCGCTTCTGAGTTCCATGGCATTTGCGGGCACGGCAATGAGAGCGACCGTGCCGGCAACTATCATCTTCCGCCAGTTCATCGATTTCTCCAATTTCCTGCCGTCTCAGTGTAACGCAGAAACGCGGCTTGCGGCGCGCCTGTTTCGGGGTAACCATCCGCATCCAGTGCGCCGAGGCGCAGGAAGGGAGAATTCATGGCATTGCAGGTGATCGGTGCGGGGCTTGGCCGTAACGGTACGCTCGCGCTCAAGACGGCGCTGGAGCAGCTCGGTTTCGGGCCGTGCCACCATATGATCGAAGTGTTTGCGCATCCAGAGCAGGGACAGTTCTGGCTGCGGGCCGCCATGGGCGAGAAGGTCGATTGGGAAGAGGTATTCGCCAACTATCGCGCCAGCGTCGATTGGCCGAGTTGCCATTTCTACAAAGAACTCTCGGAGCGCTATCCCGATGCGAAAGTGATCCTCAGCGAGCGCGATCCGAAGCAATGGTATAAGAGCATCACGAACACGATCCTCAGGAGCATGAAGCAGATGGCGATCGACGATCCGGCCCGGACCGAATGGTTTCGATTCGCGCGCATGATCGTGATCGAGCAAACATTTCACAACGATCTTGGCGAAGACAATATGATTGCGGCCTATCTCCGTCACAACGCCAGAGTGAAAGCCACGATCGCGCCAGAGCGCCTGCTCGTGTTCAACCCGGCCGAGGGTTGGGACCCGCTTTGCCGGTTCCTGGGCGCGGCCGTTCCGCAGATGCCGTTCCCGCATGTCAATACGACCGAAGAATTCCAGGCCCGGCTGCCCAAGAAAGACGCGAACGAAAGCGCGTGAACGATCTTGCGCGGCTTGCGCGATATTCGTAAGCCTTGCCGCGGTTTCTGGGGCGAGCCCCCGCGACAAGCCTGGAAGGTAGCATGGGGAAAATCTACAAAAGTGCCGCGGCCGCGCTCGACGGCGTGCTGTTCGACGGCATGACGATCATGTCGGGCGGCTTCGGCCTGTGCGGCATTCCCGAAAATCTGATCCTCACCTTGCGCGATTCCGGCGTGGGCAATCTCACGGTCATCTCAAACAATGCCGGCATCGACGATTTCGGGCTTGGCCTGCTGCTCCAGACGCGCCAGATCAAGAAGATGATCAGTTCCTATGTGGGAGAGAACGCGACGTTCGAGAAGCAATATCTGTCCGGCGAGCTGGAGCTCGAATTCAACCCGCAAGGCACTCTGGCCGAGCGCATTCGCGCGGGCGGCGCGGGCATACCGGGCTTCTACACCAAGACGGGGGTCGGTACGCTGATCGCCGAGGGCAAGGAGCAGAAAGAGTTCGACGGCGAGACCTATATTCTGGAACGCGGGCTCCGCGCCGATCTGGCGCTCGTCAAGGCGTGGAAAGGCGATGCGGAGGGAAATCTCGTCTACCGCATGACCGCGCGCAATTTCAATCCGATGATGGCAACCGCCGCAAAAGTGACGGTGGCCGAAGTCGAGGAGATCGTGCCCGTAGGTGCGCTCGATCACGACAGCATCCACACGCCGGGAATCTTCGTGCAGCGGCTCGTGCAGGGCGCGCATTACGAGAAACGAATCGAAAAGAGAACGGTAAGGGAAAGCGAGTAGCGAATAGCGAGTAGCTAATAGAAAGAAGAACCCTATTCGCCATTCGCCACGCACTATTCGCCTCTAGGAGAGAAAAATGCCCTGGAATCGCGACGACATGGCGAAACGCGCGGCGCAGGAATTGCGCGACGGTTTTTACGTCAATCTCGGCATCGGCATTCCGACCCTCGTCGCCAATTATATCCCCGAGGGCATGGATGTGACGCTCCAATCCGAGAACGGCATGCTGGGCATGGGGCCGTTCCCCCGCGCCAATGAGGTCGATCCCGACCTGATCAATGCCGGCAAGCAGACGATCACAGCACTTCCGCGCACGTCCTATTTCTCCTCCGCCGACAGCTTCGCGATGATCCGCGGCGGGCATATCGATCTGTCGATCCTGGGTGCGATGGAAGTGTCGGAAACGGGCGATCTGGCCAACTGGATGGTGCCGGGGAAGATGATCAAGGGCATGGGCGGCGCGATGGATCTGGTGGCCGGGGTCAAGCGCGTCGTCATCACCATGGATCACGCGGACAAGGCCGGGAACTCAAAGGTTCTCAAGGAATGCACCTTGCCGCTGACGGGCCGCGCCTGTGTGGATCGCATCATCACCAATCTGGGTGTGTTCGATGTGGCGCCAGGCGGCCTCAAAATCGTCGAGATCGCGCCGGGCACGACACGCGACGAGATCGCGGCGAAAACGGAAGCAACGCTGGTCGCATAAGCGCGGCGCCTCGCTGATTCTTGTTCGAAATTCTGGGGCTGAGTAATGGCATTCGAGGCGCTGAAGGGCTGGACCAAAGAGCAGAAGCATGTCGTAGCCGCCAGCTACCTCGGCTGGACGCTCGATGCGTTCGATTTTTTCCTTCTGGTGTTGGTGCTGACCGACATCGCCAAGGAATTCGGCGTCAAGGTCGGAACCCTGAGCTGGGCGATCACCCTGACGCTCGCGATGCGTCCCGTGGGTGCGTTCGTCTTCGGACGCCTCGCGGACCGGTTCGGACGCCGTCCGATCATGATGATCGACGTGCTACTCTACGCGTCGCTCGCTTTTGCCTCGGCGTTCGCGCCGAACGTGATTGTGTTCTTCTTTCTGCGCGCATTGTTCGGCGTGGCGATGGGTGGCGAATGGGGCATCGGCGGATCGCTCACGATGGAAAGCATTCCGCCGCATTCGCGCGGCGTTGTCTCCGGAATTCTGCAGGCGGGTTATCCCAGCGGCTACCTGCTTGCGTCGATCGCCTACGGAATTCTGTTTCCGTATCTGGGCTGGCGCGGGTTGTTCATGGCGGGCCTGGCTCCCGCGCTGCTCGTGCTTTACATCCGCCGTCACGTGCCGGAATCGCCCGGCTGGAGCAGGGAACACACAAAGGCCGGCACCATTATCAACGTGCTTCGTGCCCATTGGCGGCTGGCAATCTACGCGATCTGCCTCATGACGTGCTTCAATTTCTTCAGTCATGGCACGCAGGATATGTATCCGACCTTCCTCAAAGTCGATCACGGGTTCAAACCGCATGAGATCGCCATGATTCAGGTGGTCTACAATATCGGCGCAATCCTGGGCGGCCTGACTCTCGGTTCGCTGTCGCAGATTTTCGGCCGCCGACGTACCATGATCGGTGGCGCGCTTCTATCGCTTGCGGCTTTGCCGCTTTGGGCGTTTGCGGCCACGCCGATGTTGCTCGCGCTGGGCGCGTTCGTGATGCAGTTCCTGGTGCAGGGTTGCTGGGGCATCGTGCCCGCGCATCTGAACGAACTTTCTCCGCCGGAAGCGCGCGGCACATTTCCCGGCGTCGTCTATCAATTGGGAAATCTGTTCGCCGCGGTGAACGCGCCTCTTCAGGTGGCGCTCGCGATTGCGTATGGCAGCTATGGCGTGTCGCTGGCGCTCGTTGCCGCCGCGTCCGCCGTCATGGTGGCGATCTTCGCATTCGCAGGCAGCGAAGCGAAAGAAGTCGATATGCGAATAGGCGCGAAAGTCTCGGCTTAGGTCCGCGCCTCAACTCGCGCGCACATAGATATCGACGCGGTCGACTGGGCCCTTGTCGTCGATGCCGCCCATCGCGCGCACGTCGATCCGGCTGGACGGCACGCCATCGTCGATCAGCAACTGGCGAATGGCGAGCGCGCGCTTGAGCGACAGACGGCGCGCGTCGGAGGATTTGTCTCCCGGAGCGCCGCCATAGGCTTCGAGCTGCACGCGCGCCGCCCCGGCTTCGAGCGCGGCATTGAGATCGGTCGCCAGCATCTTCACGCCGTCGAATTGCGCGGGCGAGGGATCGGTCGCACCGGACTCGAACAGGACCGCGCCGCGTTTGAGCAGGTTGGGGCGGGCTGAGTCGGTGCCGGAAGGTGCGGCTGCGTGGGTCGGCGCTGGCGGCGTTGCGAGGTGAGTTTGCGCCGGCGGCGGCTCGGTTGCGGCCACTTTCACGGGCGCCTTGGCGGGCTTCTCGGGCGGCGGCGGTGTGTCGCTGCCATCGAGATTCATCGGCAAATCGCCGGAGGCTTGGGTGGTTGCCGCCGGAGGCGCCGCAGGCGGCGTCGCCGCTGCCTCGACCTGCTTCGAATGCTTGTGACGGGTCGAAGGCGTCGGCGCGGCCTGTGCTGTGGCCGACGCATCCGGCGCAGGCGCTGCGGCGGTGTCGTTGGGAGGCGGCAATTTGATGTCGACGCTGCCGTCGGCGTTCGGTGTCGCCGTCGCAATGGTCGTTTCGGGATGAACGATTTTCGCAATGCGGCGATGGTGCACGGGCATGTGCAGATGAATCGGGCCGACCGGAGCACCCGGCTCTTCGAGAGGCGGCACGACGCGCATATAGGCCCCGCCCGGATAAAGCAGCACCTGGCCGCCCTGGGCCGCGGTCGGATTCACGATCACGTCCTGTCCGGGATACATCTGCGCTGCGGCCGGGCCGCTCGCGAGTGCAAGGATCAGGACGGCGGATGAAATCGTTTTGATGAGCGTCATTGTCTCTGGCTGAGCCTGAAAGCTTCGACTCTTTCCGGGGCGTCGAGATTAAGCGTCTCGCCTCACGCACTCAACTCGGCTTCGCGTCCTTCAAAAGCTTCAACAGCTGCGGATGAAGGGGCTCGTTGGCAGCGAGGATGTCCCCCCTTTCGAGCATCTTGGTGCCGCCGTCAAGATCGGTGGTGATGCCTTGCGCCTCCCGGACGAGCAACATGCCGGCCGCGACGTCCCATGGCCCAAGGCCGCGCTCCCAGAAAGCGTCGAACCGGCCGGCGGCGACATAGGCGAGATCGAGCGCGGCAGCGCCGAAGCGTCGCACGCCCGCGGTCGCCGCCATCACTGCCGCGAGCTCGGCCAGGGAACGCTCGTGACCCTCGCGGCCCAGGAACGGCAAGCCCGTCGCGATGACGGATTCCTTCAGCTGCTTGCGCGCGGAAACCCTGAGCCGCTTGTCGTTCAGATAGGCGCCGTGACCGCGCTCGGCCGTGTACATCTCGTCGGTGATGGGATTGTAGACGACGGCGGACTGAATCTGGCCTTCGCGCTCCAGCCCGATCGAGATCGCGAAATGGGGAATGGCGTGCAGGAAGTTCGTCGTGCCGTCGAGCGGATCGATGATGAAACGATGGCTCTTGTCCGGCCCCTCGATGACGCCTGATTCCTCGACCAGGAAGCCGTATCCCGAGCGCGCCTTGCTCAACTCCGCGACGAGAATGCGCTCGGTGCGCGTGTCCGCGTTGGACACGAAATCCGCCGGGCCCTTCATCGAGACCTGCAAATTCTCGAGCTCGCCGAAATCGCGGGTGAGACCGCGCGCGGCCTTGCGGGCCGCAGACATCATCACGTTCAGAGCAGGTGAGAGATATCCCATGTCTATTCCGCGCGACGGACATAAACGCCGTCTTCCGTCGACACGACGATCTTTGTGCCCACATCGATGAAAGGCGGGACCAGCACGCGAATGCCGTTGTCCATCACGGCGGATTTGTACGACGGCGCCGCGGTCTGGCCGCGCATGACGGGATCGCATTCCGCGACGGTGAGCGTCACCTGCTGCGGCAGCGCGATGCCGATGGCGCGGCCCTCATGCAGCTGCACCAGCACCTTCATGCCGTCCTGCAGGAAGCTCGCCTGGTCGCCCACGAAATCCGCGTCCAGCTCGATCTGCTCGAAGGTTTCGGAATCCATGAAGGTGAGCGTGTCGCCGTTCGCATAGAGGAACTGGAAATCCTTCTTCTCGAGATGGATCTGATCGAGCGACTCGCTGGAGCGGAAACGCTCGTTGAGCTTGGTGCCGGTCAGGATGTTTTTGAGCTCGACCTGGTTGTAGGCGCCGCTCTTCCCCGTCTTCACGATCTGGTTCTTCACCGCCATCCACAGCGCACCCTGATATTCGAGCATCATGCCGGGTCGGACTTCGTTGCCTGCGATCTTGGCCATGACGGACGCGCTCCTCGGCGCGGGGGGAAAGCGATTGGCGGTGTCAAAAGAGCGCGCGGGTTCTAGCAGGTGCGTGAGGTCGGGCGCAATCGGGGAATATTATCGCGAACCTACAGTCTGCGGCTGGATCGCACGGACCAGAAGAGGGCCGCCGCCAAAATCAGACTGACCGGAAAAAGAACAGTTAGACTGCTCCAAAGCGCCGCGCCAAGCCCTCCACCGAGCGCTCCCTCTTTGCCAGCCGACAGAAGCACAACAAAAAAGGCCAGACCGCAAAACCCGTAGCTCAATAGATAGATGAACGGCACGGCAAGACGAAATCCGTATCGAAGATGAAGGGCAGCATAAGCCAAAGTGAGGACGAGCAACGCGATTCCGGTTCCGGTGTGGCTCATGACGAACCACCCGGCAAACTGAAACCAATCAGATCCATGTTCAGCCGCTTCCTGTTTGAATCGCTCAGTGCCGATTACGATTCCGGAAATCGCGAACAAGGCTCCGGCGATCAGGATCGCTGCGTAGATTAAAGCGAACGCCTTGCGTCCGGTTCTCGTTGTCGAATCCGCCGTTGCCACGGCAATAAGTCTCTTGGCCTTAGGAAATCGCACCACCGTAGCGCCTAGAATAACCGATTAAATGCTGCGACGGCAGCCCCCGGGCCATCGACAAAATCCCAGATTCCCGCCGAGACGGCGATGAAATCGGCTCCTGCCTCGATCAGCGGCTTCGCGTTGTCGACCATAATCCCACCGATGGCGACGCACGGGACAACCATCAGTTCCGACCACCAGGTCAGAAGCTCGATGTTGGCGCGGCTTTTGGGTTCCTTGGTTTGCGTCGGGAAGAATGCGCCAAACGCGACATAGTCCGCGCCCGCTTCGGCAGCTTCGATCGCGAGATGACGCGAGTCATGGCAGGTGACACCCACGATGCGGTCGGGCCCCATCGCCCGGCGCGCTTCGGCGTAGGACGCGTCTTCCTGTCCGATATGCACGCCGTCCGCGCCGAGCTCGGCCGCGAGATCGGGACGGTCATTGAGAATGAAAGCGGCGCCTGCGCTCTGCACGATCGGCATCAGCGCCTCGGTTGCACGACGCACCTCGTCGTCGGACACATCCTTCAGGCGCAATTGCACGGACGCGACATCGCCAGCATCGAGCGCGCGCTTGAGCGTATCGGCAAACCATTTCGGCTCGAGCTTTGGCGGCGTGATCAGATGGAGGCGGCAGCGGTCCTGAGACATTACCGGCGGAGGCCAAATAGAATATAGCTCAAAAAGGGGATTAGCGATTCCTCTTGAGCAGCTCGCAAATTGGCGATTGCCGTTCGCGCCGCATCCACGGCCTCTTGTGCTTCCTGATTTGTAAATTTGACGTCTGGATCGTAGTCGGACTGATGTCGGAGCTCTTGGAGATTTACAAACTCACTGGCAAAGAATCGTAGCTCCGCAGGAAAGCTGGGCCAGCCGAAGAATGTTTGTTCTTCGTTCGGTAAGGGATTCTGTCCGAGCTTTTTGCAGCGCTCGCGAGTTCGGTTGTGATCGAGCGATCGATAAAAGAGTACGCGCGACTTCCAATGTACTCCGGGAACAAATTTTCTTGCAACCGTTCCCAAGAGTTCATGGAAGACAGAATAGTATGCCGTCGAAATCGACCGTCGCAGGTTTGCTTGACGGGGCGCACCGGCACCCCCGGGTTGCGATTCTTCATCTGCTAGGTCAAGCAGATGGTCGGGGTTGATCATATCAAGAGTCTGCTTTTTGAAGTTCGCGCTCTTCATCTTCCGACAAGAGTCGGAAATATGGAAACCGTTCATCGTTTCGATTTACAAGCCATGTGCGAAACTGATCAACAACCTCAACCAACTTTTCGGCTTCCTTGCGGGGCGGGCGTTGGCGCACGACGATAGTTATCGCGATGCTGGCATCGCCGTTGGAGTCGGTGATTGCCTTTGAATTGACACGAGCAATTTCGACGGACGGCATAACTCGCCCAACGATCTTCGTAACCTCGACCTTCATCTCATCAGTGGTAATCATTGCGACCGCCAAGCAGGTTGACGGGCACAGAATACCACAAATGCAGGCCTAGGCAGCAGATTTCTCGAGATCGGGTTTCCAGGTGCCCGTTGCTGCGAGACCGTTCATCTGCGCGCGATGGGTAAACGCGCGTTGGGCCGCGGAAACGTTTTCCGCTTTGCCGCTCCAGGCCTTCTGCGGTGCGGCCTGCAGCGCGCGGCCGTAAGAAAATGTCAGCGGCCAGGGCAGATCGTATTTCGCATTCATCGCGTTCAGATGCGTGGTCGCGTCGATGTCGGATTGTCCGCCCGACAGGAACGCGATGCCCGGGACCGCCGCCGGCACGCAACGCTTCAGCACTTCGATGGTTCGCGCCGCCACTTCATCGACGCCGGCTTGCTTCGGACATTTCATGCCCGAGATCACCATGTTGGGTTTCAGCACCATGCCTTCGAGCGCGATGCGTTGATGAAACAGAGCGTCGAACACTTCCTTGAGCGTCCACTCCGTCACGCGCGCGCAGGTGTCGATGTCGTGATCGCCGTCCATCAGAACTTCCGGTTCGACAATCGGCACGATGCCCTGTTCCTGGCACAGCGCCGCATAGCGCGCCAGCGCATGCGCGTTGGTGGTGATGGAGGTGAAGGTCGGAATGCCGGGACCGATGTCGATCACCGCGCGCCATTTGGCGAAGCGCGCACCCAAGCCGCGATATTCGATCAGCCTTTCGCGCAAGCCGTCGAGCCCCTCGGTGACGGTTTCGCCCGGGCACAGCGCGAGCGGCTTCGCGCCGGCATCTACCTTGATGCCCGGAATGGCGCCGGCCTGCTCGATCAGCTTGACCAGCGGCGTGCCGTCCTTCGCCTTCTGCCGGATCGTCTCGTCATAAAGGATCACGCCGGAGATATGCCTCATCCCTTCGGTCGAACGGAACAGCAGCTCGCGATAATCGCGGCGCGTCCCTTCCGTCGAGACGACACCGATTGCGTCGAAGCGCTTTTTGATCGTGCCGGAACTTTCGTCCGCCGCGAGAATGCCTCTGCCTTTTACCACCATCGCATGCGCGATACGCGAAAGTTCCCCGATATCCATCGTCATTTTCCTTTCGACCGCACCAGTGCCGCGACACCCGGCAGTTCTTGTCCTTCAAGCCACTCCAGGAACGCGCCGCCCGCTGTCGAGACATAGGAGAAATCGTCCGCCACACCCGCATGGGCGAGCGCCGCGACCGTATCTCCACCGCCGGCCACCGACAGCAATTTGCCGGCGCGAGTGCGCGCCGCCACCTGCTTTGCGGCCGCAACCGTGCCGCGGTCGAATGGCGGCGTCTCGAACGCGCCGAACGGGCCGTTCCAGACCAATGTGCTCGCATATTGCAGACGATCGGCGAAGGCCTCAACCGTGGCCGGTCCCACGTCCAGGATCATTTCATCCGCGGCGACGCCATTGATCGGCACCGTCCGGTGCGCGGAGTTGGGTTTGAACTCCTTCGCGACCACGGCATCGAGCGGCAGCAGCACGGCTGCGCCTGCGGCTTGCGCCTTTTTGAGAATCTCGCGGGCGGTATCGAGCTGGTCGCGCTCGCAGAGAGATTTGCCGACTTCGATGCCTTGCGCCGCAAGGAACGTATTCGCCATAGCCCCGCCGATCACGAGCACATCGACCCGCTTCACGAGATTGCCCAGCAGTGCGATCTTGGTGGAAACCTTGGCGCCGCCGACGACTGCGATCAGCGGCCGGGTCGGTCGGTCGAGCGCCGCATGCAGGTGGGAAAGTTCGGCCTCCATCGCGCGTCCGGCTGCAGCCGGCAGCAGATGCGCGATCCCTTCGGTTGTCGCATGGGCGCGATGCGCTGCCGAGAATGCATCGTTGACAAAGATATCGCCCAGCTTCGCGATCGCTTTCGCGAATTCCGGATCGTTCTTCTCTTCGCCGGAATGGAAGCGGGTATTCTCGAACAGCACGACGTCGCCATTCTTGAGCCCCGCGACTGCTTTTTCGGCCACGTCTCCGATGCTGTCGTCGGCAAACGCTACGGGCCGCCCGATCGCTTTGGCGAGCGGCGCTGCAAGCGGCTTCAACGACATAGACGGGACGACTTTGCCCTTCGGACGATCGAAATGGGACAGCATGACGACGCGCGCGCCTTTTTCGGCCAGTTCGCGAATGGTGGGCGCCTGGCGTTCGATGCGTAGCGCATCCGTCACCATGCCGTCTTTCATCGGCACATTGAGATCGGCGCGGACAAGCACGCGCTTGCCCTTAACGTCCAAGTCGTCGAGCGTGCGGTAATCCTTCATCGTTCAGAGAAGCTTGCCCATCGCGACGGCCGTGTCCGCCATGCGGTTCGAGAAGCCCCATTCATTGTCGTACCAACTCATCACGCTGACAAGATTGCCGTCGAGCACTTTGGTCTGGTCCAGCGCGAAACTCGACGAGGCGGGATCGTGATTGAAATCGACGGACACCAGAGGTGCATGCACCGCTTCGAGAATACCTTTAAGGGAGCCTGCCGCCGCAGCCTTGATCGCGTCGTTGATTTCCTGAACCGTCGTGGCTCGCTTCGAAACGAATTTGAGATCGACGAGAGACACATTCGGCGTTGGCACGCGAACGGAGATGCCGTCGAGCCTGCCCTTCAATTCCGGCAGCACGAGGCCGACGGCCTTGGCGGCGCCGGTGGACGTCGGGATCATCGACATGGCGGCGGCGCGGGCGCGATAGAGGTCTTTGTGAAGCTGGTCCAGCGAGGGCTGGTCGTTGGTGTAGGAATGGATCGTCGTCATCATACCTTTTTCGATACCGACCGCATCGTTCAGCACCTTTGCCACGGGCACGAGGCAGTTCGTCGTGCAGGACGCATTCGACACGACGAGATGATCTTTTGTCAGCTTGTCGTGATTGACGCCGTAGACAACAGTCAGGTCCGCGCCGTCCGCAGGCGCCGAGACCAGCACGCGCTTGGCGCCATCGGCCAAATGTGCCGACGCTTTTTCCTTCGACGTGAAAATGCCCGTGCACTCGAGTGCGATATCGACGGCCAGTTCCTTGTGCGGCAGTTCCGCCGGATTGCGGATTGCGGTCACCTTTATCTTGTGGCCGTCGACGATCATGTGCTCGCCGTCGACTTTCACCTCGCCCGGAAAACGGCCATGCACCGAATCGTAGCGCAACAGATGCGCATTGGTTTCGACGGGCCCCAGATCGTTGACACCCACGACGACGATGTCCTTTCGCCCCGATTCCACGATCGCGCGCAGCACCAGCCTGCCGATCCGCCCGAACCCGTTGATCGCCACCCGAATGGCCATGAATTTCTCCTGCTTACCTGAGCGCGGCAAGGGCCGCGTCCGCTGCGGCTTCCGCTGTGATTCCGAAATGTTTGTACAAATCCTTCGCCGACGCGCTCGCGCCGAAACCGTGCATGCCGATGAACTTTCCGTTCGTTCCGAGATAGCGCGCCCATCCGAAGGACGAGGCGGCTTCGATGGCGATCTTTATCGTATCGGGCCCCAGAACGGCGTCACGATATGTTGCGGGTTGTTCTTCGAACAACTCCCAGGACGGCAGCGAAACGACGCGCGCGGCCACGCCGTGCTGTGCGAGAATCTCACGCGCCTTCGCCGCAATTTCAACTTCCGAGCCGGTTGCCAGGAATGTGACCTGCGCTTTGCCGGTTGCCGGAACGAGTTCGTAAGCGCCGCGCGCCGACAGATTCTCGTCGCTATGCGTTGTGCGCAATGTCGGTAACGCCTGGCGGGTGAGCGCGAGAATGCTCGGGCGATGCTTTTGCGCGAGCGCGATCTGCCAGCACTCCGCGGTTTCCACCGCGTCCGCGGGCCGCAACACGAGCAGATTGGGAATGGCGCGCAGTGCCGCGAGATGCTCGACCGGCTGATGTGTGGGCCCGTCTTCGCCGAGGCCGATGGAATCATGCGTCATCACATGGATGACGCGAATCCCCATCAACGCAGCCAGGCGGATCGAAGGCCGGCAATAATCCGTGAACACAAGGAAGGTTCCGGAATAGGGAACTACCCCCCCGTGGAGCGCGAGCCCGTTCATCGCGGCCGCCATTCCGTGCTCGCGGATGCCGTAATGGATGAAGCGTCCTTCGAAATTGCCCGGCGCGATCGCCGCCATGCCTTTGGTGCGGGTGTTGTTGGAGCCTGTTAGATCGGCCGAGCCGCCGACCGTTTCGGGCCACACGGCATTGATCGCTTCGAGCGCGTTCTCCGACGCCTTGCGCGTTGCGATCGAAGGCTTCTCGGCGCTCGTTTTCTTTTTCAGGTCGTTGATCGCGCCGGCAAGCGCGGCCGGCACCTCGCCTGCAAGCGCCGCATCGAATGCGCGCACGGTTTGGTCCGGCTGCAGCGCCTTGCGCGCGATCCAGGCGTCTCGGGCTGGTTTGCCGCGGGCACCGATCTCGCGCCAATCGGACAGAATTTCGTTGGGGACCACGAAAGGCGGACAGGGCCAGTCGAGAGCCTTGCGGGCGCCGGCCACCTCCTCGGGCCCGAGAGCCTCGCCATGCGCCTTCGAAGTTCCCGCGCGCGTCGGCGCACCGAATCCTATGGTGGTGCGGCAAGCGATCAGGACCGGCTTATCGCTTGTCTGTGCCGCCTGGAGGCAGCGTGCAACATCGGACGCGTTCTGGCCGTCGCAGGCGAAGGTGTTCCAGCCCTCCGCCTCGAACCGCTTGCGCATGTCTCCGGTCTCGGAGAGCGAAGTGGGTCCATCGATAGTGATGCGGTTGTCGTCGAACAGCACGATCAGCTTGTTGAGCTTCAGATGGCCCGCGAGCCCGATGGCCTCGTGACTGATCCCTTCCATCAGGTCGCCGTCACCGGCGATCGCATAGGTTTTGTGATCCACCAGATCGTCGCCGAAGCGGGCGTTCAGGATGCGCTCGCCGAGCGCCATGCCGACTGCGTTCGCGATGCCCTGGCCGAGAGGACCGGTCGTGGTCTCGATTCCGGCCGCATGGCCGTATTCCGGATGGCCGGCGCAGGGGCTGCCCAGCTGGCGGAAACGGCGGATATCGTCGATGGAAATGCTCGAATAGCCGGTCAGATAGAGCACGGAATAGAGCAGCATCGAACCGTGGCCGGCCGACAGCACGAAGCGGTCCCGGTCGGGCCAAGCGGGATCGGCGGGATCGAATTTGAGGAATTGGCGGAAAAGCACGGTTGCCACGTCGGCCATGCCCATCGGCATCCCCGGATGGCCGCATTTGGCGGCTTCTACGGCATCCATCGAGAGGGCACGGATGGCATTGGCGAGGCGGCGGGTCGTCGCCTGCTCGGCGGGGGGCGCCGAGTTCGCGGCGGCGGCTGTGCTCATCGGTGTCCTGCCCCTGATTTCTTGTTCGAAAGTTCCACGCCATACCCCGGGTAGGGGACGGCCGTGGCCTTAGCGAGAGCCTGACGCGCCCGTCAAGACCTGTGCAATTCCCTGGCGAATTCGTTGACCGTATTTCCCCACAGCGCCTATGGTCCGCGGTCGATTTGTCACGGAGGCCGCGTATGACCGAGCTGGACGACAAGGCGCAGCGGCTCGCCGCGGCGCTGGACCGTCTCGAGCAGACGGCGTTGCCGCTCGCGCAAGCACGCGCCCAAGCCGCGAAAGATGCGGCAGAACTCGAGCAATTGCGCGAGGAGCGCGACAGCCTGCTCGCCCGCATCGCGGAACTCGAAGACGAATCGCGCGCGCTCGCGAGCGTCACCGAGGAAGTCGAAGGCCGCCTCGACGGCGCGATCGTTGAAATTCGCGCGGCGCTGGGAAGATGAAAAGCGAATGGCGAGTAGCGAATAGCGAATAGAAACGGCTTTCTTCCGTATTCGCCACTCGCTATTCGCTACTCGCCCAACGGAGTTGCCCCCATGCCCCTGGTCAACGTGATGGTCAATCAGCGCGCCTACACTATCGCCTGCGATGAAGGCGAAGAAGAGCATCTGCGCGAATTGGCCGAACATGTGGACGGCAAAGTTCGCGAATTGCTGGCGAGCGTGGGCCAGGTCGGGGATGCGCGGCTACTGTTGATGGCGGCACTTCTCGTCACCGACGATTATTTCGATGCCGTGCACCGGCTCGATGCGCGCGCCAAGGAAGTGGGCGATCTGAGCGGCGCGCATGACGAAATGAACGCTCGCTTGACCAATTCCCGACAAATCGCCGCCGAAGCGCTGGAGAAGGCCTCCAAACGCGTCGAAGACATTGCCGCGCGCCTCGCACAGGCCTAACCTTGTCGGTGGACGGGTACTGCCCCGCGCGTGAGGAATGCGATACCCAGGGGCCTTAATGGTACTCACCGGGAGCTGTCCCTGACCGAGGCCCTGGCTTCGGATATATGGCGCCCACCTGCACTTGCAGGCCCGTGAGGATCCACATCCAACGGCGAAGGCGGTCCCGTCCACTTTGTTCGAAATGACCTCCAAGCAAACTCTGCGCAACGAAGCGCGCGCGCGACGGGCAGTCCTCGCGGAAGCGACGCCCGATTTCGCTTCGTCGCTTGCGTGCTTCGCCGAGACTCTTCCGATTGCTGAAGGCGCCATCGTGGCGAGCTATTGGCCGATCCGCGACGAAGCCGATCCGCGCGCGTTCGCGTCGGCCCTGGTGGCGCGTGGCCATCCGATCGTGTTGCCCGTCATCGCGACATTTGACGCCGCGCTGTCGTTTCGGCCCTGGCGCAACGGTGATGATCTGTCCCGGAACATCCACGGCATCCATGAGCCGCTGTCTCATCTCGAAACCGTTGAGCCGCAAGTGCTTCTGGTGCCGTTGCTCGCATTCGATGCGGACGGCGCGCGACTGGGCTATGGCGGCGGCTATTACGACCGCACACTCGCGCAATTGCGCGCGCGCGGGCACATTGTTGCCATAGGGGTGGCTTATGCGGGTCAGGAAGTGGCAAAGCTGCCCCATGACGCGCACGACCAGCGTCTCGATTGGGTCATGACGGAGCAGGGAATTAGAAAGTTCGGATAGGCATGCGAATTCTTTTCATCGGCGATGTCATCGGCAGGCCCGGCCGCGAAGTGATCGCGGCCGAATTGCCGCATTTGAGGGACGCGCTGAAGCTCGATTTCGTCGTCATCAACGGCGAGAACCTCGCCGGCGGCTTCGGCGTCACGCGTGTGGTTGCGAACGAGATGTTTGCGCTGGGTATCGACGTCATCACCACCGGCAATCACTGGCTCGACCAGCGCGAGATTCTCACTTTCATCGATCACGACGACCGCATCTTGCGGCCGCGCAATTATCCGCCCGGCACGCCCGGCAAAGGCGCCGGTCTCTACGAAACGCGCTTGGGTGCGCGCGTGCTCGTGGTCAACGCGATGGGACGCGTGTTCATGGATGCGCTCGACGATCCGTTTGCGGCTGTGGAGGCGGAGCTTACGGCTTGCCCGCTTGGCGAAGGCGCGGACGCAGTCATCGTCGACATACATGCGGAAGCGACGTCGGAGAAAATGGCGATGGGTCAGTTCTGCGACGGCCGCGCCAGCCTCGTCGTCGGCACGCATCAGCATATCCCCACCGCCGACGCGCAGATTCTTCCGGGGGGCACCGCCTATCAGACCGATGCCGGCGCCTGCGCGGATTATGATTCCGTGATTGGCATGGAAAAGTTCGAGCCTATCCAGCGGTTCACCAAGAAAATGTCCACGGGACGTTTCGCGCCTGCAACCGGCCCCGCCACGTTGTGCGGCGTGTTTGTCGAAACGAATGCGAAAGGCCTGGCCTCGCGCATCGAGCCGGTGCGCGTCGGCGGACGGCTGAAGCAAACGGTACCTGAGATTTGAACCTGATCCTAGTGTTAGCTATCGCTGCTGTATCATTTGCGCAAATGCGCGATGCCCAATTCTTCCCATAGCCATCCAAAATCGTATCCGGCCATTTGATCGTCGCCGGTATGTGCGGCCGATTGGTTCTCCAGATATTTGAGCCATGCCGTCACTTTCTCGCGTCCTTTGGCGGTCTTTGCCGCCCGTCGCGGCGTGTCGCCCAGCATCGGTACTTTCTGGTCAAGCTGGCTCCTGTAGTGGCGGTCCATCATCTCGCGAATCGCTGCGCGTGCCTCATCCGCCGGGATCGGCGTCGCCGACTCGGGAGCTGCATGACCACCTGCGGCAAAGGCTTCAGCCGACTGGACCTCCACCAGGGCCTTGCCCGTCAGCCCCTCAATTACGGGCCCGAGCAATGCCTGTCCCCGTTCGGCGCGTGCGCTCGAATTGGCGGAGAAAACGAGTTCATTTTCGAGCAACTCGATATTGCCGAGCACCACCTCATCTCCGTCGAGATAGGCGGTGAAGGTCAAGTCGGTTGCACGAGACGACGCCTTTGCGTCGTGACTCGTGGCGGCCTCTTCGATCCAGTTCCAGAATTCGTCACCTTCGCGATGCATGCCGGGTAACGCATCGATCGCCGATCGAAGGTCTTGCTTGTTTGCGCCGGGATCAATCGGGTAGTGCACTTTCATAAACAGCAATTCGTCGCCATCGCTGTTGCGCAGTTGCGGCCTGCGGGGAGCGAGTGCCCGTTGAAGAACGTCCTGGAGCCAGAGAGACGTGAAGATCGGGGCAGCGGAACGCAGCATCTGGGTATCGGAGATCAGTTCGGCGTCGGAGGGGACAGCGATACCGTGTTCCTCGGCAAGTTTCGCCGTGTCTTTGCGCGCCTTGTTGGTGGCTCGCCTGATCAATCCTCGCAGTTTTTCGCTTAACTCAAACGAGAAAGGCAGAACTCCGCCCGCAATCAGGTTTTTCGGCGGCAATGTCACAATGCGTGCCGCCAATCTGTCCCATGGTTTCATCTGACGAGTGGCTGATCGTTCGTCCACTCGCACCGATTCGCCGCCGCGCAGGAGATCGCGCGCAAGAAACGACCGGCCCGGCACGATGTCGCTAACTTCATAAAGACTCATGGTCGAATTGCGCAGTGCCGCCATATATCGCTTGTTTGGGACTTTCTCGTTCCAGCCGCGCCGCTTGAGATAGTCGTCGACGATATTGCGTCCATCGTCGTCTTCACGCGTAAGGAAGTCCTCGAGAACGCAGCCCATCAAATTCATGACCAGACCTTCGCCGAGAAGCGGTCCGAGATTCTCAAATTCGACGCCTGCGTCTTCCAGTGGCTGCGCCAAGTGGATTCCCATCAGGGCGTTGAAGCCCTCCCTCCATTCCGGCCGTTCCAGCCATTTCATCAAGCCCGAAAGCGAATGGGTCTCGGTCATGCTCAATCCATCGTGTCAATCGTTCCGGCTGTTCGTCCGCGATATGCGATGCCCCCTCATGATACGTATCCGAAGCGTCGACACCAGCGCCGGAGCCGCTGGCGTGGTGCAGCCAACCTAAGATTTCCACAGGACGTTTCGGTCCAACGTCGAACGTATCCATGCCGGCCGCCGGATATCTTCTAAAGAAGATTGTGCGCATAGCCGCTTGAACCTGCCCGCCGGCCCGGCTATTTGGACCGCCGCTTAGGGTGTCACATGGCCGGTCATTCCCATTCCAAGAACATCATGTTCCGCAAGGGAAAGCAGGATAAGGAGCGTTCCAAGCTCTTTTCCAAGCTGGCCCGCGAAATCACGGTTTCGGCCAAGCAGGGTCTGCCGGACCCGTCGCACAATGCACGGCTCCGGGCTGCCATCATCGCGGCGCGGGCCGAAAACATGCCCAAGGACAATATCGACCGCGCCATCAAGAAGGCGCAAGGCGCGGACGCGGAGAATATCGAGGAAGTGCGCTACGAGGGCTATGGCCCCGGGGGCGTGGCCCTGATCATCGAAGCGCTGACCGACAACCGCAACCGTACGGCCGGAGACGTGCGCTCCGCTTTCACGAAATATGGCGGCGCCATGGGCGAGACGAATTCGGTCTCCTTCATGTTTTCGCGCACCGGCCTGATTATCTATCCGCTAAGCAAGGGCAGCGACGACGCGATGCTCGAGGCTGCGATCGAGGCCGGCGCCGACGAATGCATCTCGACCGAAGAGGGCCATGAATTCCTGTGCCGGATCGAGGATTTCGCAGCTGTGCGCGATGCGCTCGAAGCGAAATTTGGCCCGCCGCAATCGGCAGCCATTGCCTGGCGCGCGCAGAACTATGTCGCGGTGCCCGATGAAACGGGCGAGCAACTCGTCAAGCTGCTCGAAGTGCTCGACGATCACGACGACATCCAGCACGTCTACGGCAATTACGAATTGTCGGACGCGCTGATGGAAAAGCTGTCGGCGTAGTCAGGTCGCACGCCGCTCACTATCCAGCATGTGCATCTGTTCCGCCGCATAACGCGTGCCGGCGATCGCGCCTTCCGGCGCCACTTCATCGATGGCCTTTAATTCGCTTTCGGCCAGAACGATGTCGAGCGCGCCGAGCGCTTCGGTGAGCCGGTCGCGCCGTCGCGCGCCGACCAACGGCACGATGTCGTCGCCGCGTCCGAGCACCCAGGCGATGGCGAGTTGCGCCACAGTGATTCCGCGCGCCTTCGCGATTTCACCGAGCTTGTTTACCAGCGCGACGTTCTGCTTGAGATTGTCGCCCACGAAGCGGGGGAAGAATGGCCGTTCGCGCATTTCGCCCGCGACAGTCGCCGCACTGATCAACCCTCGCGACAGCACGCCGTAGGCCGTCACGCCCACACCCAGTTTGCGCAGCGAGGGCAGGATATGCGCCTCGATCATACGAGTGACGAGCGCGTATTCGATCTGTAGATCGACCACGGGCAGCACGGCATTGGCGCGCGCGACCGTCTCGGCCGACACTTCGCTGAGACCCAGATGGCGCACATAGCCCGCCTTCACCAGGTCGGCGATGGCGCCCACCGTGTCTTCGATCGGCACCGCGGGATCGAGCCGCGCCGGGCGATAGATGTCGATGTAATCGGTGCCAAGACGTTTGAGGCTATAGGCGGCGAAATTCTTGACGGCGGCCGGCCGCGCGTCGAAGCCGCCCCAGCGGCCGTCGGGACTTCGCAGCGCGCCGAATTTGACGCTGAGGATCGCCTGCTGGCGCTTGTGGCCCCGCAACGCCTCGCCGATGAGCATCTCGTTGTGGCCCATGCCGTAGAAATCGCCCGTATCCAGCAGGTTGATGCCCGCCTCCAGCGCCGCATGGATGGTGGCGACGCTTTCGCCGCGGTCCGCCGGTCCGTAAAAATCCGACATTCCCATGCAACCCAGGCCGATGGCCGACACGGTGGGGCCGGTGAGCCCTAATTTTCGCGTTTTCATGCCTGTTCCTTTTCTTTGAATTCTAGGCGCGGGCCGCCGCCGATGCCAGTTGCGCGAGGGTGTCACGTTCCACGACACTGGTTGCCGTGATTCTCGACAGTCGCAGGATGCACACGATCCGAATTCTTGGGCTCGATCCCGGCCTGGCCCGCATGGGCTGGGGCGCGATCGAAATGTCCGGCACGCGGCTCACCCACGTGGCCCATGGCGTCCTCACAAGCAATGCGAAGCAGGACCTCGGCAACCGATTGCTGGCGCTGCATGAGGCGCTGTCGACGGTGATCGCGGACCTGAAGCCGCATGCGATCGCCGTCGAACAGGCCTTCGTGCACAAGGATCCGTCCGCCGCGCTGAAGCTCGGTCATGCGCGCGCCATAGCATTGCTCGCCGCGGCACAGGCAGGACTCGAGATTGCGGAATACACCCCCAACCACATCAAGAAGTGCGTGGTCGGCGCGGGACACGCCGGCAAGGAGCAGGTGATGGCAATGGTGAAGCGCCTGCTGCCGCAAGCGACCCTCGACCAGGAAGACGCGGCCGACGCGCTCGCCTGCGCCATCGCGCATGCGCATCTGTCCGGCACGCGGGCACGGATCGCCGCGTCCCTCGCATGATCGGCAAGCTGACGGGCATCGTGGATTCAATCGCCGAGGATCATGCGATCGTCGATGTGGGCGGCGTGGGCTACCTCGTCCATTGCCCTTCATCGACCCTGGCGCGGTTAGCCGCAGGCACGACCGCATCGCTGATGATCGAGACGCGAGTGACCGACGAAGCGATCCGGCTTTATGGATTCTTCTCGGCGGAAGAGCGCGAATGGTTCCGGCTGCTGCAGACGGTGCAGAATGTGGGCGCACGCGTGGCGCTGAACGTGCTCTCCACGCTGTCGTCGCGCGAGCTGGAGCGTGCGCTGGCCTTGTCCGACAAGGCCGTCATCGGCCGCGCGCAGGGCGTGGGGCCGAAGCTCGCGCTGCGCATCGTAACCGAGCTGAAAGACAAGGCGCCGTCGATGATGCTGCGCGGACATGGCGAGGAAGGCGGGATCGCGCCAGTCGTTGCCCCGCGGGGTCCCGAAGCGGACGCCGTCGCGGCCCTCGTCAAGCTCGGCTATTCGCAAGGCCAGGCCGCCGAAGCGATCGCGCGCGCCGCCCGCGATCTGGGCGAGCACGCCCCCCTCGACGTCCTCATCCGCGAAAGCTTGCGCGCGATGGGACGGTAGGGTACTATCTGACTAGTCTGACTAGTCAGGAGAAGACTATGGCTACCTGGGCGACGCAAGATGCGAAGGCAAAATTCGCCGAACTGCTGCGAGCGGCCGAGAAGGCGCCGCAGACTATCGCGCATCGTGGCGAGGAAAGGGCGGTTTTGCTTTCCGTGAATGAGTATCGACGTCTCAAGGGCGCGAGGAAGCCGTCGAATTTCGTCGAATTCATGCAGGCATCGCCGCTTCGAGGCGTTGATCTGAAGATTGAGCGCAGCCGCGACGCCGGTCGAAAAGTCGAACTCTGATGTTCCTGCTGGACACGGTGACTGTCTCGGAAACCGTGAAAGAACGGCCCAACGCGGACGTGACAGCGTGGTTCGCCTCGATCGACAATCAACACCTTCATGTGAGCGCGCTAACAATCGGCGAGATTTTCTCGGGTATCGAGCGCCTTCCTCACGGCCGCAGGCGCGCAAGGTTGGAATTGTGGGTGACAAATGACTTGCCGGCTTGGTTCGCGGGACGCGTGCTCGCCGCCGACGAGGTAGTATGTCGCAAATGGGGTCATATTCGTGCAAGTTTGCCGTCCGCGCCGGTGGTTGATTCACTGATCGCCGCCACGGCGCTGGTCCATGGTCTAACGGTTGTAACCCGCAACGCCGGAGATTTTCGGTTCGAGGGGCTCAATGTGATCAACCCTTGGCTGCCATAGCGCCACTGCCGCGCAACGCAAAAACCGGGCAAGATCGCGGTTGAAGGATGAATCGACCAATGCCGTCGCCCAAACCCGACCTCGACCGCCTCGTCGCGCCTGCACGCGCCGAAGAGGATTCGCTTGAGGCGAGCATGCGGCCCAAGCGGCTGGCGGAATTTGTGGGCCAGAAGCAGGCGCGCGAGAATCTCGCGATCTTTATCGAGGCCGCGCGCGCGCGCGCCGAAGCGCTCGATCATGTGCTGTTCTCAGGGCCACCCGGCCTCGGCAAGACCACTTTGGCGCAGATCGTGGCGCGCGAATTGGGGGTCAATTTCCGATCGACCTCCGGACCCGTGCTGGCCAAGGCCGGCGATCTCGCGGCCATCCTCACCAATCTCGAACCGCGGGACGTGCTGTTCATCGACGAAATCCACCGCCTCAATCCGGCGGTCGAGGAAATCCTCTATCCCGCGATGGAGGATTTCGAGCTCGATCTCGTCATCGGCGAGGGACCGAGCGCGCGCTCGGTCAAGATCACGCTGGCGCCGTTCACGCTGGTGGGCGCGACCACGCGTTCGGGCCTCATCACCACGCCGCTCCGCGACCGCTTCGGCATTCCCGTGCGGCTCAATTTCTATTCGGCGGAGGAATTGCTCTCGATTGTGGAGCGCGGCGCGCGGGTACTGGGTTTCGACCTGACGCGCGAAGGCGCGCGCGAGATCGCAGGACGCGCACGCGGCACTCCACGCATTGCGGGCCGTTTGCTCAAGCGCGTGCGCGATTTCGCCTCCGTCAGCGGGCATACTCAGGTGGATGCGAAAATCGCGGATGCGGCGCTCACGCGTCTCGAAGTCGATGCGCGGGGGCTCGATGCGTTCGACCGCAACTACATCCGGTTGATCGCGGAATCATTCGCCGGCGGCCCCGTCGGCATCGAGACGATTGCGGCAGCGCTTGGCGAATCGCGCGACGCGATCGAGGAGATCGTGGAGCCGTTCTTGCTGCAGCAAGGATTCGTGCAGCGCACGCCGCGCGGACGCGTGATCACCTCGGCAGCCTTCGGGCACTTGGGACTCGCTGCGCCGCCGCGCGATCCCGCCCAGATCGCGTTGTTTCCGGTTCTCGGAGATGACGATGGCGGAGACGACGATGTCTGAAGCGCAAGGCTGCGGCCGCTTCGAAGGCAAGATCCACATCCTGCCCATCCGCATCTATTACGAAGACACCGATCTCTCCGGTGTCGTCTATCACGCCAATTATCTGCGCTTCATGGAGCGCGGAAGGTCGGAATTCTTCCGTAGCGCCGGGATCACGCGGCTCGCCATGCTCGACGACGCCGAGCCCACCGCCTGGACCTTGCGCAAGGCGACGCTCGAATACCTGCGCCCGGCCAGGGTCGACGATCTGATCGAAGTCCACACCGCCTGCACGGCACTCACGGGAGCGCGCATGGCCGCAGACCAGAAGATCTACCTGGAGGGTCAATTGCTGACACGCGGTGCGGTCGAAGCCTGCGTTATTACGCTGTCGGGAAAACCGCGGCGCATTCCGGACGAATTTCGCCAAAAACTGTTGCCTTTGCTATTGGAAACAAAAGCTTAACCAGTGGTGCCCAAATTCGGCCACGTTCGAGTGGCTCTTGCAGGCGGGCGCCCGTCTTTGAAATACGTCGCGGGGAAACAAGGCCGGTTTCGCGGGCTCGAGAGGTTTGCCGATGAGATTGAAGCGTGCAGCCGCGGCCATCGTGGCGGTGTTGGCAATGTCTTTGGCCGTTCCCGCGCTGGGCCAGTCGGCGCCGCAGGCTGTCCCCACGGGCCCGGATGCTCAAACCCAGCAATTAAGCGCACCGGCGGCGGCTCCGGCCGGGAATGTCGACGCCACGCAGACGGGCGGTACGGCGGGTCCGGACGTGAACGGCATTTCCGTCGTCTCGCTTTTCATGCGCGCGGACCCGTTCGTCAAGGCAGTGATGATCATATTGGTGCTGGCGTCGATCGGGTCGTGGACCATTATCATCAGCAAATGGCTCGTGCTTGGTTCGCTTCGACGCCGCGCCGACAAATTCGAGAAGACGTTCTGGTCCGGACTCTCACTGGACGAACTCTATCAGCAGTTCGCGCAGAAGGCCGACCATCCGATGGCGGCAGTCTTCGTCTCGGCGTTGCGCGAATGGCGCCGCGCCTTCGAGGGCGGCCCGCCGCGCGAGGCGCTGCTTCCCGGCATCAAGGATCGCATCGACAAGTCCATGTCGGTGACGATCATGCGCGAAACGGACGGTATCGAACGGCAGCTCGGATTTCTCGCCACCGTCGGTGCGACCGCCCCCTTCATCGGGCTGTTCGGTACGGTCTGGGGCATCATGAATTCGTTTTCGGCGATCGCGGCGCGGCATGACACGACGCTCGCCGTGGTGGCTCCCGGCATTGCCGAAGCATTGTTCGCGACGGCCATGGGCCTGCTCGCCGCCATTCCCGCCGTGATTTTCTACAACAAATTCGTCAACGACATCGGCCGCTACACGACCAGGCTCGAAGGATTTTCCGACGAGTTCTCCGCGATCCTGTCGCGGCAGCTTGACGAAAAGGCGAAGTGATGGCGGCCGGAATCCGCCGCATCGAACGAGGACGCCGCAGGCGCTCGCGCCCCATGTCCGAGATCAACGTTACGCCGTTCGTGGACGTGATGCTCGTGCTCCTCATCGTGTTCATGGTGACGGCGCCGCTGTTGACGGTCGGTGTCCCCGTCGATCTGCCCAAGACGCACGCCCAGGCGCTCGGCCAGGATCGCGAGCCGCTGTCGGTCACGATCCGCAAAGGCGGACGCATCTTCGTGCAGAACACGCCGGTGGGCGACGACGATCTCGTCCCGCGCCTGACGGCGATTGCAGCGAACGGCTACGACCAGCGTATTTTCGTGCGGGGCGACAAGTCGGTCGATTACGGCCGCGTCATGGAAGTGATGGCGATGATCAGCGCCGCGGGGTTCACCCATATCGGTCTCGTCACGGATGTCGCAAAGCCAATTCCAGACCAAAAATAGAATCTCGCAGGCAACCAATGCCCGAGATTGGCCCTGGGTCGCGGCATGGATCGGCGCGCTCTCATTGCACCTGGCGATTGTGGTTGCGACCTTGTTCACATGGACCCACCGGCTCGACATCACAGACGAAAGCGCGCCGGTCGTTCCCGTCGATCTCGTTACGATTGCGCCCAAGACCAATATTATTGCCACCGCGCGGCCCGCGCCGAAGGTCCAACCCGACGTCACGCCGGCGCTTCAACCGAAGACCGAGCAACCCGTCACTCCGCCGCAGGAAGATACCGAACCGCCGCCGGTCGACACTGCGCCGTCGGAACCATTGATCAAGGCGCCGCCCCCGCCTCCGGTTCCCAGGCTGAAGCCCCAGCAGCAACCTAAGCCGGATAAACAAAAATCAACCGCCGACACCGTCAACGCGATGCTGAACAATGTGTTGGCCTCTGCGACCGCGCCGCCGAATGCCAAAGCGTCAAATCGCACAACAAAGGGTTTCGGCGCGCAAACCGCGATGACTGCCGATCTTCAGGACGCGTTACGCAGCCAGATCAAGCCCTGCTGGAATCCGCAGATCGGCGCGCCGAATGCCGCCGATCTGGTCGTCGATTTCGATATATCCCTCAATCCGGACGGATCGGTCGCACAGGCGCCACAATTGGCTGAACAATCTGCGTCGATGGTGGCGAGCAACGCCTATACACGCGCCGCGGCCGAGGCGGCCAAGCGCGCGATCATCGAATGCGCGCCGTACAAACTGCCCGCAAACCAATACGGCACCTGGCGTGCGTTCACGTTTCACTTCGATCCGCGCCAGATGATGGATCAGTAGCTTTGGAGAATGTCATGAGACGTATCGGTATCGCATTTGCGGCTCTGCTCGCGATGATTCTGGGTCTCGCGGCCCCCGCTGTCGCACAGCTTCGCGTGGATGTGACGCAGGGCAATATTCAGCCCATGCCCATCGCGATACCGAATTTCGCAGCGCCCCAGCCTTCCGACGCGACTGCGGCACAGAACATTGCCGGTGTCGTGCGGGCAGACCTGCAGCGCTCCGGGCTCTTCAAGCCGCTCGATGCCAAATCCTTCATCGATCGCATCACCAACATCAACGTACCGCCCAATTACGCCAATTGGCGCGTCATCAATGCGCAGGGTCTCGTCACCGGTCAGGTGCAGCTTCAGCCGGATGGCAGGCTGCAAGTCGATTTCCGGCTGTGGGACATCTATGGCGAGATCCAGATGTTGGGCGAGCAATATTTCGCTTCTCCCGAAAACTGGCGGCAGATAGCGCACATGATTTCCGATGCGATTTACGAGCGCGTCACCGGCGAGAAGGGCTATTTCAATACCCGTATCGTCTATATCGCGGAACGCGGTCCGCCGCTTGCGCGCAAGAAGCTGCTCGCGATTATGGACGAGGACGGCGCCAATCCGATTTACATGACGCATGGCGACTACATGGTGCTGACGCCGCGCTTCAATCCGACGGCGCAGACCATCGCCTATCTGTCTTACGTCTCCGGAAAACCGCGCGTCTATCTGTTCGACATCGATAGCGGTCGCCAGCAGATGCTGGGCGATTTCCCGGACATGACGTTTTCACCGCGCTTCTCGCCCGACGGCAACAAGGTGGCGATGACACTTGAGAAAAACGGCAATTCCGACATTTACGTGATGGATCTTCGCACGCGCGCGCTGGCCCGTCTCACGACCGATCCGGCGATCGATACGGCACCGTCGTTTTCGCCGGACGGATCGAAGATCGCGTTCGAATCCGACCGCGGCGGCTCGCAACAGGTCTATGTGATGAACGCGGACGGTTCAGGTGTGCATCGGATCAGCTTCGGCGCAGGCAAAAGCGGGACGCCGGTTTGGAGTCCGCGCGGCGATCTGATCGCGTTTACCAATCAGTTGGAGGACTCGTTCCGCATCGGCGTCATGCACCCCGATGGCAGCGGCGCGCGCATCATTTCCACCGGCTGGGAAGACGAGGGCCCGACCTGGGCCCCGAACGGCCGCGTGTTGATGTTTTCCCGTACTTTGCGCGGTGGACGCGGCTCGCAAATCTGGTCGATCGACGTCACCGGCCGAAACGAGCAGCGCGTCGAAACTCACGGCGACGCGTCGGACCCGGCCTGGTCGCCCTTGATCCAATAGGGCGGAACTTTGTAGTGTGAAAGACAAGTAACTATGGGTCTATTCCAGCCTATCATACGTTACGGGAGCGGTGCGAGCGTCGATTTTTGCGCTGTTCCTGCGCACCCTGGAACGCGCCATTGCGGAGTTGGCTTGCCATGCTGAAATTTTCTACCGGTTTTCAAGTTGCGGCGATTGCTTCGGTTATATTGATCGCCGGCTGCACCACAAAGCCGCAAGCGACCGCTGAATCTCCGCCCCCCGTTTCGTCCGGCCCGACAACAAGCGAGACGCAATCGAGCGTGGTTGCCGGCAGCGAGCAGGACCTCAAGGTCAATGTCGGCGACACGGTTCACTTCGGTTACAACCAATTTTCGGTTCAGGATGAGGACAAGACCACGCTGCAGCGCCAGGCTGCGTGGCTGCAGAAATATCCGGCCATCCGTGTCACCGTCGAAGGCAATTGCGACGAGCGCGGCACGCGCGAATACAATCTTGCTTTAGGCGCCAGGCGAGCGAATTCGGTGAAGGAGTATCTCGTGAGTCTGGGCGTGTCTTCGGACCGCGTCGACACGATCTCCTACGGCAAGGAACGTCCCATCTGCACGGAATCCGACGAGTCCTGCTGGGCGCAGAACCGCCGCGGTGTAACCGTCGTTGCGGGCGGCGCCAGCTCCTGACGGGGTGCCCGGCAGTTCATTTTCGGAACGGGCGCCCGACGGGCGCCCTTTTCGTTCGAGCCTCATTTTCGGCTAAGTAGTGACATGGAATGAGCAATGGCGGCGCGAGGTCTGCGCCCCAGCGATGGGAACGGTGACGGTCATGAGCAGGACTGGCGAAATGCGCGCGCGATGGGCAAGGCCGCTTCTTGTCGGTGGCTTCGCGTTTCTTCTGGGCACCGCGGCATTCGCCGACGCGCCACCTTCCGGCGACACGCCCGCCGCACGGACCGCACAGACCGTCCAGGCTTTGAGCGCGCGCCTTGCCGCCGACGAGGCCCAGGCAGCGCAACTCGAAGATAGGATTGCATCGGCCCAGAATCCTGCGGAATCGATGCGGGTCGCCGACATCTTCGGCGAATCCGATGAGGAAAAAGCGGCGCGGCTGCAACGCGAGCAGGCGCAGGATTCGAGTATCGCAAGCCTCAATCAACGTGTGAGCGATCTCGAAGATACATTGCGTCAACTGACAGGCCAGATGGAACAACTCGATCATCGTGTCGGCGAGTTCGACGCGAAGATCGCCCGCATGCAGAAGGATTTCGATTACAAGCTGTGCGCGCTGTCGGCGCAGCAACTCAGTGCCGGAACCGGTTCCGACGATCAGAATGCGCTGCCCTGCAATGGAATGCCGGCCCAGACCAGTCCTGGTGCGACGGCGCCGGCCGGACCCGGCGCATCTCCCGCATCGAACGGCCCGATTCATCTCGCGCCGCCGCCGGGTGTGCTCGGCACATTGCCGCCGGGAGCGTCATTACCGCAGTCGAATGGACCGCAAGACAGTCCTCCGTTACAGACAGCGTCAATCGATACGCATCCCCAATTCGACGCAGCGCTGACTCTTCTCGCCAAGGCACAATATGACGAGGCGCGTGCCGCGTTCCGCAGTTTCGCCGATGCGCATCCCAAGGACGACCTGACGCCGCAGGCGATCTACTGGGTGGGCGATATCGCCTATGTACAGAAGGACTACCAGAACGCGGCCCACGCTTTCGCGGAGGAGATCAAGAAATTTCCCTCGAGTCCGCGCGCGCCGGAGAGCATGCTGCGGCTCGGTCAGTCGCTGCTCGCCATGAACCAGAAAAAAGAAGGCTGCACCTTCCTTGCCGCGCTCCCCAAAACGTACCCCACCGCCTCGAAAACCATCCAAGCGCAAGCCCTCGGCGCCCGCAAAACGGCCGAGTGCCACTAAGGCGCTTGTTGCGAAGAAGGCTGCGACGGAAAAATCGAAGCGAGCTGTCGGGAAGCCGACCGCAGCGGTCGAAAGCGCGACTGCCGCCGAAAAGACTGTAACGACCACAAAGGGAACGGCATCGATCGAATTCGCTGCGGCGATGGCCGAGGTGTTGGGACGCGGCGCGCCATGGCCAGGCGTCGCGGCCGTCTCCGGCGGCGGTGATTCGCTGGCCTTGATGTTCCTGCTCGCAGATTGGGCGCGTGCAGCCTCGAAGCCCCCGCCCGTCGTTCTGACGGTAGATCACGGTCTGAGCGCCGAATCGGAACGCGTGGCGCGCGACGTGCTCCGCCGCGCCAAGGCGGCAGGGCTGAAGGGCGAATTGCTCGTGTGGAAGGACAAAAAGCCCAAGGCCGACATCGAAGCCGTGGCCCGCGAAGCCCGTTACCGGCTGATCGGCGACTGGTGTCGCGCCAACAAGATCAATGGCGTCTACGCCGCGCACACGCTGGAGGATCAGGCAGAAACATTTCTTCTGCGACTCGGCCGCGGCAGCGGACTCGACGGATTGTCCGCCATGCGGCCGGTTGCGCTCTATCCTGTGCCGAGGTTCGACGACCTGAGAGTCGTTAGGCCGCTTTTGGGCATGGGGCGGGAGCAATTGCGCAACTATCTCCAGGCGCGGAAGGAAGCCTGGGCCGAAGATCCCATGAACGTCGACCCGCGTTTCGCCAGGGTGCGATTGCGCGAGGCATGGCCCCTGCTGGAGAAACTCGGGCTCTCCAGTTCGAGAATCGCGGGTGCGGCGCGCCATCTGGCGCGGGCAAGAGAGGCGCTCGATCACGCGACCGAGAATCTGCTGTCCCGGGCATCGCGCATCGTTGACGGCGAGGCTCTGGTCGATCCGTCGCGTCTGGCCGCAGCACCTCGGGAAATCGGCCTCAGGGCCTTCGCATGGCTCCTGTCGCGCGTCTCCGGCGAACCTTATCGGCCGCGTTTCGAGCGGTTGGAGCGCTTGTTCGATGCGATCGGACGCGGGGAACTCGTCGCCGCGCGCACGCTGCATGGTTGCCTGATTGCGCCGGCCGGGAAGGCGGAAGCCGCTTTCGGGGTGCGCACGGTCGTGATTTCGCGGGAATTGCCGAGAAAAACCGCCGGCCCAGGCGCATAACTACGGCGGTCACGAACAATTAACCGCGAACCTTAAGTGGAATTGGAGATCGTCGTTGCCGGGGGTCCACAAATTTCTTAACGTTTTGAAGGCTGGCAACACGGTATAAAGCACCCTATCTATACGGCAGGTCCATCCGCTCTGCCGCCGGATTGGGCCCCCATGAAAGGACGGCCGGTGAATAACCTTCGTAATCTTGCGCTGTGGATTCTGATCGCGCTTCTGCTCGTGTTCTTGTTCAACATGTTCCAGAACACGGGACAGCATCAGAACCCGTCCGTCATTTCCTACACCCAATTCAACCAGCAGGCGGTCCAGGGTCAGGTCTCGAAGGTCACCATCCAGGACAAGCAGATCAAGGGCGAGCTGACCAACGGCCAGCCCTTTACGACCTACATGCCCGAAGATCCCTCGCTCGTTCCGATGTTGAAGGAGCACAACGTCAACATCACGGCGGCGCCGCCGGATGACGGCATCAATCTGATGAGCGTGTTCATCAACTGGTTCCCGATGCTGCTGTTGATCGCGGTGTGGGTCTTTTTCCTACGCCAGATGCAGGCAGGCGGCGGCAAGGCGATGGGCTTCGGCAAGAGCCGCGCCAAACTCCTCACCGAACGAACGGGCCGTGTGACCTTCGAAGACGTGGCGGGGGTCGACGAGGCCAAGGACGAATTGAAAGAGATCGTGGATTTTCTGCGCGATCCGCAGAAGTTCCAGCGTCTCGGAGGCCGCATTCCCAAGGGCGTGTTGCTGGTCGGCCCCCCCGGAACCGGCAAGACATTGCTCGCGCGCGCCATCGCGGGCGAGGCCAACGTTCCGTTCTTCACGATCTCGGGTTCCGATTTCGTGGAGATGTTCGTGGGCGTTGGCGCAAGCCGCGTGCGCGACATGTTCGAGCAGGCAAAAAAGAATGCGCCCTGTATCGTGTTCATCGATGAAATCGATGCGGTGGGCCGCCATCGCGGCGCCGGACTGGGCGGCGGCAACGACGAGCGCGAGCAAACGCTCAACCAGTTGCTGGTGGAGATGGACGGTTTCGAAGCCAACGAAGGCGTGATCCTGATCGCGGCGACCAACCGTCCCGATGTGCTCGATCCCGCCTTGCTGCGTCCGGGCCGTTTCGACCGTGAAGTGGTGGTTCCCAATCCCGATCTCGGCGGCCGCGAAAAGATCCTGCGCGTGCATCTGAAGAAAGTTCCGCTGGCCCCCGACGTCGAGCCGCGTACGATCGCGCGCGGCACGCCGGGATTCTCTGGCGCCGATCTCGCGAACCTCGTCAACGAAGCAGCCCTGCTTGCAGCGCGCCGCGGCAAGCGCGTCGTGATGATGAGCGAACTCGAAGACGCCAAGGACAAGGTGATGATGGGCGCGGAACGCCGCTCGCTCGCAATGAGCGACGACGAAAAGCGCACCACCGCCTATCACGAAGCGGGTCACGCGATTGTCGCGATCTCCGTCGAAGGGTC
>JBEKDC010000005.1:0-47200 GCA_050014535.1 Rhizomicrobium sp.
CGGATGTGGAGAATATGCCCGCGACTTCCGGCAATCCCGCGCTCGCCGACCGGCCGAAAGATTGCGCGGATGCGGACGTCGTCAAAAGCGTGCGGCGCGAAGGCGCAATCGTCTGGGGCAAGACGAACGTGCCGCTGATGCTGGGCGATTTCCAGAGCTACAACGACATCTACGGCACGACCAACAATCCCTACGATCAAACGCGCGTGCCGGGTGGTTCGTCGGGTGGCGCTGCGACCGCGTTGGCCGCCGGCATCACGCCGCTGGAGATCGGTTCGGATATCGGCGGCTCGCTGCGCCATCCCGCGAATTTCTGCGGCGTGCTGGCGCTGAAACCCAGCTGGGGGACGTTGTCGCTGCGCGGCCAGGTGCCGCCCATGCCCGGCAAATATGTCGACCTCGATCTGGGCGTGACAGGTCCGATGGCGCGCAATGCGGGCGACCTCAGATTGCTGTGGAATGTGTTGCGCGGATCGCCAGGCGCAGCGCCGCGCGACATAAAAGGCGCGAAGGTCGCGGTGTGGGATGACGAACCGGGCTTTCCGCTGGGCTCGGACGTGCGCGAAGCGGTGAAACGCGCGGCCGATTCGCTTTCGAACGCCGGCGCCACAGTGGAGCGCGCGAAACTTCCGATCGGCGGCGACGAATTGATGGAAACCTATTACGAGCTCTTGATCGCCGTTCTCGGCGCCACCTTCCCGAAGGAGCTTTACGAAAGCTTCACTGCGCAACATACGCGAGATCTCGAAGCGATGCGTGCGGGCACCGACGCGTTCGGCGCAGCACTCTATCGCCTGCGTGCCACCGCGAGTTATCGCGACGTGCTGGCTGCCATGACGAAGCGGCAGGCGATGAAGGACACACTCGCGGCATTTCATGCCTCCGGTTGGGACATCATCCTCAGCCCGATCTCGCCCGTTCCTGCGTTCCCGCACGATCATTCGCAACCGCAGATGGCGCGCACGCTCGACATGGACGGCACGAAAATCCCCTACATGACAATGCTGAACTGGATTGCGTTGGCCACGGCGCTGCACGGTCCCGCGCTGGCCGTGCCCGCCGGTCGCACCAAAGCGGGCCTGCCGGTCGGCGTGCAACTGATCGGTCCGTCTGAAGACCGGCTGTTCGACTATGCGCATGTGCTGGAAGAGCGGCTTGGCGGCTTCAGTTCGCCGCCGATTTGATCCCGCCGCGCGAGACTCTCAGCTGACAATATGTCATAAGGCGCACTTCCCGCTATCCGAGAGGCATGACCATGAGCATCAAGCTGAGGAACGGCATCTTTCTCGCGCCTTTCCATCCCATCGACGAGGACCCGACCCTTTGCATCCAGCGCGATCTCGAACTGATTGAGCATCTCGACCGGTTGGGCTACGAAGAAGCATGGGTGGGCGAGCATCATTCCGCCGGCTTTGAAATCATTTCGAGCCCGGAGCTGTTTATCGCGGCGGCCGCCGAGCGCACCAGGCGCATCAGGCTCGGCACGGGAGTCGTGTCGCTTCCCTATCATCACCCGCTCACGGTTGCGAACCGGATGATCCAGCTCGATCACCAAACGCGCGGGCGCGTGATGTTCGGCGTGGGACCCGGACTGTTGCCGTCCGATGCGTTCGCGATGGGCATCGACCCCGCCACGCAGCGCGACCGCATGGTCGAGTCGATCGAAGTGATTCTGAAATTGTTTGCAGGCGAGCGCGTCACCCAGAAGAGCGACTGGTTCACGCTGGTCGACGCGACCTGCCAGCTGCGTCCCTATAGCCGGCCGCATCCGGAAGTCTGCGTCGCTTCGAGCGTGACACCCTCGGGCGGCAAGCTCGCGGGCAGGCACGGTTTCGGCATGCTGTGCGTCGCGGCCACACAGGCGGGCGGCTACGATGCGCTCGGCATCAATTGGAAAATCGCCAACGACACGGCCGCCGAGCATGGCCGCAAGATGGAGCCGGAACGGCTGCGCCTTGTCGGGCCCGTGCATATCGCCGAAACCCGCGAAGAGGCGTTCAAGAACGTCGAATTCGGCTTCCGCAAATGGCAGGATTATTTTGCGGGCATCAGCCCCGTGGCGGGCCGCGAGAATGCCGGCGGCCAGACGCCGGAAGATCTGGTCAAGGAAGGCGTCATCGTGGTCGGCACTCCCGACGACGCCATCGCGCAGATCAGGCGCCTTCAGGCCAAGCAGGGGGAATTCGGCTGCTTCCTGCAGCTGGCGCACAACTGGGCCAATTTCGACGCGACAAAAAAATCCTACGATCTGTGGCAACGCCACGTGACGCCCGCGATCAATGGTGCGAATGTGGCGCGCGAGACCGCCTATAATTGGGCACGCGACAATCGCGACCGTTTCGTCAACGCCGCGATGGGCGCTGCCATGCAGACGATCCAGAAGCATCACGAAGAAGAAGCCCGTAAAGCGGGCGCCAACACAAAGGCCGCAGAGTGACTCCATTGAAGTTCGAAGGCGGCTGCCATTGCGGCAATCTCACCTATGTGTTCGAGGCGAGTTCTCCCCTCGACAGGCTGGGCTTGCGCGCCTGCCAATGCCGCTTCTGCCGCGAGCACGGCGCGCGCAACACCAGCGATCCGCAAGGACATATAGGCATCGCGGTGCGCGATCCGGAGAATCTGCGGCGCTACCGCTTCGCGCTCAAGACGGCCGATTTCCTGATCTGCTCGGAATGCGGCGTCTTTATCGGCGCTGTGATGGCGGACGGCGATGCAACCTGGATGACGGTCAACGTCAACACCTTCACCGATCCACCTGCCCTCAACCATCCCATCGTGCGGATGAATTTCGACGGTGAGGACGCGCAAGCCCGCCGCAACCGGCGCAAGGCGCGCTGGACACCCGTGGCGGAATTCCAGGAGGTCCCTGCGAAGGTGGCATGACGACTGCGCTTGTTGTCATCGATGTGCAGCAGGGCATGTTCTCCATGCCCGGTTTTCAGCCCCATGACGGCGACGCGGTGGTCGACCGTATCGCTGGATTGATCTCGAAGGCACGCGCGAGCGGCACGCCGATTTTTTTCGTGCAACACGACGGCGGCCCCGAGCATCCGTTTCATCCCGGCAAGCCTGGATTCCCGTTTCACCCGAAGCTTACGCCGCACGCCGGCGACGACGTGACGGTCAAGCATCACGGCAGTGCGTTCCACGACACCGACCTCGACGCGAAACTGCGCAAGGCGGGAATCGACACGCTGGTGATCGCAGGCATGCAATCGGAATATTGCGTCGACGCGGCGGTGCGCAGCGCACACGAGCACCATTACAAAGTGATCCTGGTGTCCGACGCCCACTCGACAGGCGATACGCGGGTTATGAAGGCGAAGGACATCATTGCCCATCACAACCAAACGCTGGGCGGAAGCTATGCGACCGTGAAGCCGTCGGCGGAGATAGGGTTTTAAAGTCGCGCGGAGTAGCGGCGCCTCGGTCGGCTGCGAACTCCGCGGAAAAGTCCCAATTGGGTGTTATTGGGTGGCTTATTGGCTTGCATAAATGGGTGTAATTGGGTGTAATTGGGTGTAGTATTGGGTGTCATGCTCAAGACGGACACCTTAGGGATCACACCCGAGATTCTCGCGCTTGTCGCCGAGATCGATGAATTCAAAGGCGCGTGGCGCGCACTCGGAACTCTTGCCCCTGATCGCTTGTCGGCCCTGCGCCGCGTGGCTGCGATCGAGAGTATCGGTTCATCGACGCGCATCGAAGGCAGCAAACTGTCCGACCGGGAGGTCGAGCGGCTGCTTGCCAATCTGGACTTAAAGTCCTTCGCGACGCGCGACGAGCAGGAGGTCGCCGGCTACGCCGCAGCGATGGAGATGGTCTTCCGTTCCTGGCAGGACATTTCCGTTACCGAAAACCACATCAAGCAGCTTCACCGCGATCTGCTCGTTCACAGCGAAAAGGACTCCCGACATCGCGGCCATTACAAAACGTCGCCGAACAGCGTGGCCGCATTTGACGAAGACGGAAAACAGGTCGGCATCGTCTTCGAAACGGCAACGCCATTCGACACGCCGCGCTTGATGACCGAGCTCGTGCAATGGTTCGGCGCAACGAGCAGCGGACGACAGCTTCATCCACTCCTCGCGATCGGCATTTTCGTGGTCGCGTTTCTCGCGATCCATCCGCTTCAGGACGGCAACGGCCGCCTGTCGCGAATCCTCACCACACTCATGCTGCTTCGCGCCGGATACGCCTATGTGCCCTATAGCTCGCTGGAAAGCACCATCGAGCAAAGCAAGGAAGGCTACTATCTCGCACTGCGCCAAACACAGGAAACGATCCGGACGAACACCCCCGACTGGCAGCCCTGGCTTCTGTTTTTCCTGCGCGCGCTACAGCAGCAAATGCAGCGGCTTGCCAAGAAGGTCGAGCGCGAAAGGATTGTCCTATCGAGTCTGCCGGAACTGGCAGTGCGGATTCTCGATCAGGCGCGTGAGCATGGTCGGGTGAGCATCGGCGACATGATCAAGATCACAGGCGCCAGCCGCAATACCTTGAAGGAGCATTTCCGGCTGCTGGTAGAGAAGGGCCACCTTGCCATGCACGGCAAGGCACGCGGCGTCTGGTACAGCCCGCGGTGATAGATCGGGTGCAGTGGGAATTTCAATGCCAGTGGCAGAGATTGCGATTTAGATTCGCGCTTGGCGACGAAAATTTTTCACCCACCCCTTGAGGGAGGGTCGAAATTATCTTTGAGCGACAGCGAAAAGAGAATTTCGGGGCGGGGCGGGGTGCTTTATCAATATCACCCCTCCCCGAAAAATTCTGCGCTCCGCTTGAATTTTTCGACCCTCCCTCATGGGGAGGATGGAGAAACGGCACACCCCTAAAACTTTCCCCGTCCCTCGTTGATCTCGTCGAAACGCGCCTTGTCGAGCGGGACGTAATGCTGCGTTTCGGGATCGAGCACGTAGAGCGGATCGGGGATGGTGTCGGGGTCGTAGCCTTCCTTCACAAGCTCGACCTTGCGTTGCTTGAAGGTGCCGGTGATTTCCATTTCGGGCTGCAGCCGCAGGAACACGGGCCGCGCATAGGCGGGAAGATTGCCGGCGAGTTTCGCGGCAAGGCTCGCCACGTCGAATTCCGGCGCCACGACCAGAGACGCCATGCCCGCACGACCGTCGCGTCCCGGCACGGCCACGCCGTAGACATTGGCTTCCTTGATGCCGTCGATCACGCCCAGCGCTTCCGACACTTCGCTGGTCGCCACATTCTCGCCCTTCCAGCGGAAGGTGTCGCCGATGCGGTCGACGAAATAGAAATAGCCGAGCTCGTCGTGCTTCATCAGGTCGCCGGTGCGGAACCAGGCATCGCCGGTCGCAAACACATTGCGCAGGATTTTCTTCTCGGTGTCGGCGGCGCGCGAATAGCCTTCGAAGCTCTTGCCGGGTTCGTCCAGGATCTGGCCGATCGCCTCGCCCGTTTCGCCGGGCCCGCATTCGATGCAGAAGCCGTCGGGGCCCCGCACCGGCACTTCGCCTTCGATATCGAATCTCACGATGCGCGTGGTGACGATCTTGCGCATGTAGTTCGGCACGCGTCCGACCGAGCCCACCTTGCCGTCGTAATTGAGCATCGAGACATTGCCTTCGGTGGCGCCGTAGAATTCGATGATCTTCGGGATCGCAAAGCGCTCCTGAAAGATCGGCCAGATCTCGGGCCTGAGGCCGTTGCCCGTGATGGCTTGCAAATGATGCGCGCGTTCGTTGGGGCTGAAGGGCGCATTCAAGAGATAGCGGCACAACTCGCCGATATATTGAAAGAAGGTCGGCTGGTATTTGACGCAGTCGGTCCAGAATTCCTGCGCCGAAAATCTGCGGCGCAGCACCAGCGTGCCGCCCGCCGTGAGTGCGACACCGACCGCGCAGATGCCGCCTGCCGAATGATAAAGCGGCAGGACATTGTACATCCGGTCGTCGGCATGCGAGTTCAACGCGCCCGAAAATCCATACATCATGAACAGCATGCGCATATGGCTGATGTTCGCGGCCTTGGGCAGACCGGTGGTGCCGGAGGTGAAGATATAGAACGCCTTGTCCTTGCAGGTGACGCCTGCGCGCCATTCGGGGTTCGTCGGCGCACACGAAGCCGCGGCCAGCGCCTGGTCCAGATCTTCGCAATGCTCGACACGCCCACCCGTCGCCCAGGCAATGGGAGGCTTTTCGATCAGCGCGCGCGCTTCCAGATAGTTTTCGGCGAGTTCGCTGCCCAGGATCAGGTGGCGGGCCTCGGCGACGCCGATGGAATGGGCCAGCGGGAAGCCCCGCAGATTGGTGTTGATGAGGGCCACGACCGCGCCCAGCTTCAGGAGCCCGAGCCACGCGATCAGATATTCCGGACGGTTCTCCATCAGCAGCGCCACGACATCGCCGCGGCGGATGTCGATTCCGGCACCCCAATGGGCATAGCGATTGGCGCCTTCTTCCAGTTCGCCATAAGTAATGCTGCGGTCCTGGTAAAGGATCGCCGTGCTTCGCGGCGCCTTGCGCGCAAAGCCCGAGACGATATCCACGATGGTGATCGGCGAATCCGGCTTCACATGCCGCATGCGCAACAGCGAACGGCCGATGCCCGTGATATAGGTGGCCTCGCGCGAGAAACCCTCGAGCAGCGTCATCGGCGATTCATCCCCGTATGAGGCGCGAGGATTGGGTGACGGAACCGTGTCGTCAAGGCAGACAGATGCGACGGAATGTGAGCTTGTCGACCTGCGCGGATTGAAATGTCCGCTGCCGGCGTTGTTCGCCCGCCGCGCACTCGAACGCTCCGCACCCGGAAAGATGCTCGAGGTCCTGGCCGACGAGCCCATGGCCATCGTCGATGTCCCGCATATGTGCCGCCAGGAAGGCTATGAGGTGTTGTCAGCCGAACGCACGGGCGATGAGTCGAGATTCGTGCTCAGACGCAACGCTTAGCGGGATTTGAGTCTGGCCGCCTCAGCGCGGCGAAGGAGGCGGTGGCGGCATTGCCGCAGGACCCAGCCGCTGGACGATCGATTGCGCAGCGATGGCGCGCGGTTCCTTTGAGGCTTGCGCGTCGGTCAGCAACACGATTTCCGCGTAGGCCTGGAAACGGGTTTCAGGCCGCGTTTCGACTTCATTGTTGAAGCCGTCATAGGCCCAGCTATGCCAGTACCAGCCAAAATGGGGTGCGCCGCTCCAACCAAAATCGGAGAAATAGGTCGTGTGCGCCTTGGTATCGCGCATATCGAACATGAAGTAGTTCGAGCCCGCTTGCTGCGCGACCTGGGCGGCGCGCAACAGCAGGAAGTTCTCAACGGTTTCCCGATTTGTGGCCGTGTTGCCTGTATAGGTGACCCGAAAGCGGTTCTGGTCGAGCTTCTCGTCCGTGTATCCCGTGGAATGATCCGCATCCTTGGGCCCGAAATAGGGTTGCTCCGGCGCACAGGCGGAAACGGTCAGCCAAGCCAATGTGGCGGCTGCGAAAGCCAGTCGATGCGCGGAATTTCTCATGAGATCAGGATAGCAAGAGCGCGAAATAACGAACTTTCTATTTGTAACTGACCAGTTAGTTACTTACATAGACCCGATGGACACGGATACCGATACCCCTACTCGCTGGCGGCGGCGCAAGGAAGCAAGGCCTCAGGAAATCCTGGAGGCCGCCCTCATGGTGTTCGCCGAAAAGGGCTATGCGTCAGCGCGCATGGACGACATCGCGGCGCGGGCCGGCGTCACCAAAGGCACGATCTATCTCTATTTCGACAACAAGGAAGCGGTGTTCAAAACGCTGGTGCGCGACTCCATCGGCGACACCTTGGCCCGTGTCGTCGAAGCCGCGGAACGCTTCGAAGGCTCCGCGTCCGACCTGCTGCGGCTCATGCTGCGCACCATCGGACAATTCGTCCGCACCAGCGATCGCGTGGTGCTGCCCAAAATCGTCATCGGCGAACTCGGCAATTTTCCGGAACTCATGCGTTTCTATCGCGAGGAAGTGGTGGAGAAGGGGCTCGCAGCACTCGGCTCCGTCATTTCGCGAGGGGTCGCGCGCGGAGAATTCCGCGACGTAGCACCCGAGCATGCCGCGCGTCTTTGCATTGCACCCATTCTGTTGGCCGCGGTCTGGCGCACGACCTTTGCCCGGATCGACAGCGAAACCTATGACCTCGAAGGCCTGATCGAGACGCATATCGACGTGCTGCTCAGGGGTCTCGCAAGAGGGGAAGCCCCATGAAGCGCCTGTCTCTCCTTCTTCTGTTGCTGCTGGCCGCTTGCGGCGATCACAAACCGCCGGCCTGGCTCGGTTACGGCGAAGGCGACAACTCGTTGATCGGCGCGCCGCAGCCGGGCTGGGTCACCCATCTCGGCGTGCAGCGCGGGCAGATCGTCAAGCGGGGCGATTTCCTTTTTTCGCTCGACGATACGCATGAGACGGCAGCGCGCGATCAGGCCGCCGCCAACCTTGCGCAAGCCAAGGCCGAACTGGCGCAGGAGCAGGCCAATAACACGTACACGCAGACGGAAGTTAAACGGCAGACGGGACTCGCGCGCGATCACGCGGGCGTTCCGTCCACACTCGATTCGACACTCGCGTCGTTCCGCGAATCGCAGGCGCATATCGATCAGCTCGAAGGGCAGATCAGACAGATGGAGGGCGCGCTCGCCGACGCGCAATATCAGCTGTCGCAGCGCCATATCGCGTCGCAGGTCGACGGTCAGGTGCAGGACATCTATTTCTTCCAGGGCGAGTATGTGCCCGCGGCCACGGCCGTCGTCTCCGTGCTGCCTCCCGCGAACGTCTTCGTGCGCTTCTTCGTGCCGGAGACGGAATTCGCGCATGTGAAACTCGGCCAGGCGGTCGCGATTTCCTGCGACGGATGCGCGCCCAACCTGACCGCGAAGATCACCTTCATCGCGCAGCAGGAGGAATTTACGCCACCGGTCATCTTCAGCATCGATAGTCGCCAGAAGCTCGTGTTCAAGCTCGAAGCGCGCGCGCCGGGCGGATTGAAACTCAATCCCGGCGAACCGGTCGAAGTCCGTCCGCTGGGCACGTGAGCGAGAATCTGGCCATCGACGTGCACGGGCTGACGAAGCATTTCGGCGCGAAGACGGCCGTCGACCATGTCGACATCGCGGTGCCGGAAGGCGAGGTCTGGGGATTTCTCGGTCCCAACGGCTCGGGAAAAACGACCACCATCCGCATGTTGTGCGGCTTGTTGCGGGCAGACGAAGGCCAGGGCACCTGCCTCGGCTACAATGTCCGCACGCAAGCCGAACAGATCAAGCGGGAAACCGGCTACATGACCCAGCGGTTCAGCTTCTGGGAAGACCTCTCGATCCGCGAAAATCTCGATTTCGTCGCGCGAATGTACGAAATCGAGGATCGCAAAGCGAAGGTCGATTCGACGCTCGACCGACTGGGACTCGCCAAGCGCCAGCATCAAATGGCAGGTGCGTTGTCGGGCGGCTGGAAGCAGCGGCTCGCGCTGGCCGCCTGCATGCTCCATTCGCCGAAGCTTCTGTTGCTCGACGAACCTACGGCCGGCGTCGATCCCAAGGCGAGGCGCGATTTCTGGGAGGAAATCCACGCGCTCAGCGACGCCGGACTCACCGTTCTCGTCAGCACCCATTATATGGACGAGGCCGAGCGCTGCGACCGCATCGTCTACATCATGAACGGCAAATTGATTGCACGCGGCACGGTCGCCGAAGTCATTGCGCAGTCGAAACTGTTCACGTTCATTGTCGAAGGAGAAAACGTGCGCAAGCTCGCGGCGCGGCTCGCCGACGAACCGGGCGTGGAACACGCCGCCTTCTTCGGCGCAGCGTTGCATGTGACCGGCCTCGATCGCGCGGCGCTCGAACGCGCGCTCGCGCCTTATCGCAACGAACCCGGCATCGCGATCCGGGAATCCCCGCCGAGCCTCGAAGACGTGTTCATTCACCTTCAGGAGCAGGCGCAATGAACTCCGGCTTCTCGCTTTCGCGGCTGACCGCGATGCTGGCGAAGGAATTTCTCCAGATGCGCCGCGATCGGCTCACCCTCGCCATGATCGTAGGCGTGCCGGTGATGCAACTTTTCCTGTTCGGCTTCGCGATCAATCTCAACCCGAAGGCGTTGCCCACGGCGATTTCGATCGACGATCCCGGCACGTTCAGCAACTCGATCGTGGCCGCGCTCAAGAACTCGAGCTATCTCGACGTCGTGCAGGAAACCCATTCACCGAAGGAAGCGCGCCTGTTGCTCGACGAGGGAAAGGTCCTTTTCGTCGTCGAGATTCCGGAGAATTTTTCGCGCGACATCGTGCGCGGCACACAGCCCGATCTCGTCGTCGAGACCGATGCCACCGATCCCGCGGCGGGCTCCTATGCGCTGGCCGCCATCAACAGTCTGGCGACAACGGCGCTGCGCGACGATCTGGTGGGCCCGCTTGCGGCGCGCACGCAGGGACCGCCGCCGTTCAACGTCGTTTCCCATCTTCTCTACAACCCGGAATCGATCACGCAATTCAACATCATTCCCGGTTTGCTCGCCGTCATCCTGACCATGACGATGGTGCTGATGACGTGCCTGTCGCTGACGCGCGAGCGAGAACGGGGCACCTATGAAAACCTGCTGGCGATGCCCGCGACGCCGCTCGAGATCATGATCGGCAAGATCACGCCGAACATCATGATCGGCGCGGTGCAAAGCACGATCATCCTCCTCGTGGCGAAATTCGTCTTCGACGTGCCGATGATCGGCTCGTTGGGGCTCCTTGCCGTCGCTCTTGTGTTCTACATCACGGCCAATCTCGCCGTGGGCTACACCTTTTCGACCATCGCGCAGAACCAGCTGCAGGCGATGCAGATGACGATGTTCTTCCTCCTGCCCGCGATTCTGCTCTCCGGCTTCGCCTTCCCGTTCGAAGGCATGCCGATCTGGGCGCAATGGATCGGGGAGGTGCTGCCCGCCACACATTTTCTGCGGGTTGTGCGGGGGATTTTGCTGAAAGGCAACGGATTCGGCGAAATCTGGCCCAATCTCTGGCCGCTGATTCTCTTTATGTTCGCGGCCGGCGGCCTCGCTTTGGCCCGATTCCGGCGGACTCTGGACTGAGAAACGCTTGTGGGCGGCCGTCCTTCGCCCTTGCGAAAGAATCCGGCCCGTCACACATTGGCCACGCACCTTATTTAGATCGCCCGCGTTCACTTTGGCGCGTGACATGTCCAGGACGCTGTCGCTATGACGGCGCCGGTCCAAAGAGTGGGGGTCCGAACCGTTCACCATGTCCGGCCTGTCCTTGATCCTGCAAGTCGCACTCGCTGTCGTCCTGGTGACCTTGGGGCTGTTTTCCATGCAGCTCGGCGCTTTGTCGCTCTTGCGCACTTTCAAGCCGGCCCGCCGGGTGCGGGTGCCGCTTCTGCCCGACGAGGCACTTCCCCATGTCCTCGTACAACTGCCGGTCTGCGATGAAGGGCCATTGGCTCTGCGGGTCGCAGCAGCTGCCTCGCGGCTGGACTGGCCGCGCGACCGGCTCGAAATCCAGCTGCTGGACGATGGGCATGTCGACAACCACCAAGCGTTGCTGACCGCTGCCACGCAGGCAGCGCCGGACGGTCTCAAACTTTCCGTCCTGCGCCGCGGCGAGCGCGCCGGCTTCAAGGCCGGAAACCTGGCTTTCGGCCTCAAACATTCCCAGGCGCCCTATGTGGCGATCTTCGATGCCGATTTCGTGCCCGCGCCGGATTTCCTCAAGCGCACTGTTCCCGCGCTGATGGCCGATCAGGGTCTCGCCTTCGTCCAGACCCGCTGGGGTCACAACAACCGCGAACGCAACTGGCTGACCCGTGCACAAGGTTTTCTGCTCGACAGCCACTTTGCCATCGAACAGGAAGCGCGCTTCCGCGCCGGCTTCCCGTTCTCCTTCAACGGAACGGCAGGCGTATGGAGCAGGGCCGCCATCGATCATGCCGGCGGATGGACGGGTGACACGCTCACCGAGGACCTCGATCTCAGTATCCGTTGTGCGCTCAAGGGTTGGCGCTCTGCGATGATCTCCGACGTGGAAGTGCCGGGAGAATTGCCGGAAACGGCGGCGGCATGGCGCGCGCAACAGGCGCGCTGGACCAAAGGCCACGCGCAGGTCGCGCGCAAGCTTCTTCCGGAAATCTGGACGAGCACCATGCCGGTCTGGAAAAAGGCCGCCGTGACGCTGCAGATCTGCCAGTTCGCATTCTACACGCTGGCCTGCGCCAGCGCCGCGATCAGCCTGACCTTGATGGCGATGGGCGTCGTCTATCTTCAAGCCGTCGCGGAACTCGGCCTCGGCGTGACCGCGCTGGGACTGACCGCGAGCGTCAGTTACCTCTATGCCGGGCAGGCGATCCTCAAACGCGCCGGCGAGCCGTGCCTCGCGCAATCGCTGCTGCTGGCCGTGATCTTCCCCAGCGGTCTCATCCTGTCCAACACGCGCGCGACGTTCGAAGCGTTTTCGAATGCGAGCATGGTGTTCACCCGCACGCAAAGAGCCGGTGAAGCTTATTCGGGGGGCTGGCGAGGCCGTCCCGAATTGGCGGCAGGCCTTCTCCTGCCGGTTTTCGCCATTGCCGAACAAGCCTGGAGTGCGCCATTCTTCGCCTTCGCAGCGGCGGGATTATTGTCCATTGGTGCAATGGGTTGGAGCGGAACGGGCAAGGCGTCGGCGCGCGAAATCGCGCGTAGTGAATAGGGTCTTCGCGCGAAATTGCGCCCAGCGAAGTGAATCGAATTCGATACAATTTTAGTCATTCAAATTTGACCGATTGATCTAACGCCGTGTTGGGCCATGGGGGTTTAGGGTGTCAGACATGGCCGCCGCTGCTTGAGCGGCAATGAGGGGCTTTTTGATGGTGGGGTCTCGAGTTCGGTTCGCGGCGGCGGCCCTTTTTTTGCTGCTCCTCAACGCGTGTGCGAGTGCGCCCGACAACCGCCTCGCCTCAGATTACGAACACGGGCCGCGCAATGGTACGCGCATCGAGACGCCCGGCTCGCCTTTGCAATGCGTGCCTTATGCGCGCCAACGTTCCGGCATCAATCTGTTTGGAGACGCCGGAACGTGGTGGGACCAGGCTGCCGGCCATTTCTCGCGCAACTCGACACCCGTCCTTGGCGCTGTAATGGTCCTCACAGGCTATGCCGGCCCCGGCCGCGGCCATGTGGCGGTCGTGAGCCGGATGGTGTCCGACCGCGAAATCCGCATCGACCATGCCAACTGGCTCGATGACGGTGCGATCTTTCTCGACGATCCTGTGGTGGATGTGAGTGGAACCCGCGCGCAGATTCGTGGGGCGTGCGCACTTACGTGGTCCGGGGATTCATCGGGCCGGGACCGGCCGGAGACCCCGACCGCATCGCCTCGAATTGATTGAAATCATTTCCGGATCAATGGCTTGACTAGCCGTTGTGCGCTATACTGCCTCTCCCCTCTATCCCGGGGGTAAGGACGTCCCTATTTTCCCGGCCCTCGAACACGGCGAGCTTGGCCATGACGGCGGCAAACGCGGCCGGCACGCTACATTGGCAAGACTTGCGCGTTAACCTCGCGAACTGCCCGAAGATGGACCCGGCCCCCGAGCCAATGTGAGCGAACCTCAGCGTAAAATGAGCGATATCCCCGTCGTTACCGGGGTCCACGCGGAAGCTTTGCCGCAGGCGGCGCAAGCGCATCTTGCGCGCAGCAGCGTTACAGCCTTGACGGTTGGCGCGCTCGGCGTCGTGTTCGGCGACATCGGCACCAGCCCGCTTTACGCCATGCGCAACTCGGTGCAGGCGATCGGCGCTTCGCTGCCGCTTCACTTCGCAGTCATGGCGGCGCTGTCCCTGATCTTCTGGTCGTTGATGATCGTGGTGACGCTCAAATACGTCACGCTTATCATGCGCGCCGACAATGACGGCGAAGGCGGCGTGCTCGCGCTCGCGGCGCTCGCGCATCGCTCGCATCGCATTGGCCGCCGCTTCAAGCGCTGGATCGGCGTCGCGGCGATCCTGGGACTCGCGCTGTTTTTCGGCGACGGCATGCTGACGCCGGCCATTTCGGTCCTGAGCGCCGTCGAAGGCCTCGGCGCCGAAAGCTCGGCGCTTGTGCCGCTCGTGATCCCGTTCACTTTGGCCATTCTGATCGGCCTGTTCCTGATGGAGAGCCGCGGCACGGCCGCGATCGGCAGGCTGTTCGGCCCGATCATGCTGGTGTGGTTCACGACGCTCTCGGTGATCGGAATTTTTGCGATTCTGCGCACGCCGGAAATTCTCGATGCGCTCAATCCCTATTACGCGATCCTGATTTTTCTGCGCGCACCCTGGACCGGATTCGTGGCGCTCGGCGCGGTGGTACTGGCCGTCACCGGCTGCGAGGCGCTTTACGCAGACATGGGACATTTCGGCAAAGGACCTATCCGCAACGCGTGGATCTATCTCGTCTTGCCGGCACTCGTGCTGAACTATTTCGGACAGGGTGCAACGCTCTTACGCAATCCCAAGGCGCTCGATTATCTGTTTTTCGATTCGGCGCCGCATTGGGCGCATTACCCGCTGGTGGCGCTGGCGACGGTCGCAACCGTGATCGCATCGCAAGCGGTCATTTCCGGCGTCTATTCGATCACGCGACAGGCCGTGCAGCTGGGCCAGTTGCCGCGGATGGAAATCCGGCACACTTCCGCAGCCGAAGAAGGCCAGATCTACGTGCCGCGCGTAAATGCCATTTTGGGGATCGGCGTCGTCCTGATCGTGCTCATCTTCCGAACTTCCGACTCGCTCGCCTGGGCTTACGGAATTGCGGTGACGGGCGTGATGGTGATCAGCACCTTCCTGTGCGCCATTGTGGCCGCCCGCCAATGGGGCTGGGGCTCGCGCTGGGCGCTCGCGGTCTTCGTTCCGCTCGGGCTGATCGATCTTTCGTTCCTGGCCGCCAATTCGCTCAAGATCGTGCAAGGCGGCTGGCTGCCGCTTGCGATCGCAGCGGCCGTCTTCCTGTTCATGGAAACCTGGCGCCTGGGCCGCCGCGCGCATCTGGAAAAAATACGCAGCGAATCGCTTCCGCTCAATCTCTTCCTCGAGCGTGCCGACAAGACGCCGGTGCGCGTCGCGGGCACTGCCGTGTTTCTCACCGCGCGCAACGATGCGGTTCCCGGCGCGCTCCTGCACAATCTCAAGCACAACAAGGTGCTGCATGAGCGCGTCGTGCTTGCGCATGTGACGGCCGAGGATGCGCCGCTCGTCCCGCCGGCCAAGCGCATCGAAGTGAAGAAGCTGGGCAAGGGCTTCTTCAGCATCAATATCCATTACGGTTTTTTCGAAACGCCGGATGTGCCGCTCGCACTCGAAGCGGCGCGGGCGTTCGGGCTTGCCCTCGACGTCGAAACCACGACGTTCTTTATCGGACGCGAAACGCTGGTGCCGGCCGAACACCCCGCGCTGGGGCAATGGCGCACCTGGCTTTACATGCGGCTCGCGTCTTCGGCCCTGTCGCCCGTGCGCTTCTATCATCTGCCGCCCAACCGGGTGGTCGAACTGGGCACACAGATTTCGATTTAGCGGATTGTCGCTGATTCTTATTATGCCGTTTCGCGGCGCGCTCGATTCAACGACTAACCGCCACCCGGCGTTGCGAGACCCTGCAAGGCCGTCTTGGCCAGGGACGCGTTTTCGTCGCCTGCGCCGAACACCACGGCACGCGTCAGATAGTCGACGATCTCTATGGGGTCGCCTTTTTGCCGTGCCAGGCAGTCTGCGTAATAGTAATTGGCGGCCGCATTGGTCGGATCGATTTCGAGAGACTTGCGCAGATCGCTCGCCGAGGCCGCGTAGTTCTCCTTTCCGTAGAAGTCGCTGGCCGCATCGAAAAAGCCCGACGCCCTTTTCCTTTCCTGGGGAGTGAGCCGCGCCGCAGCAGCCGAAAGATCGACATAGAGGACGCGCTCGGAAGCCGGATCTCCGGCAATCGAGTCGGCGGCAGCGCGCTGCCCTGCGGCGGCAGCGTAGCTTGGCACTTCGGCCCTTGCCTGATCCTGCGTTCTGATGCCCATATCCGGCGGCGGGACGGCTTGACCGGTCAATCCCGAAGCGACTCCTCCCAGAATTGCGCCGAAGAGTGCGCCTGCGACCTGCTCTCCCGTATCCTGGGCCCGCTCGCCCGTTTTGACCTGGTCGTCGCGAACGAGCGTCTGCAGCGCTTCGATCGTTTTGGGGTCCGTCACCCCGGCAGCGATCGCGGCCTGTGCCGTGTGTTCGGAATCGACAAACAGGCCGGCACTGTAATAGGCCTTTGCATACGACAGCGATGCTTCAGCATTCAGGAGATGCATCCGTTCCATCAATCTTCCAAATTGAATGGCTCGCCAATAATGCCTTTCGCGTGCATTTGACGCGATACACCCTGCATAGATAGCAACGCGGTCCGATTGCGGCGCGGCGGAATTGGACGCCATTGTTTCATAGGACTGCAATGCATCCGTATCGTTCCCGGCCGCAGATTCCACCGTGGCGTTCAGGTTTTCGATTTGAAAATTGTCATACGGTGTCGGCGACGGCACGGCTCGCGCGTCTTCGATCTTTTCTTCCGCCCTCCTGAACTCTTTCGCGTTATAGGAAACGATGGCATCCGACAGCAGTTTGGCAATCGCGGGGTTGAGCCTTTGATCGGTCAACTCCGAGTTCGGATCCATTGCCGGCAATGCGGCGTCTGCCGCCATCGCGCCGGCCGGAACCAGGGCCGATGTCGCGAGCATGAACGCGCCCAGCGATGCCGCAACGGAAATATTGCGTTTCCCAAACATCCTTCTCATCCTGGTCATCACCTTTAGTAGCTCGCGGGCTGCGGTCGAAACGCGAGTTTCCTGCGCCCACGCAAATGTCTCACGGTCATCGGCGTCGAGCAGATGACTAACAATGTTTCCCCTTGCACGTGCTCGTCTTGGCCGGAATCGAAGGGGCTCGGCCGGTCACTCCGGGAAAGCCCGTGGTGGGGTGGAAGCCCGTGGTCGGGCTCGCAGTCGTGGCACCGCCAAAGCTCGGACGCTCCGAGCCGCCGAAACCCGTCGTACGTGTCGATCCGCCAAACCCGCCCCCGGAGCCTCCGCCAAAGCCGCTATGGGTCGACCCGCCAGAGGAAGTTCCGCCGAAGCTGGTGTGGGATGTGCTGCCGAAGCCGCTGTGCGACGAGGTACCCCCGAAGCCGGTGCGGGAAGTGCTGCCGAAGGTCGTATGGGACGTGCTTCCGAAACCGCTGTGCGACGAGCTACTGCCGAATCCCGCATGGGATGTGCTTGTGAACGCACGATGCGTGCCTCCGAAGCTGCCGGCCGACGAGCCGCCGACATGCCCGGTGCTGCGCATGGCTTCCCCATGGTCCCCGAAACCGTGCCCTCCGGAGACGGCCCCGCCGAAATGACCCGCCAGTTGCTCGTGTTGTTGAATTCCGTGGCCGACGGAAAAAGACGTCACCATTCCACGATGCGCGGCAAAATCGTGCCGCGTGCCGACCGGCATCGGGCGATGGAACGCCGCTTCGAAACGACCTGCATCGATGCTTCTGTTGAAGACATGACCGCGAAAGATGCCGTAGCGCGTCCAGCCTTCCGTGCGTCCCATGAACAGGCGATACCGGCCTCGATCGACGATATAGGCGCCTATGCCGGGCTCGAAAATATCGACCGCCGGCACGAAGGACCACATCGCATAAAATGCGTCGGCATCGAGTGCCGCGCCGTAGAGATCGCGGTAGCCGTACCACGCGTCGAAATTGTCGGGATAGTCGCCCTCGCCGTCATAATCGCCCGGCGGCATCGGAAACCAACCGATGTTGCCGTCGCCTTCGCGCCAAACGACCCATGACGGTCCCCAAACATAACCGGGAACCCAAAGCCATCCATATTTGGGGTCGAAACCCCATCGGCCGTAATGAAATGCAACATCGCCCCAGGAATAATCCGACACCCAGACGGTGCCGTAGTCGTCTGTGTTTTCCCAATGTCCGTTCTGATACGGCCGGAAATCCGCCGGCACCGCCGTGGGATGCCAGACGCGCCCCCAGACCGGATGATTGATCCAGGTGCCATAAGGCGCGAGCTGTTGCTCGAAATATTGGTAACTGACCTTGTCGTCGCCTGTGGACGCGTCGGGCGTGCCCGGCGCAGTCTGCGCCACCGCCGCTCCGCCGGCTTGGCCGAGACTTGTAAGACTTCCGTTCAGCAACGCGTAGCTCAGCATCGTGAGTTTGGGCGGATCGCCGCCGTTCTGCTTGATCTGGATCGTGCCGTCGCGCACTTCGTAGGACTGAACGATGCCGTTGCCCGAACCGGAGAGGTCCGCTGTCGCAATGCGCATCGGCTTGCCGTTCACCAATCCATATACGAACAACACTTCCGAAGTCTGGCCGTTCGAAGTGCAACTTCCGACAAAGACGGCCTTCTCGCCGTCGTCCGAATTCGTATGGCCGGAAACGTCCCCATACTTTACGTCGCCCACCAGTTCGAATTGGTACTGCCCGAGTTCGTAGCTGCCCTCGTGCAGCGGTACCGCGGTGACCCCCGCCGCAGTCAGTTGCGGATCGGCGCAGGCGGTGCTGAAGACTTCAACCGACGCGTTCTTGAAGTCGGTCGCATGAATCCCTTCCACCCATTGCTTGAGCTGGCCGTTATTTGTCCAGTTCCAGGCTCCGGCTCCTGCCGCAATTGCGACCGCGCCGACAGCTATCAGTGCAACTGTGCCCTTCATCGTCCCAATCCCCATTATCCCCGGCAGAAAGCCTCCGGGAGTTGCCCCGTGTCGTCGCCCGCTTGGATCGACGCAACCTGTTTGACGATATACAGCCTCCGATGAAGCAATCCAAATAGTCGAAAAAGACCGACAGTGGACAAGCGAAATTTTCGACAAAACCAACTCGGATATGCTCCCGGTTCCGGGGGCACACTTATCCCTTCATTCGGCTTTGTATTTGCCAAAACAAATTGACTGCTTGGCCCCCCGCGGCTCCTACCCCGCAACATTCAAAAACGCAATGCTGCCCGCTATTCAATGCATTATTGTCAGGCCGTTACAAACTCTTTAAGTATGAGTTTTGAAGAGTTTTCGGGAGATTTGAGGTGACAATTTGGACCAAGCACGAAATTCGATCGGGGCTCGCATCAGGCGGTTGAGGCAATTGCAGGGCCTCTCCCGTCAGGACATCGCCGCGCGGCTCCATGTCGACGTCACAGCAGTTTCGGCATGGGAGGCCGGCAAATATGCCCCGCGCGCACGTCATCGATCGGCGCTGGCGCGTGCGCTTGAAACGGATATCGCAGCACTTTTCTCCGCCGCGCCCGATGTTGAGACCCAACCGGTCCGAGCGGACGTCGTCGATACGCTGGGCGAGCTTCCGTCATTGCTCGTGCAGCTTCTCGGCCGGACTCAAAACCGTCTGCAGGCGCTGCGCCTGGCCGCGCCATACCCGACGCCGGCATACATCCAGACGGAATTTCGCGCCATGATCGGTGAACGACTCCATGCGCGCTCCATCGAAGTTCAGAGAATCGAGATTTTTTACTCGCTCGATCGTCTTATGGAAGTCCTGGCAAATATTATTCGCTACGATGGCTGCGCCTATCACGTGAAGGCTTATTGCGTCGGAACGAGCGAAGTCGCGCCGGCAATCGGCGGATATTTTTTCGACGAAGGCGATTTTCTCCTGGGGGCCTATTGGACCGGAATACCGCCGCTCGACCGACCGGGATTGCACCTTCAGGGAGAGCCCGTGCGGACTTTTTTTCGGGCTTATTGGAACGAGATATGGAATCGCGGCAGGTTGCTCAACATTCGCGGCGGTCACGATCTGTCGGCGGTCCGGGATCTCGCGCTTCGTCTAGGACTCAAGAAATCCTTGTGGAACAATTTCTGCGAGGAAGCTCGGGCGCTCGAAGTCGGCGACGGCGCACCGCCTTTGATCTGAACTCGGACCGTACCTTCGCGTCCCGCGCCGAGCGATGAGGAACCAATGCCACGATGGATATTGAGAATGCTCGCGATCGCGCTTTCGGTGCTGGCGCCGACGGCATCGAGCGCGGCGCCTTCGCCGTGGAGCCTCTATCGGCAGCACGATTTTTTTGCGCTGCACGCGGCACTTTTGTCGAATCCCAACGACCGGCAATTCGTCTTTCTGCGCGCTGCCGACGCGTTCGCGTATGGAAGATACGAATATGCCTCCGCCGTCCTGCGCAATCTGCTGTCACGAAGCAATGCCGATCCCGCACCTGAGTCGGACATCCGCGAAATGCTGATGCTGTCCGAACGCGCCGGATTTCACTATTCCGCGGCACTCAATGCGGTTGAACCTCTTTTGCGCAGCGGGAGCGATGGCGGCGCACCGCAGCTCGAAAACATACGCAACCGCGTTGCACTTTTGGCGGCGATAGAAGATGTGCCGCCTGAAGTCTCGTACCCCGGCAACGGGAGCCCGCAGGCGCTGACTTCGGATGGAATGCTTGGCGTCCGGGTCGAGGATTTGCCGTTGCATCTGCTGTTTGATACCGGCGCAAATTTTTCCCTGCTGTCGCGCAGCGCGGCACGCGACGCGGGACTTGCGGTGCGGCAAACGGACTACAGAATAAACGGCGCGGCGGGAACAGGCACGCGCGCGGACGTTGCTTCAGGCACAATAAGATTTGGCGATGGCACAGCGGTTTCGAATGTCGTGTTCGTGGTCTTGCCGGACGCCGCTCTGCGATTACCGGACGGGCGCGCGCTGTCCGGGGCCATCGGGTTTCCGGTCATCTCGATCCTCGGCGCAATACGACATCTGCCTAACGGTCATATCGTTCTTGCGAGGACGATCGGCGACGGCAGTTCCCGTACCGACGTTGCCCTGTCGGGAAGCGATCCGCTGCTGCAGATCGAATATCGGGGACAACGCTTGACCTGTCGTCTCGACACCGGCGCGGCGCAGACTGCGTTCTACGACTCCTTCTCGCGTGCGTTTCCCGGTATCGTCGCCAACGCACAGCGTTTCCGCGAGCAAATTGCGGGAATCGGGGGCGCATCAGCCGTAGACGGCTACAAGCTGAGTGCCGTTCGCATTGCTCTCGCCGGTCGAGACGTGCAATTGCGCAACGTTCGCGTGCTTGCGCAATCGATCGACGCGGACGAGGAGGGAATATTCTGCAACATCGGTCGCGACGTGTTGAACCGGCTCGGACAATACACGATGAGCTTTACGGAGATGTCCTTCAGCCTGCCCTGAGTTTGGCGGATGCCGAGGCCCCTTGACCGACGGCTTTTGTCCAGGCTTTCGTTCAAACCTATCCGACGGAGGTTTCCATGCGCCGAGTTGCGCTTGCTGCGATTTTGATTTGCCTGACGTCTCTGCCGGCATGGGCACAGCCCCAGGCCAGAATCGCGCAAGGCGCGCTTTCGGGTGCAAGCGAAGGCACCACCAGCGTCTTCAAGGATATTCCGTTTGCCGCGCCTCCGGTTGGACCGCTGCGCTGGCGCGCGCCGCAAGCTGCACCCGGCTGGCAAGGCGTGCGCGATGCAAGCGCGTTCGGGCCCGTCTGCCCGCAGTCCAATGTGCCGGGACGGCTGCAACTGCCGCAAAGCGAAGACTGCCTGACGCTCAATATCTGGACGCCGAGCGCAGAGCCTGGTGCGAAGCTGCCCGTGATGGTGTGGATTTACGGCGGCTCGTTCGTCTTCGGCGGTTCGGCAAGCCCGATCTATGACAGCGTGGAACTGGCCGAGCGCGGTGTCGTCGTCGTCACGCTTAATTACCGGCTGGGATGGCTCGGCTTCTTCGATCATCCCACGCTGTCGGCCGCAAATCCCGGCGAGCCGACCGGCAATTTCGGTTTGCTCGACCAGATCGCGGCCCTGAACTGGGTTCAAAAGAACATCGCGGCCTTCGGCGGCGATCCCTCGAACGTCACCATCTTCGGCGAGTCGGCCGGCGGCATGAGCGTCAACGATTTGAGCGTGTCTCCGCTCGCGCGAGGATTGTTCGCAAAGGCCATTTCGGAATCGGGGCTGGGATTGTGGACTATCCCCACCTCTGCGCAAGCGCAACAGAAGACCATTGCGTTCGCGGCGCTGGAGAACGCGACAGATGCGTCTTCCGATGCGCTGGCGAAACTGCGCGGACTCAGTGTGGATGAAATCCTTGCCGACCAGGCGAAGATGCAACCAACGCTGCCGGCACCTTTCGTCGACGGGACGGTTCTGCCGGATCAGCCGGCCGCGCTTTTTTCACAGGGCAAGATGGCGCATGTGCCTTATCTCGCAGGCTCGAATAGCGACGAAGCGACATTGATGAAACCCATACACATGACGAACGACGACATGCTGAAGCCGTTCGGCGATGCGCTGCCGGGCGTGCGCAAGGTTTACGAAGCAGACGGCAAGCTCAGCGACGATCAATTTGCGCGGCAGGTTTTCGACGATGCGCTGTTCGCCTCCGGTGCGCAGGGCCTCGCCACCTTCGAAACAAAACTCGGCGAGCCCGGCTATGTCTATTACTTCGATTATCTCTTCGACGGCTTGCGTCTGTTTTCCAGCGGTGTCGGCCACGGCGGCGAGGTCCCCTTCGTGTTCGGATTTACCGGCCTTTCGCAGGACCCGAACTATGCCGCGAAAATCAAGTTCGCGACGGACAAGGACAAGAGCATTGCCGCAATGATGGAAGGCTACTGGACGAACTTCGCGAAGACGGGAAATCCGAATGGCGCGGGTCTGCCGCAATGGTCGCCGACCGCCGCGTCCGCTCCCGAGACGCTTGTTGTGAACGACGCGACGAAGACCGTGGACGGCTTTCGCAAGCCGCAACTCGCCATCATCTATGCAGGCTGGAGCCAACGCACCGGACTGCCTGTGCCGAATTGAGGCCCGGATGTTCAATCCAGCGCGAACACCAGTGTCTTGAGGTAAGCGGTTTCCGGCAGCATCGGATGGACGGGATGATCGGGGCCGGCTCCCGCCTGCCGGATCAGCGTCGCGCGACGACCGGTGCGGATGACGCCGATGGCGCATTCGTTTGCGAAGCGCTCTATCGGCATGTTGTGAGAACACGAGCATAAACACAGAAACCCTCGCGGCGCGGTGACGCCGGCAGCCAACCGCGCCAGCTTGCGATAGGCCTTGGCGCCGGGTTCGAGATCCTTGCGCGCTTTCACGAAAGGCGGGGGGTCGGCGACGACGATATCGAATTTTTCGCTCGAGCCCGCGAGCCGTTCGAGTTCCTCAAACACATCGGCCTTGATAAAATTGCAGGCGCGCTCGACGCCGTTTGCCGCTGCGGCATCTTCCGCCAGCGCGAGAGCGGGCGCCGAGCTATCGAGCGCGCTCACTTCACCGGCGCCTGCGCGGGCTGCCGCAATGGCGAAGCCGCCGGTATAGCAACAGGCGTCGAGCACGGATTTGTCTTTCGCAAGCGCCGCCATGAAGGCGCGATTGTCCCGCTGATCGTAATACCAGCCCGTCTTCTGCCCGCCCGCGGGATCCGCGAAATAGCGCGCTCCGTTTTCCAGCACGGCGATGCGCGTCGGCATCTCGCCCTTCGCCGCGCGCACATAGGAGGGCAAGCCTTCGAGCGCGCGGGCAGGCGTATCGGCGCGGAGAACGATCTGCTCTGGCGCAATCGTAGCGTCCAACGCTTCGAGCATCGGTTCGAGCAGGGCTTCCATGCCGGCCGTCGTCGCCTGCACGACGCAAGTGCCGCCGAAACGATCGACCGAGAGTCCCGGCAGCCCGTCGCCTTCGGCATGGACGAGCCGGTAATAAGGTTCCGTGTAAAGCACTTCGCGCAGCGCAAGCGCACGGGCAAAGCGCTTGGCAAAGAATGCCGCATCGATGTCATCGTCGGCCGCACCTTCGAATAGGCGCACTGAGATGAGGCTTTTGAGATTGAAATACCCTGTGCCGTAGGGGCGACCGTCGTCACCCGCCACCGAGACCAGGCTGCCGGCCGGCAAAGCCTTCGCGACATTGCTCATTTCGATTTCGTTGGAGAACATCCACGGCGCGCCGGCCCGCGCGCGGCGGCCTTCGCGCGGCTTGAGCCGCAGGAGTGGGCGAGAGGTCATGAGAATGGCCAGGTTGGGAATTACACCTCCGGTTACCACGCGGCCCCGGGAATCCCTAACGCAAACGGACAGACGCGAGTTCCTTCAACGCCGGTCCTGCTTGAGCGCCTTCGCGCGCGCCGCGAGATAGTCGTACAGCGCATCGATCTCGTAATCCGCAAAATAATGGAACCGGCTGCGCGCCAGCTGCGGCATCGCCTTGAGAATATGGCCCGGGGCTATACGTCCTTCGCGCAGCAGCGCGAAAAATCCCGCGCGATCATAAGCTGCGACCGCAACGAGATCCGGCGCGGTGCCGGATCCTGTCAGATCCGTTCCGTGACATTCGCCGCAGGTGACGCGGGCGAGATAATGGCCGCCGTCGTAACGCGGACCGAGATCGAGCGAAGCCGGGCTTTCGAGCGTGTCCGGCGCGATTGGCGCAAGATCGCCTTCAAGCAGTGCGATGCGCGCGTGCAGATCGAATTCCGGCTCCGGCCGCACCGGTCCGTCTGCGGGAAGTGCGCGCAGATAGGACACGATGGCGATCACGTCGTCTTCGCTCATATAAGTGTAGTCGTAAGACGGCATCGCCCAAGTGCTGGTGGCGTCGGGCTCGATGCCGAAGCGGATCGCGCGTTCGAGTTCGTCGTCCGTCAGCGTCAGGCGTTTCAGATTCGAAGACCAGACGGGCAATATCGCGTTCTTGATCAGAAGCCGGCCATGCAAATCGGCGCCGTGACATCCGCTGCAACCCGCGATGGCGATCAGATGCTTGCCGCGCGCAATGGCTTTGACGGTTGTCGCCGCATGGACCGTGGAGGACGGCAGCGGATAGCGTCGCTGGATGATCGCTTCGGATTCGACATAGACATACGCCCACACGAGGACGCCAAGCAGAACCGCGGCGCCCGCGACGGCGCCGGCCCATTTGAGGACCAGGTTCATGCGCATTCCCCGCTCGTTGCGCCCAAGCGAATGCCAGTAGCGACAAAGCTAGTGATGGAAGCCGCGACCTGCAAATCTATCGATCAACCTGGGGTACGCGATCGCGAATCCATTGCGACAGCAGCCATTTCTCGCCGCGCGTCGGCGCGAGCCCGGCATGCAAGGTGCTGCGGTCTGGCGCGCCCGATGCGTCGACGTTGCGGAAAAAGATCGCATCGCCTTGCGCTCCCTTGAATCGCCAATCGATCGCGGGAAATTCGGTTTCCGCGCCGTCGAATTCGTCGTTGAGGTAGACGAGAAATGTGGAGATCCGCTGGCCCTTCTCCGCGATCTCCCTGGGCATGTCTCCTTCCGCAGGGTCCAGGAAATCAAAATGGCGCCGGAATTCCTGGCCTATCTTGTAGTGCAGGATATTGGTTTCCTCGAGAAATGGCGGCGAAATCCCGACAGCCGCCGCGATGCGCGCGCGCAGCAGAAGCAAAACGACGTCGGTCTCGACGATATCGAACGCCGCGGCGCTGTTGCTGCGCGCGGGATCGAGGCTCGAGCGCGCGGTCGCACGATCGTACACGCGGGCCGGCACGATGCGGGGACGCGCCCGCTCGATCATCCAGCGGCATTCGGCAGCCGAGAAGAAGCGTTCGAAGATGCGGATATGCGGCCGCTCCGAATGCATGCGGTTCTGCGCAGGCGAAATCCAATTCTCGATCTCGATGTTGCGCCTCAGCCGGCCCCAGATGTCGGGCGGCGCATCGGGACGCTCCGCGAGAGCTGCCAGTTCGCGATCCTGGGCCAAAAGCCGAAGCTGGTTTTGCGCTTCGGGCCACTCCGCTTCGGCCGCCTGTTGGAGATATTTGAGGGCCGGCGTCCAGTCGGGAGCCGCGCGCGCGCCAATGGCGATCAGCACCGCGATGATGCCGGCGGCTTCGCCAGATCCTTTCGCAGCGGCGGACGAAAGAATCGGGGCGGCGTCCTGCGGCGCGCCGCCTTGCCCCAACAGGAATCGTTTGGCGAGAGCCGTCATCGCCGCCTTGTCGCCCGACGCGGCGCGACCTTTGATCTCTGCGAGGCCCGGACTGTCCATCCAGGCAGTCTATCGCCGGATGGGATCGCCGGCACCGGGTAATTTGAGGACCGTCAGAACTGGCCGTGGAGACGCACCCCGAACACGGAGACGGGTCCGCGATCTCGGTTATAGGCGGGATTGGCGACGAATTGATAATCGAGTGTCGCGGTAAACCAGCTCGTGACTTTGGCGCTATAATAGGTTTCGAGCACGTTCTCCAGGCCGTAATGCGGCAACCGGCCGTCGCCGACCAGAATGCCGAGCCCACCATCGGCGAGATAATCGCGCGCCGCATTCGAAATTCCCGCCACCTCCCCGGCAAAGCCGACCGTGTCGTCGGGCCGGGACCAACTCACCCCTTTCAGCGACAATCCGGCCGAGAGAGAGCGATCGATATCGGTGAATTCGTAAGCTTCCTTGCTGCCGTCACTGAGACTGGCACGCGCGAATGCGCCGAGATTGTCGAGAATCTCCTGTTCAAAATTGAGGCTTACGCCCGGCCGCGAATTGTAGCGGCGCACCAGCGCGGTGCTCGGCGTGGTATGCGTGAGTTCGGCGAGCGCGATGGCATCGTTGTAATCGCCCATATCGCCGCGATTGAGAAACGCCAGCAGCTTCATTTTGCCGTCGCGGCCGAAGAGGGTGTGGCGCTCTTCCGCTTCGCTCACCAGTTCGAACTGGCGAAAATTGGTTTCCAGATGCGGCATGTTCGGCACCTTGGAAAGATCGAAAATCCCGGTGCGCAAGGTCCACCAGCTTTGCGTCCATTCCGTCGCCGCACCATAGGTATAGGCCCAGGAATCGGCGGCGTAGTCGAAGGCGCCGGCGTCGATCACCGCCCAGTTGAGAAAATCCGCGCGCGGATCGTGCGCGTAGGTGTTGTTGTCGAAAATATCGGTTACGGAGATTTTCCCGATCGTCACGATCACATTGTCGGCCGTGCGCTCGCCGCCGAGCTGGTTCGCATCGGGGTCGATCTTCTGCGTTGCGCCGCCGAGATCGAATGTCTGTCGAAAGAAGAGACGCGGCAGTTTGACGTAAGGATGGGTATCGCCGATTTTGTAGGCCTCGCCGCTGGGAAAGGCCGCGATGCCATAGGTGTCGCTGAGCCCGAAGCCCTGGTCGATTTCCGGATTGACATAGGCTTCGCCGCCTTTCCACAGGCGCACACCCGCGAACACCGTCAGGTCGAACGTTTCGTCGCCGCGGCTGCCGGGATCGAGACTGTTGGCGCCGCGATAGGGCGATGTGAAGGCGGGATGATATTGGTCGGTGAATGTGGTCTGGCCGTGCAGGCTCCATGTTTCATCCGTGTCGCCTGCCGAATCGTTCGCTGTCCCCGCCTGCCCGATCCCACCGGAATCGGTTTGCGCGAAGGCCGCCGTCGAAAGCAGCAGCAGCGACGCCATGGCGTAAAGCGGGGCGAATGTTCGCACAATGCGAGCTGGATTGTAGCGCATGGACGTCCCCCCTTCCCGGCGCCGGCACATGTTCCGGCCCCTGCTGCTGTGCGGTCGTATACCCCTAAGGGTATTGTGCAAATATACCCCGTCCGGTATAACGTCAAGACAGCCGGCCGCGTTCCCCGCGAATTTGTTGTGTCGGAACCTAGACGCCAAAGGTGACAGAAATGAATCGCAAGCTGCGAGCCCTCAGCAGACATGTTCACGGGACCGCGGAACCGGAGCCGGCGAAATCGCCGCACGCATTGCGCGACCAGCAACGCATGGTCAATCGCGTGCGGCGGCTTCGCGGGCAGGTGGACGCGATCGAGCGCGCGCTCACCGGCGAGGCAAGCTGTTCGGATCTGATTCAGCGCGTCACGGCCGCTCGCGGCGCGATCGACGGTCTGATGGCGGAGATTCTGGAGGAGCACGTGCGGGAATATCTGCTGGCCGACGAAGAGATGCCTGCAAAGGACCGCGCGAATGCGGCCGAGGAACTGATCGGAATCATCCACTCCTATCTGACGTGACGGAATCATGGCCGGCATTCTCAATTCTTCTCTGTCCATCGAGCTGGTTGCGATCGTCTTGCGCCTGGGACTCGCGCTCGTTTTGGGCGCGTCGATCGGCTTCGAACGGCAATGGCGGCAGAAGACAGCCGGCCTCCGGACCAATGCGCTTGTCGCTCTCGGCGCGAGCGGATTCGTCGTCTTCGGCAGCTTGATCGGTCATGGCGATCCGATGCCGATCGCAGCCCAGATCGTTACCGGCATCGGTTTTCTCGGCGCCGGTATCATCCTGCGCGAGGGAATCAATGTGCTGGGCCTCAATACGGCCGCGACCTTGTGGTGCTCGGCGATGGTCGGCACTTTTGCGGGCGGCGGATATTATCTGCCGAGCGCGATTGCTGCGGCCTTCGTCGTCGCCACCAATCTTTTCCTGCGCCCGCTGGTGCGTCTGCTCAATCGTCAAAGCCTGACGGCGACCAATGCCGAGACGCAGTACAGCGTGGAAGTCACCTGCAAGGGGACGGAGGAGGCGCATATGCGATCGCTTCTGCTCCATTCGCTGTCACAGGCGGGACTTGGCCTCAGGCGCATCGACAGCGAGGACATCGCGGACACGTCGAAGGTGACAGTCACGGCGCAAGCGGTCGCGGCGGCGCGAAACGACGGCGCTCTCGAGCAGATCGTCGGACGGCTCAGCCTCGAGCCCTATGTGTCAGCCGCGACGTGGCAGATCGATCGCACGATCTCGGACGGATAAACGCGTGGAATCGATCTCGATTTAAGTCGCGAGATTGATCGTCGTGGAGGCGCGGGGAAGCATATACAGCGACGAATAGAGATTGAACGTCCCTAGATGGAGGTAATCGAGCATCGGCGTGTAGACGTAAGTGGTTTCGCCGAAGACCAGAAAGCCGCCCGGCGTGTTGAGCGCGGCGGGAATTGTTACGGTGGCGCCGACGGTTCTCGCGGCGCCGCTGGGAAGCGACTGACTCCAGGCGATCGTGGCCACACCTGCCGCGCTGATTCTGATGCCGGACACGACGACCGTTGCATTCGAGGAGGAATAGGGCGTCAGAACCTGCGCGGAGGCATCGAGGATATCGGGCATCTGCTGGCTGGCGCTGATGGTCGTATATTGCGAGACGACGTTGGTGATGGTGCTCGCCGTCAGCGCAACCTGGCGATCGATGGCAATGGCCTGCGTCAGCTGGAAACTACCGAGATAGATCAACGCCATGACGGGCAGAACCAGCGCAAATTCGACGGCGCTCATCCCGCTCCGATCGGCTATGAGATTGCCGCGTCCCGAAAACCAGTGACGAACTCTCCCGCGCAATGCCATGACATCGTGCCCTTGTCAGTACGGTTCGTTGCGAAAGACCGCTGTGGCCACGAGCAGCCGCGAATTGCCGTTCATATTCGAAAGGCTGAACCCGAGCGGCGCCGTGTACACCGGCCATTGATAGAAGACCTGAACGAGTTCGATGTCGCCTTGCGTGCCGATACTGTAGTTCATCGAACCGCTGTTGAAATTGCCGCCCGAAAGCGGGTTGAGCTGCGACACCGAGGAGAACGAGGAAAACGTCTGCACATTGACGTAAATGTCCGCACAGTTGAACAGGGCGCCGGCGTCCGCGCACACCGCTTGCTGGAATTCCGCGGCCGTCGTGCTGCCGCTTTGCGCTTGTCCGGTCATGATCAGGCGCGACGCTTCCGTGGTCGCAGACTGCAGCACCTGCTGTGCGAAAAAGACCAGCGCGGTTTCCAGAATCGCAAACAGCAGCGCAAAGAACGGCGCTGCGACCAACGCGAATTCGACGGCCGCGTTGCCGTCCTGGCGTTGCAGCAGCCGCTGCGGACCGCGCGCGCGCCAAAGCGGCCGGACGCACGCCGCAAGCCTCGATCTAATATCCGGCCTAATACCCGGCATGGCCTGACACCTCGGCAGCGCCGATCCCAATTCCGCCAGGCAAGTGTTACCCCCAAGCATTTATCAATCGGTTCGTTTCCGACAGGCAATTGCACGCGAAAGATTCAGCCATTGCTAACCACGATTCGAAATGCCGCGCTGTGGGCCGCCGGACGTCAGCCCGGCCCCGGTCGCTTCGGTGCCTATCGGGATTATTTCGACAGATAGGCGGACTGAACGGCCAGATCGAACAAATCGGCGAGCGCGGCCGAAATATCGCCATCCGTCGTCACTTCGTAATAGAGCCCAGGCGATGCACAGGTCTGCAGCTGCGTGCCGATATTCGACTGAATCGGGGCGACGTAATCGAGATACCAACTACCTTCCGCGAGCGGCAGATATTCCGTGTAGAGAACCGCTATTCGAATCCCGCGGTTCTTGATCGTGGTACACCAATCCGTGTCCACTTCATTGCCCGAAGAGTTGAGCGGATTGATCGTCGATTGCTGCCGGGTCCCGCCCTCATAACTTCCATAGGCCGAGCTGAGCCCGGGCGTGCTCGAGACCGTCTCGTCCACGACACCGTCGGTGACGATGAAAAGCACTTCCTGCGGCGTGTCTCCCTTGGTGGTGGTGCCGCTGCCGGGATTGGGCATGTCCGTGTTGATCGCCTTCATTGCGGCGTCCCAATTCGTATCCGTGTCGTTGTTGGCATCGGTCTTGGTCAGATTGTTGTTGTAGTAGACTTCCAGCTGGTTGATGTTTGCCGCGTCGGACGAGACGGTCGTAAGATTCGACGTCATTGCAGCAATCGTGTTGAGGCCGACATCGAATGTGTAGATCGCCATCTGGTAGCTGGCCGTACTGCCGGTTTCCGTTGTTTTCGCCGTCGACGCGAGATTTTCGGCGGCGGTTCTCAGATTGTCGATGCGCAGCGTAAGGCCGAGATTTCGCGCTAGGGTGTAATTGTCTTCGCCACCCGGATTTCCGGCTGTATCGCCTGGATCTCCCGCGGGATCGGATTCATGGCACGCGAACGCGCATCCTCCCTGGGCAGACGTATTGGCGACGAGCGTGGTGATGCCGGCCGATGTCGCCGGGATTGCCATGGACGGCGAATCGTCGAGCATCAGATAGAAATTGATGTTCGGCGCCAGACCCGCCGTCGCCTGGGACGTGCCGCCGATGGCGATTGTGTTCATTCCCAATACATTGGGAAACGAGTTGACGGATGTTGTTGCCCAGGTGACCGTGGCCGTGCGCACGGAACCGGACGTGGCGATTGTCACCGTCACATTGCCCGCATTGTAATTCGTGTTCGCGACTTGGCTCGCCTGTGCATTGAAGGTGTTGATCGCCTGGGCTTTCGCGGTGGCAACGGTCCCCGCCATCATCGTGGGCGTAACGGCGGAAAGCGCAGCCGCATCGGCTGCGGCATCGAGCTGCGCCTGGCGGTCGACGGCGAATGTGTAGTCGACTCCCATTCCCGTCAGATAGACCATGGGAACAAGGGCAAGACTGAAAATGACGGCGACGTTCGCCTTCTCGCTCTTCGCAAACCGCCGATACAGACCCGCAATCATAGCCGCAAACATTCTGGCGTTCTCCGAACAGAGATATGCGGTAGATTGCGCAAATGGCCGTTACCCGGTCGTTAATGGTTGCATTGTCTGCAATTGCGGGCGTGCTGCTCGTTCGTTTTCCTCGGCGTGCTCGCAAGTGCTTGGAACTCCAGAAGGACTCCGATTTCGGGGCGACAACGCGCGTACCGCGCAACGGCAATTTGTGCCGGCGTTACCTGCTCCAAATCGGGACGTCGACAAAATCGGCTTCAACCGGACCGCTCAACCGCCCGAAGTCTCTCGCGACATGATCAAATCTCGGACCGACTGCATGATTAATCGCCATTTTTACCGATCGGCCCGCGCGAAATCGTGAGCGGAACGGCTTGCAGGGTGCCGCCCGGATTGTGGTATGTATCGTGCGAAGGAACTTTTTGGACTTCGCGAGCAGGGTGACGTGAAGGCGGGCATAAGCCGCTTCAGGCGGGTATCGAGTTGGCGGCAAGTGCTGCCGATGCTGATGCTTGTCGCCTTCGCGCTGCAAAGCTACGTCACCCAGACCCATATCCATTTCGCCGGCCATGTCGTGACGGGAGGGTTTACCTTCTCGGGCGAGGAAGGTTCGAAGGGAGCGAGCGGGCAGGCGCTCGGCGCCGCGCGCGACCAGGACGATCACGACAAGTATCCGCCGGGAGACGATCCGGCCAATTGTCCGATCTGCCAGGAAATCATGTATGCCGGTCATTATGTGGCGCCGGCTGCCGTTCACGTCGTTCTGATTTCGTTGCCTGCCGCGACGATCGCCGTCGTCGCTACCGTTCCTCACTACTTCTTTGCGCTCTCGCATAACTGGCAAGGCCGCGCACCACCTCGCGCCTGATTTCCGCATCGTGAGCGATTGACCGCGACGGAGCGGCCGCAAGGCCAATTCCGGCCGCTGTCCGTCAACAGGAAATCGATCCGCCTCGTGCTGCGCCGCGTATGGCCGCAACGCCCGGGCCGGAAGAGTCGAGGGTTCACAACAATGACACGTTCCGCCTTATTGGCGTCGGCTGTTTTCGCGGCCGTCGCCGCGCTTACGACCGCAGCGTCTGCCCAAACCGAAGCCGTCACCCAGGCCGACAGCGGTGCCTCATCCGGCTCGTCGTCCGGCAATCAAATCGAAACCGTCGTCGTGACGGCGAAGAAGCTGAGCGAAGCCCGCACGGGAATCCAGACGCAAATCGGCGCCTCGACTTACGCCATCACTGCGCAGGAAATTCAGGACACGCCGGGCGGCGACAATACGCTGCTCAACCAGGTCATTCTGCAAATGCCCAGCGTGGCGCAGGACTCCTACGGCCAATTCCACATCCGCGGCGAGCACAACGCGCTGCAATACCGACTCGACGGCATCACCTTACCCGAAGGTATCAGCGTGTTCGGTCAGACGCTCGATCCGAGGCTCGCCGACTCGGTGGAGCTGATCACCGGCGCGTTGCCGGCGGAATACGGGCTGGCGACCGGCGGCATTATCGACATCAAGCCGAAGACGGGCCTCTTCGATAATGGCGGTACAATTTCGATGTATGGCGGCAGCCACAACGAGCTGGAACCGAGCTTCGACTATGGCGGTTCTACGGGTTCGCTCAACTATTTCGTTTCGGGCGACTACATGACCAACGGACTTGGCATCGAGTCGCCGGACGGAAGCTCAACGCCGATCCACGATAGGACGGAGCAATATCACGGCTTCGCCTATCTCGAAGACATTCTCGACGACAACAGCAGCATCACTGCGATCTTGGGCACTTCGCACGATCATTTCGAGATTCCGAACACGGCGGGACTCTCGCCGGGATTGGGCCTCACCGACATCAACGATCCGCTTGGCGGGGGGACGTACTATCCCAGCGCTGCTGAAAACGAGACACAGCGCGAGATCACGCACTACGGAATGATCAGCTATCTGCACAGCCAGGGTGCGTTCGATTTTCAGATTTCGGCTTTCGGACGATTTTCAAGCCTGAACTTCGCGCCCGACCAGATCGGCGATCTGCTCTATAACGGTATTGCGCAATCCGCCTATAAAAAGGATGTCGCGTTCGGCGAACAGGCGGAAGGCGCCTGGCATCTGGGCGACTCGCACACGATCCGAGGCGGCATAATCATCGAAAGCGACCGCCTGTCGAGCAACACGACGTCTTCGGTACTGCCGGAAGATTGCACCACATCGGGCACGGGTCCGGCAGGCACGCCGACCAATCCTTACAGTTGCGCGCCATATCCCAGTTCGACCCCGGGCTACAACGTGCCGGAAACAATCGTCGACAACAGCGGAAAAACGCAGTGGACCGAGAGCGTCTATCTGCAGGACGAATGGAAGGTGCTGTCCAACCTGACCGTCAATTACGGCCTGCGTTACGACAACTACACAGCCTATAGCAAAGGCGATCAGCTCAGCCCGCGCGTGAACGCGGTCTATAAGCCGTGGGATGGAACGACGTTTCATCTGGGCTATGCCCGCTATTTCTCGCCGCCGCCTTTCGAATTGGTCGGCAACGAGGACATCGCAAAGTTTTCTCCGACGGCGGCGAACCCTACGGCCGGAACTTCGGCCACGCCTCAGATCACCGAAGACACCACGCCGATCGCAGAACGCGCGAATTATTTCGACGCGGGCGCGCAGCAGCAGGTCATCGAGGGGCTGCTGATGGGCATCGACAGCTATTACAAGCTGTCCAAAGACATGATCGACGAAGGCCAGTTCGGTGCGCCGATTATTCTCACGCCGTTCAACTATGCCAAAGGCAAGCAATACGGCGCAGAATTGACGGGGGACTATACCGCCGGCAATTTCAACGCATATGCCAACCTCGCGCTCGAACACGCCATGGGCGAAGACTGGATCAGCAGCCAGTTCAGCTTTCTTCCGGATCAATTTTTGTACACCGAGAACAACTTCATCCACCTGGATCACGAGCAGGCGTTTTCGGCCTCAGGCGGAGCATCCTACAAATGGGGCGATACGCTGTTCGACGCCGATCTGATCTACGGGACTGGCTTGCGCGATGACACAGGCCCGATGCCGGGACTTCCCGACGGCATTCCAAATGGTGCGCACGTGCCCGCGTACACGCAGGTCAATACCGGCCTGGCGCAGGATTTCACCGCCTTCGGCGTTAAGGGCTTCACGGCGCGCTTCGACGTGATCAATCTGTTCGACGAGAAATACGAAATCCGCAGCGGCAGCGGCGTCGGCGTATTTGCGCCGCAATGGGGCCCGCGCCGCGGGTTCTTCGTGGGGCTTTCGAAAGCAATCTGAGCCTAAGGGCGCCGGCGGAAACGCCGGCGCCTGCACTGTTTTTCTGGCGCCGCAAGACGCCGAAGGAAAACGGAGCGGCGGCCATGGAACAACGAATGGTCTCGGAACGCATATTGGCGGCGCGTGGTGTCGTCATGTCGAGCGACCTCGACATCGTTCGCCGAAGAGATAAGCGGGGAACTCCCGAACAATTCACGTCGTCCGGATCGCTCCAAGGGAGTCGTCGCGAAACGCGAAATTGGCTCGGAAAGGACATCCTCATTGCAGCGATACAGGATAATTAGAAGGCGAGTCGGCGGGCCACGGAAGGCGCGCACCCGGATTGGGTGGAGGCCGATTATTATGTTTGTTGCGGCCTGCGTTATTCCGGTGATCGTTCTGTGGAGTTTCGGATACTTTGACCTATAAGCGTCACAACGACAGAAATGACAACGGAAATAGCACTCTAAATCTGCGCCATCATATCGGATTTCTTGGGCCGTTAGCAGGACCACGTCAAATCGGCAGCGGCGTCGGCGTATTCGCACCGCAATGGGGCACTCGGCGCGGATTGTTCGCGGGTTCGACCAAAACATTTTGAGTGTTTCCGGCGCCAGAGGAAACGCCGGCGCCTGCTATGGTCGGTCAAACGTTTTGTGTTAATTTGAATCGTCTCGTTTCGGGAGCCCATCATGCATGCGGAGACTATCGACGCATATCGCCACGAGCATGTGTTTCTCGGCGCGGACCATTCGAAGAACGAGCGCAAGACCTGGATCGTGATTGCGATCTGTGGCGCCATGATGATCGCCGAGATCGGCGGCGGCGCGCTGTTCGGCTCGATGGCGCTGATTGCAGACGGCCTACACATGTCGACCCATGCGGGCGCATTGCTGATCGCAGCTCTCGCCTACACCTATTCGCGGCGTCACGTGCACGATGCGCGCTTTGTGTTCGGGACAGGCAAGCTCGGCGATCTTGCCGCCTTCACGAGCGCTATCGCGCTCGCGATGATTGCGCTCCTGATCGGCTATGAAAGCGTGAGCCGCCTGCTTCATCCCGTCCACATCGCCTTCGGCGAAGCAATCCCGATCGCGTGCGTCGGCCTTTGCGTCAATCTGGTGAGCGCGTGGCTGCTGCAGGACGATCACGATCATGCGCACGGCCACGCACACGATCACGACGATGACCATCATGATCACGACCACCATCATCACCATCGAGACCTCAATTTGCGCGCTGCCTATGTGCATGTGCTGGCGGATGCGGCCGTCTCGGTGATGGCGATCATTGGCCTTGTAACCGCCTGGCGGCTCGGCTGGACGTTCATGGATCCCGCCATGGGCATCGCGGGCGCCTGCGTGATCGCCAATTGGTCCTGGGGGCTTGTGCGTCAGGCCGGCGCGGTGCTGCTGGATATCGCGCCGGACACCGATCTCGCAGAGGAGATTCGGGAAAGGCTTGAGACTGGCGGCGACCGGATTTCCGATCTGCATTTGTGGCGCGTCGGCCCCGGCCATATGGCGGCGGTGATCTCGCTGGTAAGCCACGATCCCGCCCTGCCCAATGCCTATAAGGTGCGATTGGCCAATATTTCAGGCCTCAGTCACGTGACAGTGGAGGTTGAAATTTGCCACGGGTCGCACGTTGCGTAGAGCAGCCTCGCCCTAGAAGCTTCCGCATTCCGTCGTCGTGAGCACGCCCACCGATTCCTGGTGGAAGCGGAGGCGGTAAGCGTCGATCACTGCTTGCGTTCGGCGCGCGAGATCGGGCGCGGGTGCGGCCGCCACGATCACGATCTTCGAACGCTCCTGCACGACGCGGCGCGTCTTGGGATCGAGCCATTGACCCTGGCCGTCGCCGACCGTGAAGCCGTCGGGAAAGTTAGCCGCGATGACGCGGCTCGCGAAATCCGACCACTCGGCGTCTGTCAGCGGCGTCCGGCCCGCAATATCGCGGCCGAAGAACAATTGCGTCACGACCATGGGGGTCTGATGCGGCAACGGACATTGTGCGGGCGCCGTCGCGACAAGCACGGCCAGCAGAGAGGGCAGCATAGCGGGCAGACCTTCCGGAACGAGTCCGCATCATCGACACAAGCGGCGGGACCGCAAGCCTGCGTCGCCCGCGATCAGGATGCTTTGGGACGCACGCAATGGCCGACGGGAGGATCGGCGCGATCGAGATGCGGCACGACTTCGGCTGCGCCGCCGGTGCATGCGATCCAGCGGAAATCGTGATCTCCGCCTGTTTCCTTGATGCTCTTGTCCGCCACCAACGCGCCGAAGCCATTGGGTGCGACACTGCCGGCCACTCCCCCGTCGCGGCACGCAGCCAGCCCATCGGGATCGCTCATCAGGCAATAGGCGAACTGGACGCTGGTGCTGCAATGATTGCGAAAGCCCCAATGCGCGCCGTCACTGTCGACCGTCAGGCAACTCGAAGCGGAATCGGGAAGCGCAGAAGGATCGAGCGCGGCTTGCGACGAGCTGGAGAGCGAGGCAGGTACGGACGGATTAACGTCCGCATCGATCGTGTGCACCGTCGAGTCGCGAACGATCACGACTCCCGACATGTTCTGCACGAAGGGTGCGCCGGACCGCCATGGCGATGGCGCCACGAAGGACACGCGCGTGGGCTTCGGAATCGGCCGCGGCACGTTCTGCAGATTTGCGGCCGGTTTCGGCGATGTCGCGACCGCGGATGCCGATTTCGCGCTCGCGCCGTCGGCGCAGTTTCCCGCCGCTGACGGCATCGCGTTCGGCCCTGCGTTCAGCCGATCGGCATACGCCGCCACGGCAGCCTTGCGTTCCGCATCCGAAAACAGATGACCTTGCGGATACCACGACATGCAATAGGCGCCGCCATTGGGCGCGGCGACCGCGATCGACAACCCGCCGGTGCGATTGGGCGTGAGAACTTCGGAACGGCCATCGGCGTAATTGACGTCGATTTCCGTATCGGTCACGCGAAACAGGCCGATCGTCTGCGACGGATCTTCGGCGCTGGTGACGGTTCCGAGCCGGTCGTTGATGAAGTTGAAAGTCATCGCCTGCGCCGGGCCGTCTGGACGCGCGATCTGGCGTGTGAAGCCGGCCTCGGTGGCCGTGAACGCAAGGCGCGATCCATCGACGGAGACAAGCTGTGTGCCGGTCAGGCCATCGAGAATGGCGCTCTCATTCGGCTCCTCGGACGGCGCAGGCTGCGACGCAGCGCTCGCGACAATGGCCGCCGGCGCCGATGCGATGGCGCCTGCAGCACTTGCCAGGCTTGTGGGCACAGCTACGGGGGGCACTGGGATCATATTCGAAGCCGTCATCGCGGCATTCATCGCCGCCGGCTGCGGTGAACTGCCGGTCCGCGCGAACTGTTGCGCCGGCTGGTCGTTGCGCCACGCGCCGTTATAGCTGCGCCCATCGGCCCATTTCTGGGAACCCATTCCGTCGGCTTTGCCGTCGCGCCAATCGCCGTCATAGCGATCGCCATTGGCCCAAATTTCCGTGCCCTGCCCGTTCGCCGCTCCGTCGCGCCAATCGCCTTCGTATCGATCGCCGTTCGCCCACGCGATCTGCACGCGACCGCCGAGAGTATCGTTCGTCCATTGACCTTCGAGCCGGTCGCCTTTGGCGGAGGTGAAGACTCCCGCGCCATTCATGTGACCGCCGATTTCTTCGCCGTCATATTTCGATCCGTCCGGCCACGTCGCCACGACATGCCCGTCCTGCATAATTCCGCGATGGAGGTTGGTGGTGATCGTTTCGACAACGTCACCGTCATTCGAAAATATGAGCGTGCCCGCGCCTTCCGCCACAGCGTTGTGGCAAGCGCCCGACCAGGATGCCGTGTCGCCGTCGTCGAAATTCACATCGAGCACGCGACATCCGGAGCGCGGATCGACAACGAGCCACTGGCCGGTTTGCGATTCGGGCCGTGCGACCGGGGTTGCGGTACGGTGAGACGCCGCATTTGCGGCGAGTACTCCGGTCGACGCGCTGCCCAACAGAATGCCGGCCAGCGCAATCCTTGCAGCCCACAGCATCGAATGCCCCTCCGTGCTCGAGATTTTCGAGACGTACGATCCACCTCGCCGCCGCCCGCGGCAAATTAAGGTCGCCCGGTTCGTGAACGAAGCCTTTCGCGCGCGCCTGCGCTTTGTCAACAAATTGGACGCATTCCGAAAGATTAAATTGCAATGCCTATCATACGTTTAGACGGGTATGAGCACCCGATGGTCAGCACACGAAGTAACTGCGCGATTGCAGCATGCCCCTCAACCGATCGGCTGATCCCCAGAACCCCGCTATTGCGCCGACGCGCGCCCCTGGGCTAGACGAAGCGCCCTCGCGCGGAATGCCGCACCCTGCGGCTTGCTGAAGGATTTGTCATTGACGCTCCACATCCACCGCGAAGGCTGGCGGTTCATCGCCCTGGCGGTCGGCCTCAATGCCGTGGGATTCGCGGTGGCGTACTGGCTGGGGATCGTCCTTCTGCCCATAAGCGTCTGGGTCATCGCCTTTTTCCGCGATCCCGAACGGACGGCTCCGCCCGGCGCCAATCTGGTCCTCAGTCCGGCCGACGGGAAGCTGTTGCCCATTGTTAAGGCAGTCCCGCCCGAAGAACTCGAGTTGGGAAGCGATCCCCGGGTCCGGCTGGCCATCTTTATGTCCGTATTCAATGTTCATGTTAACCGGGTACCCTGTGGCGGAACTGTGACAGGTCTTGCATACAGGCCCGGTAAATTCTTCAATGCATCGTTCGACAAGGCGAGCCATTATAACGAACGCATGTCGATCCGGATAAGAATGGATGACATCGCCGGTACGGCGGATCTGGCGGTCGTGCAAATTGCGGGGCTGGTGGCAAGGCGGATCGTTTGCGATCTGCAACAAGGACAGAAACTATGTCGCGGCGATCGTTTTGGAATCATCCGTTTCGGAAGCCGTCTCGAGGTCTATTTGCCGGACGGCGCGCGCGTGCTGGCGAAAGAAGGCCAGACAGTAGTGGCGGGCGAGACCGTGCTCGCGGATTTCCCAAATTGATGGCCGGCATGACACGTGAAGGACGCTCCAAGCTTGTGCGCAGCGCAGCCGCGATGTGCGAAGAGTCGAAATTCGGCAAGATTCTGCCCAACGCCCTGACCCTGCTGGGCCTGTGTTCGGGTGCGACCGCGATCCGGTTTGCGCTTAGCGCCGATTGGAAGGCCGCCGTCATCGCCATCCTGTGCGCGGCAATGTTCGACGCGCTCGACGGGCGATTGGCCCGCCTGTTCCATGTCGACGGGGCCTTCGGCGCCCAACTCGATTCGCTTGCCGATCTGGTGAGCTTCGGCATCGCGCCGGGCGTGCTCGTCTATATGTGGACGCTCTATCACGCGCATGGCGCGGGCTGGGCGTTCGCGCTCATCTTCTGCGCCTGCAGCGCCATCCGGCTTGCACGATTCAATGTCGAGAGTGCGGACCACGACGCCCAACCCTCCGGCTATTTTACAGGCGTGCCGACACCCGCCGCCGCGTGCCTGATCCTCCTGCCGATGCTGCTGGGCTTTCAGTTCAAAGGCGATGCCTTCAGCCATCCCTGGCTCAGCGCCGCGATGATCGCGCTGATGTCCTGGCTGATGATCAGCCGGGTGCCGACGCTGTCCTTCAAACGCGTGCAGGTGCCGCCGCGGCTCAAGGCTCCCATGATCGTGTTTGCGATTTTGCTGCTGGGCTCGGCGCTGTTATGGCCGTGGGCGACGTTGACGATCGGACTTATTGTTTATCTCGCGAGCATCCCGTTCGGCATCGTGGCAGCGGCGGAAATGCGTCGCCGCCAACTCGAGTCCGAAGCGGAAAACTGAACCCGATCAGTTCGGACGAGCCTCCGGCGCGCCGGCCACATTTTTGGGCGCGGTGAATTCCATCGCGCTGTCCTGCAACGCGCTGAATTTCAGGCTCATAATATCGAGCGCGTAGTTCTGGTGCAGCTTCCACGGCGCTTTCGCACCCTGCTTCGGCAGCCGGTCCAACGCGCGCTGAACATAGCCCGATGAAAAATCGAGAAAGGGTTCGGCCGACATCGCTTCGTCGCGGTTGCGGGGCGTGCACTGCCGGAAGCCCTTTGCGTCCATAAAGTTCAGCAGGCGGCAGACATAACCGCAGGTGAGATCGCATTTCAGCGTCCAGGACGCGTTGGTATAACCGAACGCCGAGGCCAGATTGGGCACGTCGCTGTACATCATGCCCTTGTAATTCAGCGTCTTGGCGAAATCGATCTTGCGGCCGTCGACCTCGACCTCCATTCCGCCCAGCAACTCCATCACCAGACCGGTGGCGGTGACGACGATATCGGCTTCGAGTTCGCGGCCGGAGTCGAGTTTGATCCCGGTCTCCGTGAAGCGATCGATCGTGTCGGTGACGACGGAGGCATGCCCGCTCCTGATTGCTCCGAACAAGTCGGAATCCGGGACGAGACACATTCTCTGGTCCCAAGGTTTGTAGCGCGGCGTGAAATGGGTCGCGATATCGTAATCGGGTCCGAGTTCCTGTCGCACGGCTTTGAGGATGAAGTCCTTCACCTGGTCGGGCTTGCGCCGGCACAAGCGGAAGAAATACATGCCGAGAAGAACGTTCTTCCAGCGCGTGAGGCCATAGGCGATTTTCGCCGGCAGATGACTTCGCAGCCAATCGGCCGCTGCATCCGCTTCGGGACGCGAAACGATATAGGTCGGCGAGCGCTGCAGCATCGTTACATGAGCTGCCGTCTTCGCCATGGAGGGAATCAGCGTAACGGCCGTGGCGCCGCTGCCGATCACGACGACGCGCTTGTCCGCATAATCGAGATCGTCGGGCCAATGCTGGGGATGAACGAGGCGGCCCTTGAAGGCGTCGGTGCCGGCGAATTCCGGCGTGTAGCCTGCGGCATAACGGTAATAGCCCGAGCACATGAACAGGAAATTGCAGGTGAAGGTCTCTTCCTTCGCATCGCCTTGCGTGGATTTCGTTTCGACGGTCCACAGCGCGTCTTTCGACGACCAGGATGCGCGGCCGACCCGATGGTTGAATCGGATGTGACGGTCGATGCCGGCCTCCTTCGCCGTATCGCGGATGTAATTGAGGATCGAGGGGCCGTCCGCGATGGCCTTCGCATCCGTCCAAGGGCGAAAGGAATAGCCCATCGTGTACATGTCGGAATCCGAGCGAATGCCCGGATAGCGAAACAAATCCCAAGTGCCGCCGATGGAAGCGCGGCTTTCAAGGATCGCAAACGACTTTCCGGGACAGTTGCGCTGCAGATGATGGGCTGCGCCGATGCCGGACAGCCCCGCGCCTACAATGATCACATCAAAATGTTCGCTTGGCAGGTCCGTAGTCTCCCATTCAACGAACGACCTAACGGCGGGCGTCATGCGGGGTCAAGCCCGCGGGTCTTATTCCACCGGCAGCGCGGTAGATTTCCCTGTGAAGCGAAACCACAGCAGCACGACGATGCCGACGGCCATCCACGCAAGGCCGTATTTTATGGCGTTTGACTGCGCATTGATCAGCACATAGGCGATGATCGAAAGCCCGATGAGCGGCACCACGAGATGCCGAAACCAGTCCCGGCTCTTTTGGCGCCACAGGAAATGCGCCATGACCGACAGATGCAGCAGCAGAAACCCGATCAGCGCGCCGAAACTGACCATCGAGGCCAGGAGTTCGAACTTGTCGATCATCGCAACGCCCAGTACGAGCGTGACGACGGCCACAAGGAAGATCGCATATTCCGGCACTTTGCGCTCCGGATGTACGTGGGCCAGCAATCGCGGCAACTTGCCGTCGCGGGCCATGCTGAACAGAAGCCGCGCAGTTGCGGCCTGAGCGGTCATCGCACCCGCGATTCCCGAAAACAGAACGCCCAGCACCGTGACAATAAATTCGAGCCAGCGTCCGCCGATCGTCAACGCGATATTGTAAAGCGCCGCATTGGTCGCATCGCCCGGCGGAAAACTTGTGCGGTTCAGCGCAAACAGCGAGAACAGATAGGTTTGTGCGATGAAGAGAATGGCAGACAGAACCAGCGACAAGATCGTCGCACGCCCGATGGCCAACGATCCGCCTTTCGCCTCTTCCGACAAGGTCGAGATCGCATCGAAGCCCAGAAAGCTCAGGACCGCCAGCGACAACGCTCCGAAGATGATGCTCGAAGAAATTACCGCCGGATTGTAGAACGGCTGAATGGAGAGATGCGCGCCGCTGACGCCGTGCGAAAGCGCAACCAAACCGACGCCGACCAACACCGCCAGGATGACGAGCTGCAGCACCAGCATGATGACGTTCATGCGGGCCGTCGCTTCGATACCGAAATAGTTGATGATCGTGCTGAAGCCGATGAGCGCGATCACCCAGACAAATTTCGGAACCGCGGGGATCACGGTACTCAATGCGATCGCGCAGGCGACATAGGTGAGCGCGGGGATCAAGAGGTAATCGAGCAGGATCGCCCATCCGGCGATGAAGCCCGCGCTCGGCCCGATGCTGCGCGCCGCATAGGTGTAGACGGAACCGGCCACGGGGAAGGCGCGGCTCATCGCGCGATAGCTGAGCGCGGTGAACAGCATCGCGACGAGGCCGACCAGATAGACCAGCGGCACCATGCCCTTGCTCGCATTGAACACGATGCCGAACACGGCAAAGGGCGCGATGGGCACGATGAAGACGAGGCCGTAAACCAGAAGATCGAACAGCCCCAGCGAGCGCTTCAGCTCCTGCTTGTAGCCAAACGCCTCGATGCCCGTCTCGGTAATATCGACCATGAAGACCCCTACGGAAAATGGTTTATGATTGCTGCTTCGTCAGGCCGAGACCCTGCGCAGTCATGATCCCATAGGCAAGAATCCACAGGTAGCAAACCGCCGGAACCAGAAATGCAGTGGCAAGTCCGAACGTGTCGGCCACCTTGCCGGTGAGAGGCGGTATGAGCGCACCACCCACAATCGCCACGCACAGCAGGCCCGATCCGTTCGGCGTATCGGCCCCGAGTTGCTCGGTTGCCAGTGCGAAGATCGTGGGGAACATGATCGAGTTGAACAATCCCACGGCAATGAGGGAGTAGGCAGCGACAGGGCCGGCCGTCAGGCTCGACGTGGTCGTGAGAATCGCTGCGACGATCGCGCACACGGCCAGAACATAACCCGGGCGAAGGCGTTGAAGCACAAACGCGCCGATGAACCGTCCGACCATCGCACCGCCCCAATAGAGACTCACCATCTGGACCGCGCGAACGGCGACAAGTCCGAGTACGGAAGGCTGCATCAGGTAGTTCGCCAGAAAGCTTCCGATGGAAACCTCGGCTCCCACATAGACAAAGATCGCAATGGTCCCCAGTACGAGCCGGGAACGGCCGAGTAGAGCGACGATTCCCTTCAGGCTCGCAGCCTCGGGAACAACACGCGGCGCCGAATCCCCGCGCATGCGCCAGAACACGATCGCGAGCACGGCGAGTATCAGGCCCATGACCAGAAACGGAAACTGGATGACATAGGCCTGGCTGCGTCGTAGCGACGAAAGAGCTGACGCCGTGAGGCCGGTCGTGTTGAGAACGACGACACCGCTCAGAATCGTGGCGGCGCCGATCAGGGGGCCGACCACTGTTGCGAGCGAATTGAACGCTTGGGCCAGAGTGAGGCGGCTGTGCGAGGTCGCTTCCGGACCCAGCCGTTCGATGAACGGATTGGCCGTCACCTGCAGCATGGTGATGCCGGCCGCCATCACGAACAGCGCAATCAAAAAAGGCGGAAACGTCCCAAGCGCGGAAGCCGGCGCAAACAAGAGACAACCGGCTGCCGTGACGCTCAGTCCCAGGACCGCGCCGCGGATATACCCGATTCTGGACAGGATCAACGCGGCAGGCAGCGAGAAGAAGAAATAGCTGATGAAGAAGCTGAACTGCGTGAGCGCCACGTAGGTATAACTGAGGTCGAACAAACCCTTCAGCTTCGGAATCAGGGAATCGATCAGAACCGTCGCGAAGCCCCAGGCAAAGAACAGAAAGACCACGATGCCGATGAGCACGTAATTCCGCGGAGCCGCACGGTCATTTTCCATGTTCGATTTCCTCGCTCGCGATGGCCGCGCCGATGAAGGTTGCGTCATTGTCGAGAACGATTCGTGTGGGGATTGCACGCACAAAGGGAGACATCCGTCCCTTGGCCTCGAAGCGCGTGCGAAAATCGCTGGCGCCAAGGACCCCCTTGATCTTCTGCGCGATGCCGCCGGCGATGAACACCCCGCCTCGTGCGCCATGGGCCAGTGCGATATCGCCTGCGACCGCGCCGTAGACGGCGCAAAACAGCGCGACCGTACCGGCGGCAATCGCGTCACCCGCATGAGCCCGGTCGACGATGGCGCTTGCTTCCGTCGGTGCGGCTTTACTTCCGCCGATCTCGTGCAGCGCCGCATAGACATTCTCGATGCCGGGACCGGACAAAATTCGCTCGACCGACACGTGGCCGAAGCGTGCGGTCAAAATGCGCAGCACCGCGATTTCTTTTTCCGAGCCCGGCGCAAAACCCATATGCCCACCCTCCGTGGCGATGGGCACACTGCGGCCGCGGTAACGGGCGAGGCAGGACACGCCGAAACCCGTGCCCGCGCCGAGGATCGAAATCGGTTGATCCGCCAGGCCCTGAATGTCGGGACCGAGCGTATACAATTCATGGGGCTGCGCCTGCGCGGCCGCGAAGGCGAGCGCCGCAAAGTCGTTGATCAGCAGCGCGCGCTGAAAACCTTGCCGCGTGAATTCGGCTTCCGACAATTGCCAGTTGCGGTTGGTGAAGGTCACCTTGCCGTCCGTAACGGGACCCGCGACGGCAATTGCCGCGGCAGTCGGACGTTCGGCGGAATTGAGCTTGTCGAGATAGCCATGCAGCACGTCCTCGAACTGCGACGCTTCGGTCTCGATATCCGAGCGATGGTCGATGGTCCATCTAGCATCCGCGTTGCGCGCAATCGCAAACCGCGCATGCGTGCCGCCGATGTCGCCGACGAGAATGCGTTCGTCCGTCATGGTTTGATCTTGCGGGCCGCGAGCGTCACATGCGCCGTCTCGACGGGTTGCGCCGAGGATTCGCCGACGGTCACTGCGTAATCGCCGGCCGCGACATTCCAGTCGTCTTCATCCTTGTTGAAGCCGGCCAGCAGACGCGGGTCGGCTGCAATCGCAAGATGACGCGTTTCGCCGGGCGTGAGATCGACTTTCGACCAGCCGACCAACCGGGCCACCGCGTGCGCGCCGGCGACGGATGGCGGCGTCACATAGACCTGCACCGTTTCGGCGCCTTCGCGGCTGCCGGTGTTGGAGACATCGACATCGGCAGTGATCGTGTCGCCGCCCTCCAGTTTCAGGCCCTTGATCGCGAATGTCGTGTAGGACAATCCGAATCCGAAAGGAAACAGCGGCGTCAGCGCATGACTGTCGAACCATCGGTAGCCGACATTGGAACCTTCCGAATAATCGACATCGAAGGCGGAAAACGGATGATCGAAGCCCGGCAGCGTAGGCCGCGGCAATTGATTTTCGTCCTGCGGGAACGTGATCGGCAGATGGCCGGACGGATTCACGTCGCCGAACAGCACGCGCGTCAGCGCCGCACTTCCGCCATTGCCGGCATACCACGCTTCGAGCACGCCGGAGACATTCTTGAGCCACGGCATCAGCACGGGGCCGCTCGTCTCGAGCACCACGATGGTGTGCGGATTGGCGGCAGCCACCGCCTCGATCAGCGCATCCTGCTTGCCTGGCAATGAAAGATTGGGGACGTCGTTGCCTTCCGTCATCCACTGCTTGGCGAACACGATGGCCACTTCGGAATCACGCGCGAGCGCGACGGCATGGTTCACATCCTCGCCGTCGTCGAACTCGACCGTGCCATGACCGAGCCGCGCGCGGATGGCATCGAGGGGAGCCGGCGGATCGAAGATGAGATGGTCCGTCGGCATCACTTTGGTGCCGTTCGCCAGCACGATGACCGCGCCGCCCACCATGTAATCTTTCGAAGGGTCATAACCGATGGGCAAAACCTGCGAAGACCCGCCGCCGGACAGCATGCCGGCATCGCCATGCCTGCCGATCAGCGCAATGCGTTGCAGTTTCTCGGAAAGCGGAAGAATCCCGCCCTCATTCTTGAGAAGCACCATGCCTTCTTCCGAGGCGCGCTGCGCCACGGGAATGTTGCTGGGCATCTCGGACTTCGATTTCACCGCCGGATCGTCGAACAATCCTTTGGCGAACATGCTGCGCAGGATGCGATGCACCATGTCGTCGAGGCGCGCGGGCCGTACATCGTTGTTCTGAATCGCCTTGAGAAGCGGCGCGCCGAAGAATTCCGTGTTGTCGAAACCGGACGCCGATTCCTGGTCCAACCCGTTATTGGCCGCGGCAACCGTGCTGTGGACCGCACCCCAATCCGACAGCACCCAACCGGGATAATGCCAGTCGCGTTTCAGCAC
>JBEKDC010000006.1:0-48118 GCA_050014535.1 Rhizomicrobium sp.
CGCAGCGATCCGGGCCCCAATCCGCAGGGCTGCTATCATCCCAATCCCGACAAGCAGAAGACGGCGGCATGCGACGCGCGCAACCGCTATATTCTCCAGCTTTCCCAGGCGGGGTTCCTGTCGTTCCCCGCACCCACCGCGCAAGAACTCGGCGCGCTCACCGACACCGTCTCCGCCAATAACGGCTTCAAGCTCGCGCGCAATCCGGCCGACGAAAAGCTGATGGGCGAACTCCAGCGCCGCATCAAGCATGTGATCTATATCGTCAAGGAGAACCGCACCTACGATCAGGTGCTGGGCGATCTGGACCGCGGCAATGGCGATCCGAGCCTCGCCCTGTTCGGCAAATCCGTGACGCCGAACGAACATGCGCTGGCGCGTGGGTTCGCGACGCTCGACAATTTCATGGATGCAGGCGAGGTGAGCGGCAATGGCTGGCCGTGGAGCACGGACGCGCGCGAAACCGATGTGGGGGTCAAGACGATCCCCATGCAATATGCCGACCGCGGCATGAGCTACGACGTCGAAGGCACCAATCGCAATATCAATGTCGCGATTGCGACAACCGCCGAGCGGCGCGTGGCCGATCCGATTTCGCCGGACGATCCCGATCTGTTGCCCGGCACCGGCGATGTGGCGGCTCCCGACTCGACTTCCGGCGATGTGGGCCGCGGTCATTTGTGGGATGCGGCGCTGGCAGCTGGCCTTACGGTCAGGAACTACGGCTATTATTGCGATCTCGCGCGCTACGAGCTGAAGCATCCCAATTTCATTCCGCTCGATCGCGATCCGTTCAAATCGAAGACGGTTGTCGCGTATTCTTCGGATGTGGCGCTCAAAGACGTCACCGATCCCTATTTCCGCAGCTTCGACGTCAAATATCCGGATTTCTGGCGCGAGCGGGAATGGGCGCGGGAGTTTGCCGGCTACGTCGCGCACAAGAATCTGCCGAGCCTGTCGCTGGTGCGTTTCATGGAGGACCACACGGGCGATTTCGCGCATGCGATCGACGGCGTGAACACGCCGGAGGCGCAGGTCGCCGACGACGACTACGCGCTGGGGCTACTGGTCGAGGCGGTGTCGAAAAGTCCCTATCGGGATTCGACGCTCATCGTCGCCATCGAAGACGACGCGCAGGACGGCCCCGACCATGTCGATCCTCAGCGCAGCATCGCTTTTCTTGCGGGGCCTTATCTCAAGCACGGCGCGGTCGTGTCCACGCGTTACTCGACCGTCAACATCCTGCGCACCATCGAAGACGTGCTCGGCATCGAACCGTTGAGCCTCAACGACGCCTATCAACGGCCGATGAGCGACATTTTCGATTTGAAGCAGAAGACCTGGAGCTTCACAGCGACACCGTCGCCCGCGTTGCTAGCGACGCAACTTCCGATTCCGCGCAAGAAGGCGGATGGGGGTGCTCAGCACTTTGCCTTCGCCCACGATGCGCAATATTGGGCGGCGCGCACGCGCGGTTACGACTGGTCGCAGGAAGACAAGATCGACGCCGCGAAATTCAACCGCGTGCTGTGGGTCGGGCTTGCGGGCACGAAGTCCTATCCGGTCTCGCGCGACGGCAAGGATTTGCGGAGCGCGCGTCCGAAGGGGGAGTGAGACTAGCCGCTACGCCACCAGTTCGTCGCGTGCTTCGGCGGGTGGTTGTTTGCGCACCGCGATCGCGACGATGCGCTCGACCGCTTCGCGCAAGCTCGTGACCACCACGTCGCATTCGGTCGCTTCGATCGCGTCGAGATAGCGCGAATCGTCATGGGTGAAGCCCCAGAAGCCGAGCATGGGTTGCATCGCCGCAAACCGCTTGCGCAACCGGCGCACGAGATAGCGCGCATTGGTGTAGTTGGCGGGCTCGAGATAGGACACGCAGACGATCTTGAAGCCGGCATCCTCGAGATGATGGATGTTCGACGGCATCGCATCGGCATTCGAGACGACGCGGCCGCCCAATCCCTGCCGCCGCAGTAGGTCGACCAGCAACAGGCCGGCCCATTCGTCGAAATCGCTGTGACCGGCCACGCAGAGTATCGGCTCGCTCTTCCAATCTTCGGGAAGCTCAAGCATCGCCGCTTCGGCCGCGATCAGATGCGCGCCATGTTCCGACAGATTGTGCAATAACCCCTGCAGCGTTTCGCGTACGCGATGGCGGCGCTCCGAATCGAGCGCGCCGCGCTGGATGTCGTGCTGCGCCAGAGTGAGCGCCTTCAGAACCACTTCGTCGTAATAGGCCGCGAGCGGCTTTTCCTTCAGATAGACCTCGGCATGGTTCGCCGCTTCGTCGGGATCGCCCTGCAGGAGACGCAGGTAAAGACTTTCCTCATGGCCCAGCGCGGGCTTGTCGCCCAGAAGCACGTCGAGAAAGCGCAAATGTTCGACGTGGCGGCCCACGACCACGAGACACATCGTGAGCGGCGTCGAGAGCAGAAGCCCCACGGGACCCCAAACCCACGTCCAGAACGTTGCGGCGACAAGAATTGCGGTGGCGGATAGACCCGTACTGCGGCCGTAAAGCACCGGCTCGACCGCCTGCCCCGTGAGCGACTCCACGACGGCGTAGAGTCCGGCCGTCATCGCCACTTTTCCCCAACCGGGATCGATGGCCACGGCGAGCGCGACGGGCAGGACCGCCGCGAGAGGCACGCCGATATAGGGCACGAAGCGAAACATCGTCGCGATCAGCCCCCAGAGGCCCGCATTCGGAATCCCGATTAGCCAGAGGCCCGTACCGATGATGATGCCGAAGCACGTGTTGATGGCGGTCTGTATCAGCAGATAGCGGCTCAACCTGTTGGCCGCATCGTCGAGTGCGATGGTGGTGCGCCTCAGATCGTGCGCGCCGGCAAGCCGAATGAAGCGGTCGCGCAGATCTTCCTTCTGCAGCAGAATGAAGATGACGAAAATGATGACGATGGTAGCGGTCGCGAGCGGCGCAAGCAGCGGTCCCGCGATGGCCTGGACGATATGCAGCGGACCGCCGTCGTCCTGCTTGATCTCGACCAGGGTCGGCTTTTCGGCGGCCTGCGTTGCCGTGTTCGCGGTTTCGACTGCCCCGGTGAATTCGTTGTCGAGCTGATCGAGCATGGCGGAGGCGCGCGCGATCAGTCCGTTGCCGTGCGCAGCACCTCGGATCGAGTCGATCTTGTGCGAGAGATTCGTCTGATAGCGCGGCAGGTCTCCCGCCAGATGCGCGAATTCGCTGCCGATATAGGCGCCCAGCGCGCCGATGATCAGAAACGCGAACAGCACGGTCAGAAGGACGGACGGCACGTGTCCCAAGTGCAGCCTGCGCAGGCGCTCGGCGACGGGTGCGAGTGCAAAGGCGAGCAGCACTGCAAGGGCCGCCGGCATCAGGATCGGCTGGCCGAGATAGATCGCAGCCACAATGATGGCGGCCAGGGCCGCGCCATAGAACGCGCTCTGCAGTTCCGGCCGAGACGGCGTCTCGGAGGAATGCGGCGCAGAATGGTGAACCTTGTGTTCCATAACCAATCCGGACTTAGGCAACGCGAGCCCACACGGTCCGTTCGACCGCGTTCGACGTCCTCAATCCGCGGTCGGACCGAGGTCGGCGGGGCTGATGGCGTGAACCGTACCACAGAATTCGCATCGGGCACGGATGATGCCGTCGGGGTCGGCCAGGCCGTCGCGCTCGGCCGGCGAATAGGATCTGAGCACGGAGGCGATCCGCGTGGGCTCGCAGCTGCACCGGAAAACCAGCTTCTCCACCGCTTGCACCCGGACATCGTCTTCGTGAAATAGCCGCCACAACAAGGTTTCGGCCGGCAGGCCGATATCGACAAGTTCGAGATCTTCGACGGTCTCAAGAAAGGTCGAAAGCCGCTCCCAATCGTCCTCTTCGACCCGGCCGTCCGGGGTCGCCTGCAGCATCACCCCGCCGGCGCGCCAATGGGGGCCGCGCTTGCCCGCTTCATAGAGAGGCGCGGCCGCAAGCCGGATGGCAGTGGGCAATTGCTCCGACTGGGCGAAATAGGCTTCGGCCGAGGCCGCGATCCCGGCCGGTTCCAACGAGACGATGCCCTGGTAGTTCTGTCCTTCGCGCCGCGGCTCGATGGTGATGCCGACGATCCCCGCGCCGGCCAGGCGTTCGAAGGAAGGCGCCGGGTCGTCGAGAGCGGCGAACCGCGCCTCGTCGATTCGCGCGAAGCCGCGCACTCCCGCGGGCTGCCCGTCATCCGCTCCGTAATAATCGGCAGTGACGAGATCGAGCGGGCCGTCGCTTTTGGTCTGCACCGTGAGCCGCCCGTCGAGCTTGAGTGCGGAGCCCAGCAGCGCGGACAGCACGAAGGTCTCGGCAGCCACGCGCGCCGCCGCTTCGGGCAGCACATGGGCCTCGAGCGCGCGCGCCGACACGTCGTCGAGCCGCACGAAGCGACCACGCAATCGCGCGTTCGGCAGGTCGAATGGCAGGATGAAATCGGCTGCCGGCGCTCGTGTATAGCCTGCGGGCTTCCCCGTCACGCCAATCTGTTTCCCCGTCAACTAAGGCACCAGGTGAGGATCGCCTTCTGTGCGTGCAGGCGATTCTCCGCTTCGTCGAACACGGCGGATTGCGGCCCGTCGATCACGTCGTCGGTGACTTCCTGGCCGCGATGCGCGGGCAGGCAGTGCATGAAAATCGCATCCTTCGCCGCGCGCGCCATGAGCGCCGCATTCGCCTGATAGGGCCTCAACAGATTGTGGCGCTTGACGGCGTCTTCGTCGCCCATAGAAACCCAGGTATCGGCGATCACGCATTCCGCGCCGGCCACGGCCTTGTTGGGATCTTCGCCGAATTCGACCGCGGCCCCTGCGCCCATCGCCCATTCGCGCACGCTTTCCGGCGACGCGAGTTCCCTGGGTGTTGCGATCTTTAGTTTGAATCCGAGTCGCGCGGCGGCGTGAATCCACGAGGTCAAAACATTGTTCGAAGCTCCCACCCACGCGATGGTGCGGCCGCGAATGGGTCCGCGCTTTTCTTCGAACGTCATCACGTCGGCCATCACCTGGCAGGGATGCGAAAGTTTTGTGAGCCCATTGATGACGGGGACGGTCGCGTTGTTCGCGAGGTCGCGCACCATCTCGTGATCGAGCAGGCGGATCATCACCGCGTCAACATAGCGCGAGATCACGCGGGCGGTGTCCGCAATCGTTTCCTCGCGCGCGAGCTGCATCTCCGAAGACGTCAGCATGATTGTCGTGCCGCCCAGCTGGCGCATTCCGACGTCGAACGATATCCGCGTGCGGGTAGAATGCTTGTCGAAGATGAGCGCGAGCACGCGACCCGCCAGCGGTGCGTCCGCATCGAGCGCGCCATGCGGCAAACCCGCGCGCGCAGCCTTGCGCTGGCGAGCTTCGGCGATCATCCCCTGCAAGGTGCCGGAATCCAGATCGGCGAGATCGATGAAATGCCGCGGCCTTTCGACTGGTTTGACGGGCGCGTTCATGCCGCCACCTCGGCCTTGGCGGAATCGAATTCCGCCGCGGTTTCGGACAGCAGCCGCAGAGCCTCGCGCACATGTTCTTCTTCGACGATCAGCGGCGGCAGCAGGCGCATGACGTTGTCGCCCGCGGGGATCGCGAGCATGCCGTGCGCGCGCAGGCGCGTGATGAAATCGCCGGCCGGCACTTTCATCTTGAGGCCGAGCATCAGCCCCTGCCCGCGCAATTCCTCGAACACGTCCGGATGTTCCGCGATCAAGCCCGCAAGCTGCTGGCGGAAATAATTGGCGATCTTCTCGACATGCTCGAGAAAGCCCGGCGCCAACACGACATCGAGCACGGCATTGCCCACCGCCATGCCGAGCGGATTGCCGCCGAAGGTCGAGCCATGCGTGCCGGCCGTCATGCCCTTCGCCGCTTCGGCGGTGGCGAGACACACGCCCATCGGAAAGCCGCCGCCGATCCCTTTGGCGACCGCCATGATGTCGGGTGTGACGCCCGCCCATTCATGCGCGAAGAATTTTCCCGTACGCCCGACGCCGGATTGAATCTCGTCGAAGATCAGCAACATGCCTCGCTCGTCGCAGAGGCGGCGCAAGCTCCGCAGGAATTCGCGATCCGCGACGCGGATGCCGCCTTCTCCCTGGATCGGCTCGATCAGCAAGGCCGCGGTCGCGGGCGTGATGGCCGCTTCCAGCGCTGGAAGATCGTTCAGTGGAACCTGATGGAAGCCCTGAACTTTAGGCCCGAAACCTTCGAGATATTTCGCCTGCCCGCCCGCGGCGATGGCCGCGAGCGTGCGCCCATGGAACGCGCCTTCGAACGTGATGATCTGGAAGCGCTCCGGCTCGCCGTTCACGTAGTGATAGCGGCGGGCCATCTTGATCGCGCATTCGATCGCCTCGGCGCCGGAATTTCCGAAAAAAGCAGTGTCGGCAAAGGTGGAGTCGACCAGCCGCTTCGACAGCGTCTCCTGCCCCGCCACGCGGTAATAGTTGGACGTGTGCCACAGGCGTTGCGCTTGCTCGGTCAGCGCCGCGACAAGTTTCGGATGCGCATGGCCCAGCGCATTGACAGCCACTCCCGCCCCGAAATCGAGATACCGCGAGCCGTCCTCGGCGAAGATATAGGGTCCTTCGCCCCGGACGAATGCGACATCCGCCCGATTGTAGGTTGGCAGCAGCGACGGGAACACGGCGGTCCTCCAACGGCAAAAACCGCTGGGCGCCCGATGCGACCGCGGGCGGGCTTTATCTGCCGGGAGGCCTTAAGGGTCAAGGAACGCTTCGACAAGATGCGCGAAAGCCCCGGCTTTGGGGCCGGGGCTTTCGACAGTCTGGTCTGCGCCGATGCTATTGCTGCGCGGGAGCTTGAAGATGGACCATTGTACCGGCAGGTAAGGCCGGTGTGCTGGGCCCGGTACCGCCCAAGGTCGCCGAATAGGCCTGCTTGGGGGACTCGCAGAAATCGGCCTTGGTAGGCGGCGTGTTACCCGGATCCAGGTCGGGAGTCCGCGTCGTGATCGATCCTGACACCGTGGACCCGGAAAACTTCAGATCTGCGGTGATGTAGAAATAGGGATCCGCGGCGACCATGTTGGCTTTATGGGCCGAGATGACAGCGTCCGTCCCAAAGCCCCATCCGGAATAAAGGGTCGGCATGGTGCCACCTTTGCATGGAGCCTGAAAACCAATGCTGGCGCCGGTCACGGCGAGGTCGTTGTCGCTGTCGGTGCCGACTGTGAAGCTGACGGTCTGTCCGTCGGCCGAAGTCCCGGTATAGGTGCCGGCCTGTTGCGCCCATCCCGCCGTACTGACAGCCATTGCGCATAAGACTGAAAACGCGAGCGTCGGGTTGCGAAAGTTGGTCATTTCTTACCTCTTCTGAGTTCGATGGGGGCCCATCCATTCCGCACAGCCTAGCGACACAGGTGCCCTCTGAACAGGAAGCGCAGACGTTTTGGTGTGACCGTTGTCGGTCGATCCGCCGCCGCGCCTGGAAATCCGAAATCCGCTCTTGTCCAAACCCCAGTTCACAAACAGCGCAATTTTGAGGCTTTCCGGCACGACGCCGCCGGCAAACGGCCTATCCGTGAGGTTTCTCGGCCTTCTTCAGCCTTACGCTTGGGCTCCGGACCGTTTGCAGGCATTCCGCATACAGATCGAGAAACCAGTCTCTCTTCGCATTGGCCGGCTGGTCGTATTTGGCCAGTTCGTGAAACAGCTTAAAGGCAACTTCTTCGGGCGAATTTTCGCCCACGTGCGCAACGGGTTGGTCTGCCATGCCTGGGTCCTTTCAAGATGTTGTTTGCGGGATCTTGGCATTCGATCTTGACCGTCGAATCGGTGTCGCCGCAAGCCTAAAGCTTCAGAAAGATGAGCGCTAAGCGCGATGGGCCGCCCGCCGCTGGAAACGCTCGGAGGCGCGCGCTTTCAGATACCGCATGCAATCGTCTTATTCTTGAGGCAGCCATAGGTTTTCGCATTTTTACCTCCGATTCGGTTTCTGTGGACAAGGGCTGGTAACGCACCCTCAGGCCTTGTGCGCGTTCTTCTCCTTGATACGATATATTGTACCCAAGGAGGACACCTTCATGTGGACGGACGAAAGGGTCGAGCAACTCAAATCGCTTTGGACCGAAGGCCTGTCGGCCAGCCAGATCGCACGCGTGCTGGGCGGCGTCACCCGCAATGCCGTAATCGGCAAGGTTCACCGCCTGGGTCTGGCCGGCCGCGCGAGCCCATCCCGCAGCGAACGTCCGCGCCTGCCGCTGACGCCGAAGGTGTCCATGCGGGTGCATGCGCCGGAGCCCCCCGTGGTGGAAGAGGATCCCGTGATCCTCGACGACGGCAATTTCGCCACCGTTCTCACCATCAACGACCGCATGTGCCGCTGGCCGATCGGCGATCCCGCCGAAAACGAATTCCATTTCTGCGGTAGGAAGCCCAAAAACGGTTCGCCCTATTGCGAAGCGCATGCGCGCAAGGCGTATCAGCCGCAACAGCTGCGGCGCGACCGGGGCCGCATGCACGGGTGAGGACAATCGGGTTCGCGCTCGAAGCGGGAGTGTAAAGCGATGAGCGCGATCTTCGATTATTCGGCGAAGACCCTGGACGGCCGGGAGGTTTCGCTCGCGGACTACCGCGGACAGGTTCTGCTGATCGTCAACACCGCGAGCAAATGCGGATTCACGCCGCAATATGACGGGCTGGAAACGCTTTTCAAGACGCTGCATCCGCAGGGCCTGCTGGTGATGGGTTTCCCGTGCAACCAGTTCGGCCGGCAGGAACCGGGGAGCGAAAGCGAGATCGGCAGTTTCTGCGCCAGCAATTACGGCGTAAGCTTTCCGATGTTTGCGAAGATCAACGTGAACGGCGACACGGCCCATCCGCTGTGGCGCCACCTCAAGCGCGAGAAGAAAGGCATTTTCGGCACCGGTACGATCAAGTGGAATTTCACGAAATTCCTCGTCGACCGCGCGGGCACAGTCGTCGCGCGCTACGCGCCGCTGACCAAGCCGGAGAAGATCGCCGCGCCGATCCTGAAGCTGCTGTAGCGGCCGAACGGACGCGGCGAGGAGAAGTCATCGACGCGCCGCTTGAGCCGGTGCGTGCGCGAGGATGAATGAGCGAGGTGTCGCCGGCTCGAATTCATACAATCCGCTTGCACCTCAAACCTATATCATTTATGGTATAAACGCGGAGGGCGAATAAGCTGGTCGGTTCTATTCGCGAATTCGATCGCTCAGTCCGAGCTCGATGCGTTGCCGGCCGATATGCGAGCCAAGTTCGAACGGATTGTGGCGTTGATCCGGGATCACGGATTGGAAATGGTGCGCGAGCCCTATGTCAAACATCTCGAGAGCAAACTCCGGGAGATGCGGCTTACGGTGCGAAATGGCATTGCGCGCTCGATTTACACGACTGCCTCCGGGCGTCGGGTCGTGATTTTGCGCACATTTGTCAAGAAAACCGAAAAGACGCCGAAACGAGAATTGGAATTGGCGCGGGAGCGCGCAAAGGAGGTTTTATGAGTCGCAAACCGATCCCGGTCGAAAAGAGTTTCGTCAAATGGCGAAAGAACCCGGCCTATCGCGCGGCCTACGCGGCATTGGACGATGAGTTCACACTGGCAGCCGAATTGATCAAGGCGCGCACAAGCGCGGATATTTCGCAGGAAGAAATCGCCAGACGCATGCGCACATCGCAACCGGCCGTCGCGCGCCTGGAGGGCGGCCAGGGCAATCCTTCCGTCAACACGCTTCGCCGATATGCCCGCGCGACCGGAACGCGCTTGAAGATCACGTTCGAGGCCAAAGGTGCACATTGAATTGGCGGTCCCAACGCGATTTAATTCGGCTATACATCGGAGATGGCACTGATACAGCTTGCAGATCGAGAGGCGGTGAAGTTTCTTCAGGGCGCGAACTCCGTTCGCGACGGGCATATCGTCAGGCTGTCCATCCGCGAAGTCGAATCGCAATGCGTCGTCAACCTGGTATTCCACGCACGCAACGGGAATGTTTACAATCTGGAACTAAGCGGGAGCGTTGCGTTCGACTACAATTTTTCGAGCGAATACACGCCGCAGCAGATCGCGATGGTGAAATGCCTATGGACGGACGACGGATATTTCTACCTGTCGCTCGATCCCTGGAAGGAAGATGAAGCGTTCGTCCCAGAGCAGGACAATGACTGGTTCAAGTCGAAATCGGTCACGCTCACGGCGGAGCCCATTGAAATCCTGGGCTGACTACTCCGTCGCCTCGAAATGTGTCACCCATATCCCTGAACACCTGGCACCTATCTCTTCCATCCAAACAGACGGGGGGAGGGGAAAGACTCCCCACGTCCTCACCTGCTTCCGTTCACGGCGCGATTCGCGTGGCGGCGACTTCCTGTCCGTCGATCTGTCCGTGGAGTGCGGCTTGCGCGTCGGTTTGCCGGTCGTTCCAGACGATCCGGAGCGTGCCGGCATGTCCCGGCGCCGCGAAGCTCACATTCGCCACGACGAGACCCGTCAATTGATCCCAATCGATGGTGCCCGAAACGGTGAGGTCGGATGCCCAGCTCAGCTCTTTCAGTTTGAACTCATAGCCGCGCTTGATCGGCGAAATCGTGAAACGTCCGCCGCGCAATCCCTGAATCACGTCGTCGGTCGAGACGCCGTAGCGCGCGAACGCGTCACCCACGGTTTCCGTCACGGCGGAGGCCAATGCGAGTCCCGATGCGCCGGCGGCGTTGCCTTTATCCGCGATCGCAGGCGCCACGCCCTGCCAGTTGGCGGCGAACACCGGCACGGTGCGCACGGGCCTGATCGCGGGAAGGCAGGATTGGTCCGGCCTCGCGCCGCCTGACTTCACGAAAGACAGCACCATCGGTCCCACGCACCGCGCGAGATCGCCGCCGAAAGGCGGCACGTTCACGCCGCCATTGCCGATGGCCGTTTCGTGAACTTCGTTTGGCACTTCGACATATTGCGCATTGGGGAACAGCGCCGCTGTCCAGCGGCCTTCCGTCGGCGAGGTGACTGTGTCCAGTTCGCCCGACAGCACCAGCACCGGAATTTTCGGAAACGCTGCGTTCGCGGGCACGGGGAATCCCGGTGTCGCAAAACCGGGCGCCTGGGGCCACGCCTGGCACAGATTCAACCCTTCCGGATTCGTCACGGCGCCGATCGCCTCCGGCAGCGTGAACGGCGCGTAGATTCCGGGATCGCTTGCTTCGGTTGCCGAGAGGCGCGCGAGATACTGCGTGTGGCGCGCATTCCCCTCGTCGCGCATGTTGTAAAGCTGCTTGTAATCGGCGCACTCGACGGCCACTTCGAGCCCGGTGCTGAACTGGTTGGGCGGCCCACCCGTATCTTCGCCGTCGATCGCTTCCGCCACCAGCCGCAACAGCGGCACGGGATCGCGCGATCCGAGATAGGCGCGCGCCGCGGCGTCGATATCGCGATAGGCGGTGAAATTGTTGCCCGCATTCGCCACGATCGTGAACAGCGCGCCGGCGTCTGCCGTGACCGTCTCGATCTCGCCATTGGCTCCCGGCGCGTTGCCCGTCACCGGCGTCGTGCGCAACGCTTGCAGCAGCTTCTTGAAACGCGCGCTCGCTGTGCCGCGGAGCGCTTCGCAGGAAGGCGAGCGCGCGCAGGCGATGGAAAACGCGACCGGTCCGTTTTCGATTTCCGTCTGGAAATAAGGCGTTTCGCCCAGCACCGGATAAGCGCTGTCGAGAACGACGGTTCGCACCAGCTGGGGATGCCGCGTCACGAACACTTCGCCGAAGAATGTGCCGTAGCTATCGCCGTAGTAATCGACCTTGCCTGTTTGCAAGGCCTCGAGTATGGCCGCCACATCGTCGGCGGCATAGATGGAGCTGTAGAGCCACGCGGCCTGACCGAGAGCGGCGCCGCAGGCGCGCACGGCCGCGAGCCCGCCGCCTTTCTGCAGGTGGCCGCAATCGATGGCGCCGGAGCGGCCGGTACCGCGCTTGTCGATCAAAAGAATGTCGCGGCGGTTCCTGAGCGGCGTGAACAGGCGCACATAGCCGTCGCGCGAGCCCGTGGTCGAATAACCCGGGCCGCCTTCCTGCGCGATGATTGTGCCGAGCGACGCGCGCGCGCGATCCGTGCGCGGGTAATATTCGAAACCGATGGGGACTTTGCCGTTGGACGGATGGTCGGGATCGAGCGGCCGAAGCAATTTGCCGCAATACGCGTCATATTGCGCGATGCAGAAGGTGAGCGTGAGCGTACCGACATGGATGGTGGGCGGTCCGGCCGCGCAAACCGCCGCGCAAAGACAAAGCCACAAGAGGGTTATCCATGCGCGGTTCATGGCCGCGAGTTTATTCCACCTCGATCCGACCCCGGCAAGGCGCGCGATTTATGCCGCCGCGCTCAAATCGTAAAAGCTCCTGTCGCCGCAAGCGACGGCGCGACCGAGAGCCTGGCACCACCCCAATTTGCACCCCCATACTCTTAAGCTTGATTATCATTCGCAGATTTGACTAATTTGGCGCCGGTCGCCGGGACCGGCCGAATTTTAACCGGTATGCCGATATGCCAGCGTGCGCAGTATGGGGATCGGGATGGCAAGTCAGGGAATGCTTGGAATCCTGATTGCCGCTTTCGTCATTTCGACGGGAGCCGCGCGAGCCGAAAATCCCGAGACCGTCATCGTCATCGGCACCGCGCCGGCGGATGTTCAAAGCGTCAGTCCCGAAGACATCGCCGCGTCCCATGCGGACACCGCGACCGCGCTGATCAACCAGTTCGTGCCTTCGGTGTCCATTTCCGATACCGAGTCCAATCCATTTCAGGAAGATTTGCTTTATCGCGGTTTCGACGCGTCGCCTGTGCTCGGCACACCGCAGGGGCTTGCGATCTATCAAGGCGGCACACGCATCAACCAGCATTTCGGCGATACGGTCTTGTGGGACCTCGTTCCGTCTTTCGCCATCCGCAGCATCGACGTAGTGCCGGGTTCGGATCCGGTGTTCGGCCTGAACGCGCTGGGCGGCGCCATCGTGCTCAACATGAAGACGGGATTCGACGCGGAGGAAGGCGAAGAGGCCGATGTCGCCGGCGGCTCGTATGGCCGCGCGCGGCTCGTCGTCCAAACGGCGCAGTCCACCGGCAACGAGGCATTCTATTTGGGCGCGACGGCGATCGACGATTCCGGCTGGCGGTGGCGGTCGGGATCGCAGGTCTATCAGGCCTATGGCGATTTCGCGGTGCGCTCCACGCGCGGCAGCGCGGGCATCAGCCTGACCCTGGTCACGGACGAGTTGAACGAGAATGCCGCCGTGCCGGTTCAGGATTCCCCCAAAGCCTCTTTCGCCGCACCAGATACGGCCGACGACGCGGATTTCCTGCTGCAGGGTCGCGGCGAATACGATTTCTCGTCCCAGTTCGTTTTGCGCGGATCGATTTATGCGCGCGCCACGCATATCGCGACGCAGAACGGCGGCGCCTCCGGCTTTGCGCCTTGCGCCTCGCGACCGACAATTCTGTGCGACGACAACGGCGACCCGCTGGTAACGACCGCCGGCGGGTCGGTTCCCACCAGCATCGGCGGCGCCGGTGACGATCCCATCGAAACGATTTCGACGACTGCCTTCGGCGGCTCGGCAGAAGTGGACCTCACCGGCACCCTGTTCGGCCACGACAACAGTTTCGTCGTCGGAAATTCGTTCGACCGCGCCTATACAGGCTTCGCTTCGAACACGATCTTATCGAACCTGACATATCAACCCGGCGGCGTAACGGCCGTGCCGATCGGCATTTATCTGGGCGGATCGGAATTTCAGGTCGAGCTCGACTCGGTCAATGTCGATGAGGGCCTTTATGCGCAGGACTCGTTCGATCTGACGCCGTCATTGTCTCTCGAGTTTTCGGGCCGCTACCATTTCGACGAAGTCAATCTCCAGGATCGACTCGGCACGGCGCTGACCGGCAATCACGAATATGAAGGCGTCAATCCTGCCGCCGAGCTTGTCTGGCATGCCGCCGATAATATCAGCACCTATGTCGAGTTCGAGCAATCGAGCCGCACGCCGACGGCTGCGGAACTGAGTTGCGCCAATCCCCTTCAGCCTTGCGTGTTTCCGCTGAGTTTTCTGTCCGATCCGGGCCTGCGCCAAGTGATCGCGCAAACGGTGGAGACAGGCGCCAAGGGCAATGCCGCCTTCGACGGCGTCACGCTCGTCTGGTCGGCGGATGTTTTCGCGACGCGAAATCAGAACGACATTATCTTCGAGAGTTCCGGGCCCACCATCGCTTCGGGCTTCTTCGCCAATGTGGGAAACACGCAGCGCATCGGCGCCGACATCGCCGCCGACGCCACATGGCAGAATTTCGATTTCCGCGCCAATTACGGCTATGTCGATGCGACGTTCCAGTCCGCGTTCACGGATCCGAGCGAGGACAATCCCGCGGCAGACGTCAACGGCAACATTTATGTCAAGCCGGGCGACCGCATTCCCGCCATCCCGCGCTCGACGGCGAAATTCAATCTCGGTTACGAGGCGACGCCGTTGCTGCATGTCGCGATCAGCGCGACACTCGAATCCTCGCAATATCTTCGCGGCGACGAAGCCAATCTGCAGCCGCCTTTGCCCGGCTATGTCGTGTTCGGCGCCGAAGCAGACTACCAGCTCACGAAATCGCTGAATGTGTATGTCGAAGGCGAGAACATCCTCGACAAGCGCTATTCGACTTTCGGCCTCTACGGCGATCCCACGGGCAACGGCGCGTTTCCCCAGTTCACAACCCCCCGCTTCATCGTGCCGGCACAGCCCTTCGGCATTTGGGCCGGCGTGCGAGTCAAGTTCTGAGAATAAATTTCAGACGGCGGTAAGCGGCGAGATGCAGCCCGCGACGCCGCACAGCGGGATCGTGAACGACATTCGTGCGGGCAAACCGACTTCCCCGATACAGTGCGAATGTTTTCGGGGTCCGCATGCCGGCCGTTCCAATGAATGAGACGGGCACTAATCGGGCATGGCCGCATCGATCCAGTCCGCAATTGTCTGGATGTCGGTTGGGGAAAGATACGGCCCCCCGTTCGGCATGCGCGGATAGGTCCCCATGTTAACCTGCTTCGCGAAGGGGCCGCTGAGCGCCTTGATGAGATAGGTGTCTGCGGCCTTTTTCCCACCCGAAACGTCGATCAGGCGATACGGGACCGGTTGCTGGGGATTGCCCTCGTACCGCCACACTACGGCCTGCTGCAACTGCGCCTTGGTCTGCCAGTCGAGCGGATTTTCCATATGCGTACCGTTCGCAGAGTGGATCTGCAGCACGCTGTCCCAATCGAAGTTGTCCTTGATCGTGTCGAGAATGGCTTTCACGTCGGCAAAACCGGGCATGATGTGCTCCTTTGCAGGTTTAGTGGTGCGCCGAAGCGGCATCGATTGCGGCCTCGACATTCTCGACCAAAAGGCGCGGAAGTCCGGCCTCACCGAGCGCGGCAACCTGACTACGCAAATTCGCCATGTCCCGGTCGGAAACGCGCTCGCGATTCTGCAGCACGTAAGCGCCGATATCCGCGATTGCGCGAGAGCGCAATGCCGGAGCCTCGCCTGTATCGGCGGCAAGCTTGCCCGCCTGCGCCGGCAGCGCGGGGTTGTTCAGCACAAGGCTGTCCAAGGCCGCTTCGCGCAATTCGAATGGAGTCTTGCGGTCGGCGAGGATCGCCTCGCGCTCGGTAAGGCTGGCGGTGTCGCCCGCCAGTACCTCGATCGCCGCAAGACGCGCGCCGGCGTCTGGCGAATGTAGATAAGGTCGGATCGCAGCGGCATAGGTGAAATTTTCAACTCCTCCCAATTCGCGGATTGCCTCGGCGCGCGAAAAGCCCGGCGCAGCAGGTTTGGCGAGCGCTGCGAGAAGCACATGCACTGCGTGTTTGTCGTTCATATCGAGGAGCAGGTGCAGCGCGGCGCTACGCGTGCGCGGGTCCGGATGGCTAAGCGCACTCTCCGCAATCGCCATGATCTCCTTGGGGTGTTCTTCCATCAGAGAGGAATCGGTGAACATTTGTATATCGAGAGCGGCGAGTGCCCGTTGCGACAGCGCCGGCTGGGCCGCATTGCGCCGTTCAAGGATGTGCCGCACATCGGTCAGGAACGCCGGGTCCTGTTTCGCCTCGAGCATGTCGAGCGCCGCCATGGGACCGGCTTTTTTCGACTTCGGCATCGCAGTCATTGCGACGAGCGCCGCGCTCACCGCCGCCGGCTGAGCCGCTCCAAACGGAACATCGTCATACCCGTAACCCAGATCGTTGCGACGATTGGTGACGCCGGCGTAATCGATGACGTTGGCGGGGCGCGGCTTCGCGGGCGCCGACGGCCATAGTCCCGCGACGTCCGATTTCGGGAACGGCCCCATTTCTGCGGTCGGCGGCCGGCGTCGTGCCATCACGTCACCGGAACTGTATCCGGTGATCCCGTCCCACGGCCACATCGTATCGAACAAATTGTGACCAAAGGGTGGGCAATTCCAGCCGCCGATGTTGCACTTCGGTGCAGTGGGATCGAAGTGGCCGTAATTACTATCGCCGGGTTTCTGTTGCGGTATGATGTAATAGGCATCGCGATCGGTGCCGGTATTATCGAAGCGATCGTGCAGATATTGCCATTCCGCCCACAAACGGTCGTGCTCATTGTGGAACAACCAAAAAATCGGATCGCTCGGCGATATCTTGCAATTCTGCATCCACGGGCCGGTCGCGTTGTGGCCCATATTGTGGGGACTATACTCCATAGCGCTGTAAGGCGGCGCTGCCGCCGCGAAGGGCATGAACGAGGATAATGCCAATAGCGCGTGGAGTTGGTCTGGGGTCGTGATCGAGTAGCTTTCGGGATGACGCCAATCAACCGTGAAGCGCGACATGGAGATCGGTTGCGTTGACGGATTGCCATCGTTTCCGTACGGCATTGTCCATCCGAACAACGGATTGTCACCGTCGAATGACGTCAACTCCGGTTCTTGGCTGTTCGGGTTGACGGAATTCTTGCCGAGGAAATCCGTCGTGAAAGGCAGGGACGGCATCGTCGTTTGTGGCTGCCAAATTCGCCAATAGGGCAATGCCACGCGCGGGTCGATTTTCTGCAACTCGCGCTCGAATTCCAACAAATACGCGCGATGCCACGCAAGAAATGCAGGTCCGCCGTGCGCTTGATCGAGATAGCGATCCGCACCGTTCTGCTCCTTGCCTATCGCAGCCACGCGATGTGTGCGCACGAATCCTTCATACGAACGAGCGTCCGCGGAAGGGCGCAAGTACATCGCTCGTAGCGCCGAAAGGAAAATCTGCCGTTCGTCCGAAGTCAGGGTCGAGGCGTCCTTGCGGATGCGGACCATGATATCGTGACGGCCCACTTCGGCGCCGGTGGCGGTGCGTGCGACGATAGCGGTATCTTTCGCGCCGGTGCTCGGGCAGCCGAATTTCCCTGCCACGAAAAATGCGACCGGTTGGCCGTTTTTCGGGAGCGTCAGCGCGAGCGTGCTCTGATCGGCAGTCTTCCCAGGCGTCAAGCTATTGGCGAACAAGACGGCACCGCGATGCGTCGTGCTGCAATCGGTGCCCGCAGCCGCGTCGGACAGGACCACGGGAAGATCGCCATCCAGGCCGGAGGGATCGCTCACCCGAATCGTCGCCGGAACCGGCGCCCAGGCGATGTAATCGTTGTTCGGATTGCCGTCGCCGCGCAACTGAATTTGAATTTGCGCGGCTTGTGCGACTCCGATCCCGGCAAGGAAAAAAACGGCACCCAGGGTGCAGCGGCCGATCAAACTTCTCATCTGTCACGCTCCGTAGTGTGCAAATTTGGAGCCGGCGCCGGAAAGTTCGAAGTGCAGAGCTTTCGCCAACGCCGAACCTACGCAAACAAACAGGAATTCGCGCGGCAATACCGCCTACGTCGATTGCAGATTTAAGCGTCACTCAACCCCTGGTAGTTGGATGATTCCACCGCTCCGGCGAGGTGTCAACCGATTGTGGCTCGCCGCGCCGCAACAGAGCAGGATGGCAAACGGCACTTGCGCGAGCGAGCCGATTTCCCAGATCCCACTCGCCGTCTGATGAGCACAACTATGGCCCGGCACCATTCGCGCCGGGCCTGCAATGCTGAAACCCGGAACGGCGGCGCGTACCTTCCGGAACAACAGGCTATAATTCCGTATCACGTTGTCCCGCGACGGCGAATTAGCGGCGCCCCTCGGGCTCCGATCTCTCGCCCGCCTCCAGACTACTAGGCGCTCCGCGGCTCAATTAAGCTGACGGCGACGAATGGAAAGGAGGAGCGCATGGCTCTGAAGATCTGCGAGCTCGTCAGCCTCGTTCTCGCGGCCTGGGTCACCGGCATGTTCGTGGGACCGTGGCTTGCCTTGACCCGATCGATCCATACTTTCGAGCCGGAAGTTTTTCTCGCGATCGTACGGCGGCTGAACGACAACATGGCGTCCGTCATGACCGCGCTGATGCCGGCGGGATTGTTGTCGATCGCGGCACTGCTTTTCGTTTCGTTCGGCGCGCGACCCGATATCTTCTATCCGGCGCTCGCGGCATTGGCACTCTTCGTCGTCGCCCTGCTCGTGACCGCGATCATCGAGGTTCCCATCGTCAAACGGATCGTGACATGGACCGTGCCGACACTGCCGAAAGATTGGCAACGCCTTCGTGATCGCTGGAGCGCGTTCCATATTGTGCGCATCGCAGCGGCAGTCGCGGGTTTTATTCTCCTCGCGGCCGGCGCCATCTGGCGTTAGCTTGGATATCACCGGCTTGGGATTGCGTGCAGCTGCATTTTCTCCCGGAAGTTGACACAGTATGCGTGCGCTTGTTACGGATCGAAGGCATTTCTTGAAAAAATGGGGGATGAGATGCTGGACGATTTCAAAGAAAATATTGTTGCCGCGACGATAACAGAACCGTTGTCAGCCGAGAGCGATGATTTGAATCGGGATGCGATTCCTTCTTCGGAACGGTCGATCGCCGCTTTCGCACTTTCGCTGCAGCCTTCATGGACCACGATTTCTCCCGGTCAGGTGCATTTGGCCGTACTGCCGCAAGCCGCTCCGACCATCTATTGGGACGTCAACGCAAGCGGGAACTGGAGCACAACCACCGACTGGAGCCTCAATCGACTGCCCGACTCCAGCGATAACGTGCTGATCAGTACGAGGAATTCTCAGACCATCACCTTCAGCAGCGGCACCTCGACCATCCATTCGCTGGCAGTCGGGGACGACTCCTTCGTTATGTCCGGCGGCTCGCTCACAATAACGGACGGCGCAAGTTTCTCCCGAGAATTCTCGATCAGCGCGGCGACGCTGACCACCGGCGGCACGACGACAATCCCCGACCAAAACGACTCTCCCGCAGCACAGCTCCAGAATTCCGCGGACTGGAAAAACACGGGAACGATCAACGACGGCGGCGTGGTGTCTTTCTCCGGCGCCTCGATCATCGACAACGAAAAAAAAGCCGTCTTCAATCTCACCACCGATGATGCGGGCATGAACGGCTCCGGCAACACGGTCGAAAACGCGGGCACGCTCGCCAAGACTGGCGGCGCAGGTACGAGTATCGTTGCAGAGGTTTTGGACAACACCGGCACCGTGAGTGCGTCCAGCGGAACGCTTGACTTCACAGCCGGTGGCTCCCTGGGCGGAACTTTCAGCACATCGAACGATGCTGCTATTGAGCTCGGCGGCGGTTCGTTCGCGACCGTTTCGACGTCCACAAAGCTCGGCGGCGACATTCTCGTGACCGGAGGGACGCTTTCGCCCGCAACCGGCAACACGATGACGCTGTCCGGAACCGATACGTTCGGCGGCGCCAACGGCGCGGCTACACTCGCCGGCGCCGGCACGGTCGCCTCCAGCGGCACGACAACGATTGTCGATCACAGCGGGTTCACGTCGACACAGCTCAATGGCGCGATGTGGCAAATCACCGGCAAGGTCTATGACGGTGGACTGGTCTCCCTCTCCGACGCCTCGACCATCGACAACCTGGCCGGCGGTGTCTTTAGTCTGACCACGAATGACGGCGCCATGAGCGGCGGCTCCAGCAACACTTTCGATAACGCGGGCACGCTCGCCAAGACTGGCGGCGCGGGCGCGAGTGTCGTTGCCGTGGTTCTGGACAACACCGGCACGGTAAGCGCGTCCAGCGGCAACCTCGACTTCACCGACGGCGGCTCGCTGGGTGGAACGTTTGCCACCTCGAATGCCGGCACCATCGAGCTTGGCGGCGGCACGTTTGGAACAGTATCTTCCGCCGTGATGCTCGGCGGCAACATTCTCGTTTCCGGCGCAACGCTTTCACCTGCAACCGACAATACTATGACGCTGGCCGGAACCGATACGTTCGGCGGCACCAACGGCGCGGCCACGCTCGCCGGCGCCGGTACGACTGCCACCAGCGGTGCGACTACAGTCGTCGATCACAGCGACTTTACGTCTGCACAACTGAACGGGGCCACGTGGCAAAATTCCGGAACGGTGACTGATGCCGGACTGATCTCTCTCGCCAACGCTTCGACCGTCGACAACCTGGCCGAGGGCACCTTCAATCTCACCACGGACGACGCGGACATCAGCGGCGGCAGCGGCAACACGTTCGACAACGTCGGCACGCTCGCCAAGGTCGGCGGCGGCGGAACCAGCGCCGTCGCAGCAGCTCTGAACAACACCGGCACGGTTAGTGCGTCCAGCGGCAACCTCGACTTCACTGACGGCGGCTCGCTGGGTGGAACGTTTGCCACGTCGAATTCCGGCACCATCGAGCTCGGCGGCGGTACGTTTGGGACAGTGACGTCCACCGTCACGCTCGGTGGCAACGTTCTTGTTTCCGGCGCTTCGCTTTCGCCCGCGACCGACAATACAATGACGCTGTCCGGAACCGATACGTTCGGCGGCACCAACGGCGCGGCCACGCTCGGCGGCGCCGGGATTGTCGCGACCAGCGGCACAACGACGGTCTCCGATCAAACCGACTTCACGTCGGCGCAGCTCAATGGGGCGACTTGGCAAAATTCTGGAACGGTGAGTGACGCCGGACTGATCTCGCTTTCCAACGCTTCGACCATCGACAACCTGAGCGCCGGCGTCTTCAATCTCACCACGGACGACGCCGCAATAGGTGGCGGCTCGGGCAACACATTCGACAACGTCGGCACGCTCGCCAAAACCGGCGGCAGCGGGACGAGCACGGTCGCGGCGGCCCTGGACAACACCGGCACGGTAAGTGCGGCCAGTGGCATACTCGACTTCACCGACGGCGGCTCGTTGGGTGGAACATTTGCCACGTCGAATTCCGGCGCCATCGAGCTTGGCGGCGGAACGTTTGGAACAATATCTTCCGCCGTCACGCTCGGCGGCAATATTCTCGTTTCCGGCGGCACGCTTTCGCCGACCACCGGCAACACGATGAAGCTCTCCGGGACCGATGCGTTCGGCAGCAGCAATGGCGAGGCCAACCTCGGCGGCGCTGGGACCGTCGCCACCAGCGGCGCGACCACAGTCAGCGATCAAACCGACTTCACGGCAGCCCAGCTCAATGGGGCCACATGGCAAAATTCGGGAACAGTGACCGACGCCGGACTGATCTCCCTCTCCAACGCTTCGATCATCGACAACCTGGCCGCCGGCATCTTCAATCTCACCACGAACGACGCCGTCATAGGCGGCGGCTCCGGCAACATTTTCGACAACACCGGCACTCTCTCCAAGACCGGCGGCAACGCAACCAGCGCTGTCGCCGCGATTCTGAACAACACCGGCACCGTAAGCGCCTCCAGCGGCATACTCGAGTTCACTGACGGCGGCTCCCTGGGTGGAACGTTCGCCACCTCGAATGCCGCCGCGATCGAGCTGGGCGGCGGAACGTTTGGAACGGTATCTTCCACCGTAAACCTCGGCGGCAACATCCTGATTTCCGGCGCGGAGCTTTCGCCCGCAACCGGCAATACCCTTACGCTGTCGGGAACCGACACGTTCGGCGGCAGCAGTGGCGAGGCCGCTTTCGGTGGCGACGGAATCGTCGCCACCAGCGGTACGACGACGGTCTCCGATCAAACCGACTTCACGGCGGCACAGCTCACAGGCGCGACATGGCAGAACAGCGGAACTGTGAACGACGGCGGTCTGATCTCACTCTCCAACGCCGCGATCATCGACAACGCGGCCTCCAAAGACTTCAATCTCACGACGGACGACGCCGCCATAGGTGGCGGCTCCGGCAATACGTTCAACAACGCCGGCACGTTCGCCAAGATCGGCGGGGTCGGGTTCAGCAACGTCGATGCGACGTTTGACAACACGGGCACCATCAATGCATCTAGCGGAACGATCGATTTCCATGACGCGGTCGGCGGCACGGGGACGGCGCAGGTGGATGCCTATGCCGGGCTCGAATTCGATTCCTCGGCCACATCCTCCCTGACGATGGTGTTCAACGGAGGCAACGCCACGCTCGATTTGCTGAACCCATCGAGCTTCGCCGCCGTCATCAGCGGCTTCGCCACTTCCGACACGATCGACCTGTTGGGCATCACGGCCACCAAGGCCGCACTCAAGAGCGGGGACGCGCTCCTAATCACCGACGGCACGACGACGGTGGCCACCCTTCAGTTGTCGAGCAGCTACTCCGGCGATTCATTCTCAGTGAAATCCGACGGGAACGGCGGAACGGATATCGCCACGAACGCGCCTGCGGCGCCTGTCATCACGATCGAGACCGCCGGAAGCTTCGACGTTTATCTCGAGCAGAGCGGCCAAACGATTGCCAGTACCGGCGAGAACACAAACATCTCGATCCTTGCGGGAACGTCGCATGACACCTTCCGTTTCGACGGAGCTTTCGGCCACGTCGCAATTGCGGGCTTCACGCCGGGCGCGAACACATTGGTGTTCGACCACAACGACTTCGCCAACGCCGCGGAACTGGAAGCCCATGCCGTGCAGAACGCCGAGGGCGATACGGTCATCAGCCTGGATGCGCACGACACGATCGTCCTGCGCGACGTATCGCTTGCCGCATTCGACTCGCACGCTTCGGACTGGCATTTCGTGTGAAGCCGCAACGAAAAGCCGTCGGACAGTAGTCCCCGGTTTCCACACAGGGATTCCGCGCCGGGAAAATTTCCTGCTGGACCATTCCGTTCAACCGCGGGTGAGCGCGGCGATGAAATCTGACGGCGGCGCGCCTTCCGGCCAGCTCGGCACGCCTTCGGGAATGACGATTCCTTTCATCTTCCGCTTGGTCCAGATATGGGCCACGACGTTCAGTTCCTTGCTGCGGTCGAGCGTGCCGGCGCGGAGCGTGACGAATCCGGGTCGCGCGCTGTTGGTGTTGTAGACGCGGCAGATGCAGACAGGACAACCGCGTTGGCGCGAAATGCGTCCGCTTTCGGGCGACGTGCGTTCGTAGAGAAGCGGCTCGCCCGTCACCTCGAAGCGGTCCTCGGGAAGAATGATTTGCAGGCTGAAAGCGCTGCCCGACCAGGTCTGGCAGTCGAGGCAATGGCAGGCGTAGACGTTCGGCAATTTGTCCACGTTCGCGCGATAGCGAATAAGGCCGCAGCGGCAGCCGCCTTCGATGATTTCAGCCATGGTGTCACTCCTCGATGGCGGCCGGATGGCGAGCGAGGTCGTAACAAATCTGCGCATATTTTGACAGAGCCCCGCGACGCGAAGTCCGCCGACGATGCACAGAGAATTCGCGGACGGATTTGCCGCTCTCGCGGCTTCCGTCCGTTTCGGAAAAACGCTACGATTCCGGCCAATGCGCGATAATCGGGGAAGGCGCCAGGCGTTACTTGCCGTTGCTGGTGTCTTCCTCGTGACTTCGTCCCTCACCACCGATTCGCCGGGAGTTCCCATGACCACCGCAGCCCCTATCGTGTTCTTCGACATTGCCGGTCCCGATGCCGCGAAGCTCAAGGATTTCTACGCGGGCAATTTCGGCTGGAAGATCGACGGCGCGAACGGAATCGAGACGCCGCTTCTTTCCGGCGCGCTGCGCCAGGATCCGGCGGAGAAGATCATCTATATCGGCGTGCCGGATCTCGACGCGGCGATGAAGAACGTCGCGGCTTCAGGCGGCGAAATCGTGACTCCGAAAATTCCGATACCGACCGGAACATTCGTCCTGTTCAAGGATCCCGCGGGAAACCGCATGGGCCTTGTGCAGCTCAAGAGCTAGCGCGGCGATGTATTTCCTGAGTGTCCTGTTGTTGATGCTGCTCTTTCCGGCGGGCTCGATCTACTGGGAGCATCTTCACGGCACGGTTCCGCTCATGCTGCTGGTAGGCAAGTGGTTCGTGTTCTGGAGCGCCGGTGTCAGGTTGACGCTTGCGGGCCTGCGCCAGCAGTTCCAGCCGCGATTCACCTCGGAACAGATTTTCGGACTCAAGAGCGACGACGCATTACCCATCGTGCGCGAACTGGGCGTGGCCAATCTCGCGACGGGTGTCGTCGGGCTCGCCTCGCTTGCAAAACCCGGTTTCGTGCTGCCGGTGGCGCTCGCCGCCGCGATTTTCTACGGCATCGCCGGCATCCGCCATGTTGCGGTAAGCCACAGAAACGCGAACGAAAATATCGCGATGATCAGCGACCTCTTCGCCGCTCTCATCTTCGCGGCCTATGTCGCGTTTGTGGAACTGGGCTGAACGTTCAATTTGCACGTCGCCGGCCGTTTTCAATCATTCCCGCAACGCGGCAGACCCCTGCGCCAGGTGCATTCGTCGATTCCGACTCCGGGGGTGCTAGGAGTGCGGGGTGCATTCTTCGAAGGCCATCCCATGTCCCGCATTCGTTTTCTTCTGATTTGCCTCGTCGCGGCGCTGCCGACTGCGGCGCTCGCGCGAGAGCCCGTCTCGGTGATGATCGTGGGCGACTTCCATATGAGCAATCCCGGCAAGGACCTGCACAACGTGCAATCCGACGACATGCTGGCGCCGAAACGGCAGGTGGAGATTGCGGCGGCCGTTGCGGGGCTGGCGCGCTTCCGGCCGACGGAGGTCGATGTCGAATGGGACGCCGATACCGTCGCGAAACGCTATGATCCCTATCTCAAGGGTACGCTCCCGCCGTCGCACAACGAAGTGGTGCAGCTCGGCTTTCGCCTGGCGCAGGCTAGCGGCGCGTCCGTGCATGGCGTCGATGTCGATGGCGATTTCCCCTATGACGCAGTCCAGGCCTATGCCAAGGCCCATGGCGAAGACGATGTGCTCGCGGGAGCCAACGCCAAGATCGAAGACTTCGTGCAGCAGCAGCAAACCATGCTGAACACCGCGACCGTGAGCGAGGTCCTGCGCTGGCTCAATGGACCGGTCCTGGCGAAGGACGGCAACGCGTTCTATCGCACCATGTTGAAAGTGGGCGGCGGCGCGGAGCAACCTGGCGCGGATCTCCTCACCGCCTGGTACAAGCGGAATTTCTACATCTGCGCCAACATCGTCCAGCTTGCGAAGCCCGGCGGTCGGATCGTCGCGTTCTTCGGCTCCGGCCACGAATTTCTGCTGCGCCAATGCATCGGCGAAATGCCGGGCTACAAGCTCGTCGAACCGAACGACTATCTGCCGAAATAGAACCCGGCGGCCGGTCGCTCGCTACTTCGCGGCCGGCGGGTAATGGATCGTCGTGCCCGGCGCGAGCGTTGGCGGCTTTGCTGCGTCGGCCGAATAGGTTGCCGTGAAGGCCTGCTTTGCCGATTCGCAGAATTCCGCCTTGGTCGGCGCAGCCGTTGACGGCGCGAAGGCGACAACTCGCGTGGTGATCGTCCCCGTAACCGTGTTGCCGTTGCCGGAAAAAACCAGATTTGCGGTGACGTAGATGTCCTGGCCGGGGAACACGATCGCGGCTTTGCGGTCGGTGATGTCCTGCGTGAAGCCCAATCCCCAACTCTGGAGGAGGTTGGGATATCCGCCCTTGCAGACCGCATCGAAATTGATGCCGGCCTCGAGCACTGCGAGGCTGTTCGTGTTCGGATCCGTGCCGACAGTGAAGTCGAGATATTGTCCGTCGGCCGAGGTTCCTGTGTAGGTGCCGACTTGCTGCGCCTCGGCGCTCGTGCTTGCGGCGATCGCGAAAAACAATGTGCCGGCTATTGTCAATGAATGTTTCATGGCGCCTCTCCAGCGAAGGATGCAGCCCCCCAGCCCCGACATCGCGACACTAGCATTTGCGGCAGCGACAGCCGAGTCGTTTGGCGGCGCCGTGCGATCACGATTTGAATCTGGTGAATCGGGCGCTACGCGCGCTGCTTGCTTTCGCCGCGCATTTTCCAGGCTTTGTAAGAAGATTTCAGAAGCGCCTTCACGCTCGCGCGCTTCACATCGGCAACGCTGTTAAATGCAATGTGACGGTGAACCTTGCCCGCGCCGGCCAGGATATTTTTCGGATCCGGCAGCGATGCGCCATGCGCGAGCCCCAGCTTCACGCCTTTCAGGCTGGGAATGATGGCGCAGACCGTATCCTTGTATCCGGGGCCGAAGCCATACCCCACCACGCGCGCCGAACGATCGAGCGTTTCTTCCGCGCCTTCCACGTTTTGGAGAATCAGTCGCCGGAGCGCTTGGGCAATCTGCGAAGTGGACTCCGGATAGCCCGCAAAAAATGCGTCAATCTCGTCGGCTTTGGCAAATGCGCGCGCCACAGACAACCGTCTTTGTTACGCGCGGCTCTCGACGAATGTGTCGTCGAGCGCGTAACCCGCGGAACGCACGGTGCGGATCGGGTCGCGCACGCCGGAGGTGTTGAGCGCCTTGCGTAGGCGACCGACATGAACGTCGACCGTGCGGGCTTCTACATAAACGTCCGAACCCCACACCGCATCGAGCAATTGCTCGCGGCTGAACACGCGGCCGGGATGCTGGATCAGATGATCGAGCAGTTTGAATTCGGTGGGGCCCAGATGCACGTCGGAGCCGGCGCGCCGCACGCGATGGGCCGCGCGATCCATCTCGATATCGCCGATGCGCACGACGTCTTCGGCGAGGCTCGGGCGAATGCGCCGCATCACCGCGCGCAGCCGCGCAAGCAGTTCCGTCATCGAAAACGGCTTGGTGATGTAATCGTCGGCTCCCGTATCGAGGCCGCGGATGCGGTCGGTCTCTTCGCCGCGCGCCGTCAGCATGATGATGGGGACGTTGCGCGTCTCCTGACGTCCGCGCAACCGGCGGCACACTTCGATGCCGGACAGTTGCGGCAGCATCCAATCGAGCAAGACGAGATCGGGTCCCTGCTCGTTGGCGATCAGCAGCGCCTCTTCGCCGTCCTGCGCTTCCAGCACGCGATACCCTTCGCGCTCGAGATTGTAGCGCAGAAGCGTGACGAGAGCCCCCTCGTCTTCCGCGATCAGAACGGTGGGCTTCAGGGTCATGTCGATGGCCGCTCGAATTTGACGGTGGTGGAACTGGTCACGTCCGCCTTGGGACGATCCATGGTCAGATGCCCACCGGTCACCATGTAGTAGACGGTCTCGGCGATGTTGGTGGCGTGGTCGCCCGTGCGCTCCATGTTCTTGGCGACGAACAACAGATGCGTGCACAGCCCGATCGTGCGCGGGTCTTCCATCATATATGTCAGCAATTCGCGGAACAGGCTGTTGTAAATCTCGTCGATCTCGCCGTCGTTGCGCCACACCGATTCCGCGCCGGCCGCATCGCGGTCGGAATAGGAATCGAGCACGGCCTTGAGCTGGTTCTGCGCCGCACGGCCCATGCGCGCGAGGCTTTGCGTGAGCCTGATGGGCGGCTCGCGGTTCAGGACAAGCGCGCGCTTGGCGATATTCTTGGCGAGGTCTCCCACCCGCTCGAGTTCGCTCGCGATCTTGATGGCCGCCAGCGTTTCGCGCAGGTCGATCGCCATGGGCTGGCGCAGCGCGAGCAGCTTGAGCGCCTGATCCTCGAGCGTCTGCTGCAGCTGATCGATGCGCGGATCGCCGGCAATCGCGGCCTCGGCCAGGCCCGTGTCCCGCTTGGCGATGGCTTCGATCGCGTCGGCCAATTGGGCCTCCGCCAAGCCGCCCATTTGGGCCACCCCCGCGGACAGGGACTCGAGCTGTTCCGTAAAGGCCTTGACTGTATGTTCGCTCATCGCTTCGGTTCCGGCCGCGTTTGGCGGCGTCTTTTTGAACATGGACATTACGGTCGAATCGCCCGTGCGCATCTGGCCCGGCGCCTTGCTAGCCGCCGACCGGCACGGCTATGCGACACTATTATAACATTTCTGCGACAAGGGGGGTGCCGATCGTCTCCGCCGACGCGACGGCCGGCAGAAGCACGGTGAAAGTGCTGCCTTCGCCTGCCTTGCTTTCGATCTGAAGCCGCCCGTTGTGCCGGTTGACGATGTGCTTGACGATGGCGAGCCCCAGGCCCGTGCCGCCCCGCTCCCGGCTCCGCTTCACATCGACGCGATAGAATCGTTCGGTCAGCCGGGGGATCGCCTCGCGCGGGATTCCCTCCCCGTCGTCCTTGACCGAGACTGCCACTAGGCTCCCCGGGCTCCTTCGACCGGCTGGCGTGGCGGAACTCGGCGCGAGCGCGAAGCCGACGCAGACATGGCCGCCGACCTTGCCGTATTTGATCGCGTTGTGGATGAGGTTCTGGAAAAGCTGGATCAGTTCGTCGCGCTCGCCGATTACGGCCGGCAGTCCCGCCGCATCGCCCACGACGATGGTGACGTTGTCGAGCCGCGCCAGAGCCTGAAGGGCCGCGGACGCATCGTGCACGACTTCGCCGATGTCGACTGCGCCGGATGGGGGGACATGCTCGTTCTGCTCGATGCGCGTGAGCGATAAGAGATCGTCGATCAGCCGGCGCATGCGGCCCGCTTCCACGCCCATGATGTCGAGAAATTTCTCGCGCGCGCCTTCGTCGTCGCGGGCATGCCCCTTGAGCGTGTCGATGAAGCCCGTGACGGCCGCCAGCGGCGTGCGCAATTCGTGGCTCGCATTGGCGACGAAATCGGCGCGCGCCTCTTCCGATTTCTTGGCCGCCGTCACGTCGTGCAGCAAGACCGCGGTCAATCGCGGAGTCTGTTCGATGCGCGTCACATAGGCCTGGAAATGCCGCTCGACGGGAACGCGGAACGAGAAATCGATCGCGGCAGGTTCGCCGCTCGCGGCCGTCTTGTCGATCGCCTGCAGCACCGTCGGGGTGCGCAGCACGGCCGACACGTGCTTGCGCTGCGTGTCGGTGCCGACGACCGCCACCATGGCCTTGTTGGCGAAGATCACGCGGCCTGCGGAATCCAGCAGCATGAGCGGATCGGGCAGGCGCTCCAGCACTTCGCGCGCGAGCGGCGGCAGCAATGCGAGCATCTGATCGCTTTGAGCTGCTGCGACCGTGGCAATATTGCGATCGGCGCGGCTGCTCAGAAGCGAGACCAGAAGCGCTGCAGCCACGGCCGCGCCGGCCGGCAGCCACAGACCGGCAGACGGCGAGACGCGCAATGCGACAATCGCCGCCACCGCACCCAACGCGATGCACCACAGACCATTTCGCAGTGTCGTCAAAGTCCGAGAAGCCATGACGTACCCAACCAAGATTCGCGATGCGTCATCTTACGCATGCAACTGCCGGTTTGCCGCCCGTTTGCGCGGGTCATCAAAAATTCATGAGACACGCGCCTGCCCGTTGACGGCGACGCCAACCCCATACCACACTTTCGAAGCATGGTTGACAGCATCCTGGACCCTCCGAGCCTCGGCGCCCCTGCGCCCAATCTCGATACATCGAAACGCGACACCACCGGTGCGGTCCCGGTCATGGACCCCGCGGTGGAACGCGACTTTAAAAGCGTCAGAACAAAAGCTTTCTACGGGATGGGCTCGATCTCCTTCGGCGTGAAAGACAACGGCTTCCAGACGATCCTGTTGCCCTTCTACAATCTCGTTCTGCACGTACCGGCACAACTGGTGGGTCTGGCGATTTTCATCGCGCTGGTCGTCGACGCCTTTCTCGACCCCATCGTGGGGCACATGTCGGACAATCTCCGAACGCGTTGGGGACGGCGGCATCCGCTGATGTATTTGTCCGCCCTGCCCGTCGCCATCAGCTACCTGCTGCTCTGGAACCCGCCCGCCTGGTCGCCGCATGCGCTCTTTTTCTATCTCATCGTCGTTGCGATCGTCGTGCGCACCTTCATCACCTTTTACGAAATACCCAGCTCGGCGCTCGTTCCGGAGCTGACCGACGACTATGACGAACGCACGTCGTTTGTCGGCTACAGGGTTTTCTTCGGTTGGTATGGCGGACTGACGATGTCGGCGCTCGCCTTTCTCGTGTTCATGCACGCCGACGCAACGCACACGGTCGGTCAGCTCAACCCCCTAGGTTACAGCCATTACGGTCTCACGGCGGCCATCGTGATGTTCGTCGCCATCCTGGTTTCGGCGGCCGGAACGCACCGATTCATCCCCTATTTCCGCAAACCCGCTGCGCGGCCGTTCACGCTGATGCAATATGCCCGCGAGATGTTCGCCACGCTCAACAACAAGGCGTTTCTGATTCTTCTCGCCGCAGCAATCTTCTTCAATCTCGCGACCGGCCTCGTCTTCGCGCTCAACTTTTATATCAACACGTTCTTCTGGAAGTTCACCAACTCGCAGATCGGCGTTCTGACGCTGGCCGCCTTCGTTGCGGTGTTGCTGGCGTTCATCATATCGCCTCCTTTGTCCCGCCGGCTGGGCAAGAAGCTGTCGGCCGGCGTGATGTTCGCGCTCGGCCTGACGATCAATTCGACGCCCCTGGTACTGGGTCTTTTCGGCATTCTGGCCGCCAAAGCCTCGGTGGGCCTGATGGCGCTGCTGTTCGCAACCACGACCGTCGGCAGCGCGCTCGCCATCGGCAGCTCGATCATGATCATTTCCATGATCGCCGACATCGTGGAAGACAGCGAGATCGCCACGGGCCGGCGCTCGGAGGGATTATTCTTCGCAGGCAGCAGCTTCATTCAGAAAGCATCGTCGGGATTGGGACTGTTCGCGTCGGGGCTGGTGATTTGGGTTACGCATTTCCCCATGGACAAATTGCCGGGCCAAATCGATCCCCACATCGTTTTGAACTTCGCTATCGTCTATCTCGCGAGCACGGTGGCGCTGTACGGAATCGGCTTCTGGATCATCAGCTTCTTTCCGATCAACCGCGCCACGCACAATGAAAACCTCAGGCGGCTTATCGCGGAAGCCGCGTTCGCTACGCCGCCCATGGGTGGCGAGGCCTTGCTGACCGCGATCGGCTCGCCGGGAGCCGATTCCAGCGAGTCCTGACAGGAACATCGAGCAGCCCGCTCGACCGACCGCTACACCAAGAAAAGAGTGATAATCTTTCGCCTCTTCCATTTCAGCGAATAGGGAAGTTATTTTTTCTCCGCGAAAATTTTCTTCAGATCGTTCTTCATGATCTTGCCGTTGGCGTTGCGCGGCAATGTCTCGGGCCAGAACACGACCTTAACCGGAACCTTGAACGCCGCGAGCTTGCCGGCAACGAAGGCGCGCAGTTCTTCTTCGGTGGCGTGCAGTCCGGGCTTCAGATGCACGACTGCGCCGGGCTCTTCGCCCAGGGAGTGATGCGGCACGGGCACAAGTGCGGCGTCCATCACCGCGGGATGCTCATAGAGAACGTTCTCCACTTCGATGCAGTAGATGTTCTCGCCGCCGCGGATCAGCATGTCCTTGGCGCGGTCGATGATGAAGCAGAAGCCTTCTTCGTCGAGCCGCGCGAGATCGCCCGTGCGCACCCAGCCGTCGACGAAGGTCTGCGCACTCGCTTCGGGCTTGTTCCAATAGCACTTCACGATGTTGGGACCGCGTGCCCACAACTCGCCCACTTCGCCGATGGCGAGATCTTCGGTGCCTTCCGGATTCATGATTTTGAGATCGCACACCGGCACGGCGGGGCCGCAGGAACTGGGGCGGTATTCGTAATCCTCCGCGCTGTGCGTGGTGCAGGTGGCCGACGTTTCCGTCATGCCCCAACCATTGCCGGGCAGCGATTTCGGAAACGTCTCCACCACTTTGCGCACCAGCTCCGGCGCGGACGGCGCGCCGCCGTAAGAGACGCTCTCCAGCGAAGACAAATCGTATTTCGCGCGCGCCGGATGCTCGATCAGCTGCCACGCGATAGTGGGCACGCCTCCCGCCTGATTGATCTTTTCGCGCTCGATCAGCTGCAGCGCCTGCTCCACGTCCCATTTGCGCATCAGCACGATCTTGGCGCCGGCGACGAGCGTGGGATTCAACACCGCAAAGCAGCCCGTCGCGTGGAAGAACGGCACGGAGAGAAGCGCTGCGCGCTGCGGCGCCGTCAGCGGATCGACCACAGGCACTTCTTCGCCGCGGCGCAGGAAATTTCGCGCCGCGGAACAGCCGGCCGCGAAGATGTTCGAATTCATGTTGCGATGCGTGCCGAGCGCGCCTTTGGGCTTTCCCGTCGTACCGGAGGTGTAGAGAATCGTCGCGTCGTCGTCGGTGTCGATCACGACATCGGGCATGGCGCGGTCCGGCAGCTTGCCCCAATCGTTGACCGCGCCGATCGCATCTTCCAGCCGCGCAACGATGGGATGCGGCAGCTCGTCGGAATAGCGGCTCACATAAACGCGCTCGAGAGCGGGACAATTGACGAGATGCTCCGCGATGCGCTCCAGCCGCTCGGCATCCACGATTGCGATCCTGGCGCCCGAATCGACCAGGCCGTATTCGAGTTCTGGCCCCGTCCACCAAGCGTTCAGAGGCGTGACGATCGCACCCAGAATGGCGGCGCCGTAAAACGCAACCGGCCATTCGGGAATGTTGCGCATGATGATGGCGACCCGATCGCCTTTTTTCACGCCATGCGCCTGCAGCTCGTAAGCCATCGCGACGCTGGCGCGGAAGAACGCTTCGAACGTCGCGCGATCGTTTTCGTAAACGAGGAAGGTTCGGTCCTTGTACATGCGCGAGAATTGCAGCACGTCGCGCAAGGTGGCCGGGGCATTTTTCCAGACACGGGTCGGCACGCCGCGGATGGTGACTTCCGCCATCTCGAAGCGCTGGCCGGGCGCGGTGAGCCTTCGATGGGCCTCGGCCAGGGACATGACGGGCCATTTGCCTGCAAGGGTGTTCATCTTTGTTCCAGTGGTTGTGGGAATGGCGTTTTCGCGCCCAATCGTTCATCTGGACCGGAAGAAATCAAGTGGCGCGTTCGCCCCGCGATGCCGCTATTATCGGGGGCTGGGTTCCGGGCGAAGGCATGCTGCTTAAACTTCCGAGATGGGCCGTCGAAACGGGCAACCGCGTCCGCGGCTTCCTGACGCCGTCGGACGCAGCATGGGCTGCCGCAACCTGGGCAGTGTTCGGCGCCTGGGGGATCATGGTCCTGTGGTTTGCGGTCGTCGAGGTTTTGCCGCATTTCAGCTTCGAGAAGGTGCTGGGCCTATTCGGACTATTCGGCGTGCTGGGCGGCGCGAGCGTGGTGCTGCTCGCCCTCGTCTGGCTCGGTTCGCGGCTGAAGCCCTCCTTTCGCTTCGCGCTCCTCCTGATTCTGCCGCCATTGGCTTTGTTCAGCGCGGCCACCTGGTCGTGGGGGGCAGCCATCGGCGTCGTCGTCTTCGTGCTGGGTATCAGCCTGTTCTTCGGCGCAGGCGCGATGCTGCTGAGAAACCGCGCATCCTGGCGCGGCGTCACGCCGTTTTATTTTCTGATCGGTTTCTTGGCCATCGCCGCCACGATTTACGAATTCGCGAAACCGGGGCCGGATCTCAATCCCGGTTTGGCCGATTATCACCTCACGGGCCGCACGCTTCCTTTGCCGGATCCCGGCAAACCGGGTCCCTTTCAGTTGACGACATTCACCTATGGCAGCGGCAAGGATCTGCACCGGCCGGAATATGCAGGCGGCGTTCGCTTCGTCACAAAACCGGTGAACGGGGCCAAGCTCGACCGGCTCTGGAGCGGTGCCGGCGGCTGGCTGCGCACGCATTATTGCCGTCCGGCGCAGGCCCTTTCCCGCTCGTGCTCATCGTGCACGGCAATCACCCGATGGAGGATTTCTCCGATCCCGGTTACGCCTATCTGGGCGAACTGCTGGCGAGCCAGGGTTTCATCGTCGTCTCGGTCGACGAGAATTTCCTCAATCTCTCGCTGGCGGATTATGCCGATCCGCTGGCGCTGCGCATGGGCGACGAGAATAAAGCGCGCGGCTGGCTCCTGCTCGCGCATCTCGTGCAATGGCGCGCGTGGAACGCCGACATTGCCAATCCGCTGCACGGCAAAATCGACATGGACCGCATCGCGCTCATCGGCCATTCGCGCGGCGGCGAAGCGGTCGCGATCGCCAATGCGTTCAACGATCTGGGCAGTTTCCCGGACGACGCGACGATTCCGCTGGGCTTTCATTTCCACCTGCGCGCGATCGCGGCCATCGCGCCAGTCGACGGGCAATACGATCCCGACGGACGGCCCACGCCCATGCGCGACCGGAATTATTTCGTGATCCAGGGCAACATGGACGGCGACCTCACCTCCTTTATGGGCTCTTCGCAATATTCGCGCGCGACGTTTTCGCCGGGCAGCGATGCGTTCAAGGCGAGCCTTTACGTCAAAGGCGCGAACCACGGCCAGTTCAACACCGCCTGGGGACGAAACGATTTTCCGCTGCCGTTCAAATTCCTGCTCGACGAGCGCCAGATTCTGCCGCCCGACGCGCAGCGCCGGATCGCGAAGGTTTATCTCTCCGCCTTCCTGCAGGCGACCCTGCAGGGCAAGGACGGTTATCGACCGCTGTTCGAGGACGCGCGCAACGGCGCCGCCTGGCTGCCGGACGATTACCTCGTGAGCAATTATGCCGACGGACGCACACAATGGCTGGCGACCTATGAGGAGGACATCGATCCTTCGACCGGATCGGCGCCGGGAGTGACCATCGACGTCGCGAACCTGACCGCCTGGCGCGAAAGCTATGTCAGCATAAAATACACGCCTCTCGATTCCCATGTGGCGCTGCTCGCCTGGGACAGCCGCGTGCACAAAACGGGCGCAAGTTACCGCATCGAACTGCGCGATCCGCCGAAGACCGGGCCCGACACCGCGCTCGTGTTCAGCGCCTCGCAGGCCGAGATCGTCACTTTGCCGGAGGCGGTGGGAGTGAAAGGCGCCCGCAAGAACCCGGACAAACACGCAGTCAACTGGTCGATCGTCCTGACCGACGCCAGCGGACAGTCCGCGCGCCTGCCGCTATCGCACGACCAGGTGCTTTATCCGCAGGTGAAGGGCGAGACGAGACGGCTCGGCATCATCGACACCGCACCGCAATCCGAGATCGTCATGCGGCGCTTCCGTTTTCCGCTGGCCGATTTCCAAAATGTCAACCCGAAACTCGACCTCACCCGCCTCGCCCAAATCCGCTTCGACTTCGACCGCTCGAAGCGAGGCGCGATTGCGCTGGACGATGTGGGGTTGAGGTAGAGGGGAGGCGAAAACGGAGCGCAGGCATTCCGCCTACCTGCTTGCAACTCAGCGCAGCACTCAATTCGGCAGATTTAATTATGGTGTTGCTGCTATCAAGTTGAACGTCCCCGCGCTGCGCACGATCACGCCGCGCGCAGGATCGTGCCGACGTGCTCGCCGGCCAGAGCGGCAGCGATGGTTTCCGGACGGCGGCCATTGATGATCTGCACTTGGCGCACCAGACGTGCGTTGTCGAGCAGCGTCAGCAGGATCGGTTCGAATGGCAGGCTCGGCAGCTGGCGTTCTCGCAGTTCGGCCGTGGTGATCTCCGGGATCAGGCGAGCGGTGGGATCGCGATTGGGGTCGGCCTCGTAAAGCCCGTCCACATCCTTGATCAGGGTCACGGCCTTGGAGCCGAAACATTCGGCAAGCAGAAAGCAACCGGCGTCGCTGCCGTGGGTGGGAATGCGCCCGACCGTCGAGGGATGCTCCCACAAAGAATAGGGCGGAACCCCGGTGAAGATCACTCCCGGCACGCTGCGGATGAACAGCGGCAGCAGATGGCCGAACATCGCCGGCGGAATCGCGACCACGCCGTAGGGAGCCATCAGTGTGCCGAGCATGTGGGCATTGCCGAGCGCGTCGGCGGCGGCGAGTTCGGCCAGCACGCCCACCGGCATGCCGAGATCGATGCCGATCGAATAAAGATGGCGGGTGCGCGCGCCACCGCCGGTGCCGATGATCAGACGGTGATCGTGCAGCGCTGCCGCCAAGGCATCGACCACCGGACGCGCCACCGACCAACCCCGGTCCACCACCGAGCGGCCGCCGACCTTGATCACCTGGGTGTCGGGCAACATGCGGACGATCTCGCGATCGGTCTCTGTCGAGCGCTGGACGGAGCGGTCGAGCAGACTCTCGCGCATCAGCATCGAGTCGAGATGGTGGCGCTGGTCGAACGGATTGGGCGGAATGGTTTTCATGGCACCGTGCTTTCGAGGATGTCGGCAAGCGGATGTTCAGTCAGCATAGATTGTCGAACCCACAGGCTCGCCGTTGAGGGCGCGGGTGAGGTTGCCCTTCTTCAGTCCGTTGATGATCTGGATCGACCGCCGGCCGCTGGCGTTCTCCATCATGTCTAGCACCGGATGTTCGACCGCGAGGTCCGGCAGGTTCATCGCCTTCAGTTCGCGGACGGAGATGCGTTCGATGAAGCGGGCAGTGGGCTCCTTCTTGGGGTCGGCAGTGTAAAGCCCCTCCTCGTCCTTCACGTAAATCATGCGCTTGCAGCCGAACACTTCGCTGACGAGATAGGCGCCGGCGTCGGTGCGGTGGGGCGGGATGCGGCCGAACGCCGGATTCTCCTGCCAGAAGGTGTAAGGCGGCATGCCGAAGAAGATGACCGCGCCTCGCGTCGCAAGATAGTGCGGCAGCTGGCCGAATTGCGCCGGCTCGATAAAGGGAATGCCGTGCTTGGCCAACAGGTAGTTGATCAGGCGAGCATTCTGCATGCTGACGAATGTGCCGAGCACGCTCATCACCCCCGTCGGCAGGCCAAGGTCGACGGCGACGCTGTAGGCGTGGCGGGCACGGCTGCCGCCACCGGTGCCGATGATCATTTCGTGGCGGCCGAGATTCTCGACGATTTCATCGATCAACGGGAATACCGCCACGCGACCGCGGTCGATGAAGCTTTGCCCGCCGATCTTGATGACGGAGGCGTTGGGAAGAATGCGGATGGACGGTTCGCGGGCCGTGGCCTTGAGGATCTCGGGGTCCGAAAGCGAGCCTTCGATCAGCGAGCGGCCGAGCTGACTGAGATTGGCGAAACTCATGACTTGTCGAGACCTCCTTTTCGAGGGTGAATGTCGGAAGCCGATATCGTTTGGGCCGGTGCGAGGCGGGCGCCGATGCACACCAGGCGTTCCTCCCAGGACTGCTGCGCGTGGGCGTCGAAGGTGATCGCTGCCCAGGCGCTGAGATCGGTGAGAATGGCGCGCTTGGCGGAGTCGGGCACACTCAATCCGGCCAGGCCCTGTTTGCCCGCCCAATCGTCGATCAGCTGCGTGGGCGATTTGGCCACCGACCAGGCCGTCAGCACGCGCGCGGGCAGCGCGGCGGCGCCGCGCCGGCACAGTTGGTCGATGAGAGCGGCGGCAGCGTGGTCAGCCTGACGCGGTTCGAATCCGTGCTCGCGCACAAGCCGGTGCATTTGCCGCCGGACCTTGGCTTGCAGGCTGGCGTCGTCGCGTTCCACGCGGCCGACCAGCAGGACACCGCCGGGACAGAGGACCCGCAGTATCTGATCGCGGGCGTGGTGCACCGCCAAATGATGAATCGATCGCGTGCCGACAACGACCCGCGCCGCGCGGTCGGCGACCGGCCAGTCCCGATTGCCGTCGGCCTGGATCAGAAGCGACGGCTCGGCCCCGACCGGCAGCCGGTCGCGAAAACGCGCCAGCATCTCGCCGGAGAGATCGATGCCGAGATAGCGGATGCCGGCGGAGATGAGCGCCGTGCCGAGCTGCCCCGTGCCGGCGCCGATCTCCACGACCAAGCCGCCTGCGGCTTCTTCAACGATGGCCGCGCTGAAAGCCGCCACTGCATTGTCCGGCAGCCCAACCCGCTCGTCGAATCGCGATGCTTGGTCGTCGTAGGAAATCGCTTCGGCGATTCCAAGTCCGGATAGGGACCCGTCGACCCGGGAAACCGGTCGGCTCGCGTTCATCGCTGCCCCATCCCCCCAATTTCCCCGCGCCCGAACCGGCGCCCGTTTCTACATCCAACAGGCAAGCGAAAATCCCAAGGCAAACCAAATGCTTGCGATAAACAAAGGTTCGCGCATTTCCTGCCCGGAAATGCCGATCCGTCATACGCGATTGTGCTCCGGTTCGCGGTGCCGAACGAGGTTTGCATTACGGACCGGATATCGCAACCGGGAATTTCACAAATAGTCGCATTCTATTCTAGCGTGTATGCCCGGAATGATTTAATCTGTTGGCGAGTCCGGCAGACGGTCGCCGGCGGCCGCTGCTGCGCGCGCGATTGCATTCCGCAGAGCTTTGCCCAGGGGAGAATTTCCATGGAAGAAAAAATCGATCTGGAGTTAGCGTCCGAAGACGTACGGCCGGACGAGCATCCGACAGACGTCAGCCGCCGCAACCTTTTGGTGGGAACCGCAGCGGTTGCCGTCGCCGCTTCCGGGCTCACTGCGAGCGCTGCCCCGGCGAAGGCCGTCAAACACCCGATGGGGAAGGCTGCGGCGGCGAAAGTGCAAGACGACATGTTCGGGATGGAAGCGGGACCGCCGGAGGTCTTTCATGCAGCCAATCCGAAGAAGTGGTTCCAGACGTTTTTGGAACCGAAGACGATTGCGTCCGAGCGGAACGGAACGCTCGCGCAGGAGCTGAATGTCGGATTCGCCGAGATCACCATCACGACCTTCGACGTGAACGGCAATCCCGTTCCCCGGACCCAATGCGTTCGCTGCTACAACGGCACTGTTCCCGGGACGACGTTCCGGGCGTTGCCGGGCGACCGGATCCAATTCACCGTCAACAACCGGTTGCCGAAAAACCAACCGGCGCCGGCCCCCGGTCAGAACTACGACTGCGTGCAGCTTGCTGACAATAATTTCCCCGGTTGTTTCAACACCACCAACCTGCACACCCACGGCCTCCATGTCTCGCCGAAGACGGGCGCGAATGGGGTGGCTTCCGACGATGTCATGCTCCGGATTCCGCCGGTCGGCGACACCATGGACACGAGCGGCGAACCCAGCACGCGGCAGTATTGCCTGCAGCTGCCGACCTTCCACGCGCCGGGGACACATTGGTATCACGCCCACATCCATGGCGCGACGGGCATCCAGGTCATGAATGGGGTGGCCGGCGCGATCATCATCGACGAGCCGCCCGATCAGAAAATTCCTGCCGACAACGAATATATCTGGATGGTCCAGGAGGTAACCGGCGGTTCCAATGCTCCGGGCAAATGCACGACCGATCCGAACGACCCCAATGTCTATCTGTCCGGCAGCACGGTCTACAGCAACATGAAGGCCTCTTCGACCGACTCCACCAAACCGTACGGCTCGGGTCAGCCGCAAGGAGTCGGCTTCACCGTCAACTCCTTGAGTTCGCCGACCCTCACAATGCAGCCGAACGAAATCCAGCGCTGGCGAATCATCGACGGCACAGCGACCCCGCGAGGAATTTACAATTTCGCCTTGCTCGATGCCACGGGTAAGGACGTTTCGAATTACATGTACCTGATCGCGGTCGACGGCATCACCTTCTTCGGCCACAAGCCGCAGCAGCTTCCGGTGTCGGCCACCCCGCAGACCACGCCAGGGGGGCGGGCCATGGCTCCCGGCAACCGCATCGACGTCCTGGTCAGTATTCCGACGCCCGGCACCTACAAGGTCTGGCGTTTGAATAACAGCCATACCGGCGGCAACGCAGCCAACCAGATTCTGGCGGTCATTGACGTGGCCGGGCCGTCGATGCCGCAACGGAATGTCGCGGACATCCCCTTGCCCGGCTGGGACAAGGCGCCCTGCTATCTGCAGCCGATCATGGACAACGAAATCAATGCCGATCCGCTGGCATACGATTTCCAAATAAATCAGGGCAGCGGCTTTTTCGGCGGCTTCAAAATCAACGGCCAAGTCTACGGCAATCCCGACGGCACCCATCCCAACACCACCGTCAAGCTCGGCGATGTCCGCAGGACCCAACTGACCAATTCAGGTGGCGGCAACCATCCCTACCATATCCACGTCAATCCGTTTCAGCTCGAACACGACTTGATCGATCCTAAGCTACCCGACGATCCGTGGAACTGGCGCTGGTGGGACACCATCCTGATTCCGGAAGGCACACTGCCGCCCACGTCGACCAGTCCCGGCAATCCGATGTTTATCCGATCGCGTTACGTCAACTACGACGGCGCCTTCGTCATCCATTGCCACATCCTGATCCATGAGGATGCTGGCATGATGCAGGACTTCACGGTCCAGGCAGATCCGGCCAACGGCTATCCGTCGGTCGAGCCCTGTACGCCGTTGAACGTGTGCCAGAAAGGACGACCGAAGACCGCCTAGGCTTGGCGCCGGCCGTCGTCGCGAGGCGCGGCCGGAGATTTTGCGACGGACCGCTGTTAAGGCAGACGATCGGTCAATATCGGAGTAGTATCCGGTCGGCAGCATCAATACGGAAATGGGCGAAATCGCCCGGCAAGAGCAGGAGGTATCCACCATGAGAAACGGAACCCATATGCCCATCATGCAAAGAGGCGAACAATCCTCCGGTGGTCAAGCCGGTTCGGGTCAAGCCGGTTCGGGCCAGGACGGCGGCCAGAAGCGTCGCGGCCACCTGCGCCAGCACGGCGGCGTCGGGATGCTGCTTCACCATGCCGACGATTTCGGCCTCGAAGACCACGATATCGAAGCGCTCGAGACCCTGCAGGAAAAGCACGAATTGGAGAAGGCCAAGCTCGAATACGAAGAGCAGGCGGCCAAAATCAAATTGCGCTACGCAATGCATCGCGGGAACGCGACCGAGGCCGAAGTGAAGAAAGCCGCGCAGGCGGTGGCGGCGGCTGAAACGGAACTCAGGATGATGCGCTTCCACCATCTGAAAGGCGCCCGCGACGCCCTCAAGACCTCCTCGCCGAGCAAAGTCGTCGACGTCAAGTCGTTCGTGCGCAAGAAGCGTGGCGAGTTCGGGCAAGGCGGCGGTCAGCGCGGCGCCGCCTGAGCCGCGCCGACGGACCCGCGTCGAACCCGACCGCTGCCGGCTGCCAATGCCGGCGGTTGTGTTGCGAATTGAATCGCGTGGACACAGTACAAGGGAGAATTAGCGCTCACATTTGAAATCAAGTGGCTGCCCGGAAACGAATCCAATTCATCGAACGAGCATGTCGAATTCAAAATCGAGGCAGCTTCTCAAATATTCATGGCGCGATGTTCCATCTCCGTCGCTGCCGGAATGGCTGTCGGCCGTTCACGCCTACTTTTCTCGTAGAGGATATTCCCGAGAAGATGTGGTGTTGATTGTAAATCGTCAACGGGAGGATATCGACCATATCGTAGCGAGCGAAAGGGATTGGGAGCGCTTGGCAAGTGTGATTGCTGCATCCTACGACCGGTCGCCCGCTCGACTCTCCATTACCGACGTCGATCCGTCAGCCTTGAGAAAATCCTATCGCGCGCTGGCAGTGTGTTTCACGGAGTTTCCTCCGCTTGGATTCGAGAAAGGTATTCGATCGCTTGTCCTGAATGCGCTTGGCGAAATCGCTGCGGCGGCCCTGTTCGTACCGATCTCCTATCTCGTCGTGGGTGCCCTGCTCGAGGGACAGAGCGAGTTCGGACCCGCTCAAAGTTTTCCCATTGCAGGTTTGTCGATTCTGACGGCGTTGCTCATACTTCTTGCGTATGTCGAAGGGTCGCATATCAGCATCGCGCGTTTGCAGAACGCGATGATCCCACCTTCGTTTCCGAATCGACGTGTCGTTCGGCTGCACCGCACCGTTCGCACCGCCGGCGACGCCAGCAAATTTTTTGCCGGCCGTCAGATACTTGTCATTGTCATCATTTTCTTCGTCAGCAAACTCACATCTTTTCCCCACCTCCAGACCTTTCCGTTTACGTCCGTCCCGCTTCCACGGGGATTTTTCGGCTTCCTGACCGCGATTTTCGTGAACTACGGGATCGCAGGAGCCATATTCGTTTACTGGTTCGGTCAGATGATACCCCAACTCGCCGCAATCAAGTCTCCGACATGGGTACTTAGAGACCCGTTCGGCGAACTTGTGGTGAGATCCGCGAAATTCATTGGAGATATGCGAATAGCCGCTCCGGCAGAGTTCATCGCCAGGTTTGTCGGAACGGAAGCCGACATACCGCCGGATCCGAAGAGCCGATATATTCAAGTCTCCAATGACATCGGATGGAGCTACCTGCTGCAAAAGAAGGAGTGGCGCGTTACACGATCGACCGCTGAATTCAGCTATGGGCAGGTCGTGACATTCCTTGCCCACGGTGCGCGCGCTTTCCGCGATGTCGCATTGGTGCTTCCGGAGAAGCTGCATCCGACGCGAAGTGCGATCGCCACGCTTCATCGGCGAGAAAAGGACGGAACGCTCGACGATGACACTTTCAATTCCCACGCGGCCCCAACCTGCGAAAATTTCCTTGCGGGAGACATCGTGCTGAAAACCGTGGAGGGGAGTGCGCCGTTCAATCCGATCATGGAAGACGCCTTTTTGATCGAGCATCCGGTTCAACACTTTTTATTCCGATGTGTATTTCCTCGCGACCTCGGTATTGAAGCACCAAAGGTGACAATTACCGGCCTGATCGACGACGCTGTGAAGCAGGCAAGCGATCATACCGAACTCGATATCATCGACATGCCTAACGGCGATAAGTCATTTGAATTCGGCATGGCGTACCCCCCTGTCGGCACTCGATTGAAGTTTAACTGGACGATTTTTTGAGATTTACGCCACATAAGTATTGGGTTTTCGGCGATACGAACTATTTCGGGTGGCGGCGACGCGATAGGAATTCGCCTTCAGCATTACGAATGCGCTCTTGGCGAATAGGTATATTGTCGATTGAAGAAGGTGGCCGTTACTACGTTGACGCATTCGAACGGTTTGCCGAGAACTCATTTCTGGAACGCGCGCCATCTTCCCGCGCGAGCCGCGCGGCGGCCGGCGCAAGACTTTTCACATTGAACGTCACCAGGGCATCGGCACGGCCATTGATCACGACGAGCGCCGGTTAAGGCGATAGTTTGACGTGATAGGACAAATCCGGCCGCACCGTTAGATCCATCGTCTCGGTCTTTCGCGAGTTGCGCCGGGCGTCGGCGAGGAGCGCTTCGACATTGGTCCGGTTCGATTCGCTCAACCGAGCGTCCTCGAGATATCGGGTATGGTCCGGCGCCGAGCGCAGAAGGATGATCATCGGCAGATCGTCGCCCGTGACGGCGCGATAGAGGCGACAACTCACCGGGCTGTGGGCATCGCGATAAATTTTCTGTATCGCCCGCAAATCGGTGGCGACCGCCCGCGCGGACGCGGCATGGAACAAATCGGCATGAAGGAGGTTCAGACCGTTTTCGCCGATCGCACCGGGATCGCTCTTCGCGGGTTCCGTTTCGATGAACAGATCGGATTCGCGCAACAAAGCGGCATGGGCATCGTGGTAAAACAGTTCCAGCCTCGGGCCTAGCGACTTCATCGCTGCCTCACCATCCAAATCGAAGCGATCGAGATCGGCCCATCGCTCCGAAGGATCTATGGTCATGTAAACGTCGCGATCGCCGCTCGCTACGGAAAAATCCCATGTCGGCAAATTTATATTTGCACCCTTGAGCGCAGCGATCAGGCCCTTCACGGCGGCTTCGTAGGACGCGCCGGCACCCGGCTTCAGGTAGTGCACCTCAATCCGATAGATCGGAGGTTCGTCGGGAAGGTTCGTAATATCCGCAGCCACCAGTGGCTGCAGGTTTGCCAGCGTCACAAGAAGACCAGCGCCGATTCCCACCAGAGTCCTGTTCATTCGGTACCTTCACCGTCCGCATCGGCCACACTATAGGCATCGACCGCGGTGAGCAGAATACAGCAGATTGTTCAATTCCGACCGTTGGCTTGATAGGAAAAATGGTCCGGCCGCGATCTGTGGCGACAATGATTTGGCTCGCGTTTGCGCGCGCGTTTCGACGTACCGCCGCGACGCCTTCGGGCAATCCGCTAGCTGGCGGCCCAGGTTGCGACGATGGTGAACGTTCCGTTCCCGTCTGCTGTCGAGACAACGCTGGTCGGTGGCGGAATTTGCGCGTTGAACAGCGCCTTGATCGTGTCGACGTCCTCGGGCTTCACCCCGGTCCTCGTTTCCGTGCGTGCGGGCATGGCGGCACTCCTATTTGATCGGCACTTCGGCGATGGCGCGTTGACGGGCCGCCTCCAGGCTGTCGTTGCTCACATCCGTGAGCTGCTCGACCGTCACGCCATGCAGATTGGGATCCGAATTGTTCGTCAGCCAGGCCAGAAGCTGGTTGTAGCGGCCCGTATCCAGCGTGGCGCCGTTCTTCAGCCAGGTACGGACCGCGATCGCGCTCGACGTGTAGGCCGTGACCGAGGATTGATAGAGGTTCATCTGCAACTGCGACTGCGCCTGTTGCGTCGAGGATTGCTGCGTGATGACGGCGACGGCGGCATTGAGCCCCCCGGCATCGTTGAGCGTGTCGAGGTCGAGCTCGGCGCGCTGCAGCGAGTAGTCGACATCGGGTTTCACCAGCGCGCTCAGGATGCTCGTTTCGGCCTTCAGCCGGTCGGCCTGCATCTGGGCCACGAGCGCGGGAACGGTTTTCTCGTAGAAGAGGTCCTTGTTGACGGCCCCGTTCGAAGCAATCACGCCCCCCGATGCCGCCGCGAGCGCGGCTTTCGTGGCGGCGTCGCCCGCCGTCGCGCCAAGCCCGTTCAACGCCAAGGCGGTGAGGTCGGTTCCGATCGAAACGGAATTGTTGGTGCTGCTCAGATCGCGCACGAACAGGGAAAATTCCATGTCGTAGACGCGCATCCGATTCAGCACGACGTCGTCGCGGATGGCTTGCCTACCGGTCAGGTTCAGAAGCTTTTGGCAATCTCCGGCCCGGTAGCAATCGTCAATGCCTTCGGCGAAGTATTTGTCGCGCAATTCGCCGAGCGCGCTCGAATTCTGCGGATCCTTGGGGTATCCGCTCAACGCGGAGCAACCGCCGAGCACACTCAGGCAAACGACGCCGGCGAGCGCCCGAGACGAGGCGCCGGCGCGCGGAATTCGACGATCGAACATTGGTGAGCCCCCAGCCATCCGCAACCACGATATCGCGGGTCAATCGAAATACAAGCGCCGATTGAACTTGTGCACAGCGTGGCGGACATATCGCTTCAATACGTTTCAACGAAAAAAGCGCCGGAACTTCGCCGCCGCAAGTATCGCAATCGATGCGACAGTCGGCAGTTTCCACCGTCAGTTTGCCGGAATCTGCGGCGCCGGCAGTCCGACTTTCCGGCAGAAGGCCGCAAAGTGCGGGTCGCTCCAGTAGCGCCGGAAGAGCGGGTCGAACAGCAGGAGTTGAATGCCGGGATCGCGGGCGACCCAGGCTTTGTCCAGCCATTCGAATGTCTTGTCCGGATCCTTGCGCAAGGCATAGACCTCGGCGATCTGGTACGGAGCGCCGTCGGCATATTTGTCGATCAGGATTTTCAGCGCCGCATCGGCGGCGGCGCGATCGCCGCCGATCTGTCGCGCCAGTGCGAGCCCTACATCCTGCCAGGGACCCTTCGGCCCCTGCTGCGCCGTGGCGAGCGCGGCCTTTGAATCGCCGCGCAGGATTTCGATGACCGCGAGTTGCACGTAAAACGACTCCGCCTTCGGTTGCAGCTCGATCGCCTTGCGCTCCGCCTGCCCGGCTTCGTCGAGCCGACCCAGCATCCCCAGAAAACGGGACAGCTGGTCGAACCAGAACGCGTAGAGCGGATCGCTCGCCGACGCCTGTCGCGTGAGGTCCGCTGCCTGCTCCGGATGACCCAGCGTTCCCAGCACAGCGCCGAGGTTTCCTTTCGCTGCGGCAAAGTTCGGCTCGATTTGCAGCGCGCGGCGAAATTCCGCTTCGGCTCCGCTCCAGTTGGAGTCTGCGCTCAGCAGCAGGTTGCCCTTCGCCGAATGCGCAATCGCGAGGTCGGGAGCCAGCGCCAGCGCCGTGTTGACGGAAGCGCGCGCCTGCGCATAAGCCTGCAACGCGGATGCGCCGCCGAGAAATTCCTGTCCCAGGTCGGACCACGCATTCGACAGATTCGCCCAGGCCTGAGCGTAGTGCGGATCGATCCGCGTGGCTGTCGTGAAGGCATCGATCGCCTTATGAAAATCGGCTTCGTTCTGACGCGCCAGATAGAACTTGCCCTGCAGATAGGCGTTGTAGGCGTCCAAGTTGCCGCTGGGCGGCCGGTCGTTTTGCGCCACCGCATTGTCGCCGCCAAGCAGCTTCGTCTTCAGCACGCCGGCGACGGCATCGGTGATGTCGTCCTGCAGCTGGAACAGATCCTTGTAGGGCTTGTCGTAATGCTGCGACCACATCGTGCTGCCGTCTCCGGCGTTCACCAGCTCGGCGTAGATGCGCACCATGTCGCCTTCGCGACGTACGCTGCCTTCCAGCAGATGGGCGACACCGAGCTTCTCGCCGATGACGTTGCTCGCCTCCGTGCTGTTGCGGAATTTGAACGAAGAGTTGCGGCCGATGACTTTCAAGCCGGAGAACTGCGACAGCGCCGCGATCAGGTCTTCGGAGAGGCCGTCGGAGAAATACAGCGCATTGGGATCGCCGCTCTCGTTGACCAGCGGCAGCACGGCGACGGATTTCTCGGCGATGGCGACGACGCTCGCGCTAACGGCGGCTTCCCGGCGCACGACAAATTTGTCGGTCAGCAGCAGGACCACGGCCACCGCGAGCACGCCGATGATCCAGACATCCAGCCTGCGTCCGGTGGCGCGGGCGACGGCATCGCTCGGCGGGGCTTCGCTCTCGCGTTTAATGCCTTGCGGCGTCAGTTCGTAGAACCAGGCGAATGCGATCCAGAACGGGAAGCCGATCGCGGCCGCGACCAGGAACCAGCGCGTCAGCCAAGTCGGCGCGTCCAGGGTCGGCCCGAGTGACGTGATGCCTTGCGCCAGTGCCCACACACTGGTCGCATAGAGTGCAACCGCGCGCAGAATGTTGCGGCGGCGCAGCTCGTGCAGAAAACCACCCATTGCCGCTCTCGCGCCGCGCCTCTTCTACAACGCGTCGATCGACTCCGCGTGCGTTTCCCATTGCGCTTTAAGTTCGGCCGCGATGTCCGGATAGCGGTCTTCCGCCGCCTCTTTCAGCTTCGGCAGGTGATAGGAGGGGAACAGGTCGTTGTCGGGGCGATAATCGCGCAGCACCTGCTTGGCGACCGTCACCTTGTGCACTTCCGTGGGCCCGTCGGCGATGCCCATCACCATGGAGCCCAACAGCATCTGCGTGAACGGCATTTCGTTGGAGACTCCCAGCGCGCCGTGCAGATGCATCGCGGCGGATGCGATGTCGTGATAGACCTTTGGCATCGCGACCTTCACGGCCGCGATGTCCTTGCGAACTTTTCGATAATCCTTGTACTTGTCGATGCGCCAGGCCGTCTGCAGCACCAGTAAACGAAACTGCTCGAGCGCGATCCAGCTGTCCGCGATCTGCTCCTGCACCATCTGGTAATCGGAAATCCGGCCGTTGCGCGTGGTGCGCGAGACGGCGCGCTTGCACATCAGGTCGAGCGCCTTCTTGCATTGGCCGACCGTGCGCATCGCATGATGCACGCGTCCGCCGCCCAGCCGCGTCTGCCCGATCACGAAGGCCGCGCCCCGCTCGCCCAGCAGCGCATCGTAAGGCACGCGCACATCGGTATAGCGCATATAGCCTTCGGAACCGCGCCGCTCCGTGCCCACGCCGACATAGCGCACGACCTCCACGCCTTTCGTCTTGCGCGGCACAAGGAACATCGACATACGCCGATAGGGATCCTTGTGATCGGGATCGGTGACGGCATAGACCACCAGCACTTCGGCATTGCGCGCGCCGGAGGTGAACCATTTCTCGCCGTTGATTACCCACTCATTGCCGTCGAGCACGGCGCTGGTGGTGAAACCCAGCGGATCGGAAC
>JBEKDC010000007.1:0-44099 GCA_050014535.1 Rhizomicrobium sp.
TTTTCTGTTCGCGGGTTCATTGTCACGATATCGAACGATATTCAGTCCTTCGCGCCCGCTTGGCCGAAATTGCGGGAACTGGAGAAGGCCGAGAACGCAAGAAGTTACGCCTTTCAGTGCCGAGACCATCTTGAAATCTGGCTGGAAACGATCGGCGCCGAACGCCAGACGCGTCCCCTGTTCGTCAGTGTGAGTGACGACGCCGGACACCCGGTGATGATGATTCCCCTCGGCATCGAGAAGCACAACGGAGTTCGATTTCTCGGTTTTCTCGACGGCGGCGTCGTCGACTATAATGCGCCGGTGCTCTTCGGTTCGGCGGCGGGGCTCGCGCAGGCGGATGCTGTTGCTCTGTGGAGTTCCATCCTTCGCTTAGCGCCGGCGCACGACGTCGTTGTACTGCAGAAGGTTCCCCAATATGTCGGCGACATCCCCAATCCGTTTTACAAGCTTGCTGCGGAGCCTTGGCCGGCCTCCGGATATTTTCTGACACTCGATCCCGGCCACGACAACCGCGCACTTCAGCGAAGCACCTATGCCGCCGACAACCGGCGGCAGCGAAAGCGGCTTTCCGAGATCGGAGAACTTCGATTCGGGATCGCTCGAAACGAACGTGAAATCGCCGATGTCTTCGACACTTTTGTCCGGCAAAAATCGCGGCGATACGCAGAAACCGGCGCCGACAACGGTCTCGATGTTCCCGCCAAACGCGCTTATTATTCGGCGTTGGCGCAGCGGCTGTCGAACGGAAACGGCGTCCAGCTGTCTTATCTGAGCGTCGACCACCATATCGTCGCGACGCATTGGGGCCTGGTTGCGGGCCGGCGCTTTTATTATCTGATGCCCGCTTACGAAGCGGGCATCTGGCGCAAATTTTCTCCAGGTCGACTTCTCATGGAAGAACTTGTTGCCTGGTCGTACGACAACGGTATCGAGGCGTTCGATCTTGGGATCGGCGACGAAGAATACAAACTTAAATGGCGGGCACAGGCGATTGCATTGTCCGGTGGGCTGTTTCCCATAACAATTGTCGGCCGGACGTACTGCGCCGTTGTGCAAGCTCGCGGAGCGCTGAAACGTAGACTGCCGCCGGGTGTCATCCGCGTCATCAAGTCGTTGCAGACGAAAACACATAAATCATAAACAAATGATGGCTCGCTCTTAAAAATACGCAATGCTCTCACCGTGGGCTGGAGTCGCGGCGGAACAAATTTCGGATTCCTCGAATCAAATCGGCGAGCGAAAGCGGATATTCACAATTCGGTTCCAGTCTTCTTTCACGGATGCACATAGATCAAGCGCGAATATCTAGCTTGCTATCCGAATGCCGTTCGGCTTGGGTGCCATGGTCTTTTGGCTGGGACGCAAATTCGATGACAAGCAATCCGAATCATTCTTCGGCATACGGAACATTGCCGCTAGATGACGAGTTCAATTCGCCCAATGTGTCGAACGAAACTCCGGGAACCGGGGCTACGGATGATTGGTACGCTCCGCCCAACGGCAACAGCGATACGCTTACGGCGAATGGCGAGCAGCAATGGTACATTGCCTCGACGGCGGCGACGCAGTCCCTGACATCCTGGGCGATTCCGAATGGAAGCCTGTCGCTCGTGGAAGCGGCAGTGCGTCCCGCGAATCAGCAGTCTGCCGGCGCTTATCAAGCCGCGTCGAGCGAAACCGATGCGTCTGCTATATCCGACCATGACGCAAAATCGACGATATTCAATCCCGATCACCCTTCCGCACACGGAACATTGACGTTCGACGACGAGTTCAACTCGCTCAGTCTGTGGAATGGAACGTCGGGGACCTGGGCTACGGATTACTGGTACGATCCGCTCAACGGCAACGGCAACACGCTTGCGGCGAACGGCGAGCAGGAATGGTACATCAACGCGAACGACCCTGCGACGGCATCGGTAACGCCTTGGACGGTTTCGAATGGAGTCATGACGCTCACGGCGGCGCCGGCGAGTCCCACCATCCAACCGCTCATCAACGGTTATCAATACACTTCGGGCGAAATCAACACGTCGCATACGTTCAGCCAGCTCTACGGCTTCTTCGAAATGAAAGCCGAACTTCCGGCCGGACAAGGCCTCTGGCCTGCATTTTGGCTTCTGCCGGAAAACGGCGCATGGCCGCCGGAACTCGACATTATGGAAGTTCTCGGCAGTGCTCCTACCGTCCTCTACACCACGGCCCATAGCGTCGTGAACGGACAGGATGTCTCCAACGGCATAGGGACGACCGTTGTAAACACCAGTACGAGCTTCAATACCTATGCGGTCGATTGGGAACCCAACACGATAACCTGGTACTTTGACGGCAACGAGGTCTACCAGATCGCCACGCCGGCGGACATGCACACGCCGATGTTCATCGAGGCGAACCTGGCAGTCGGCGGCTACTGGCCCGGCGATGTGAATTCAAGCACACCCCTTCCCGCCGAAATGAAAATCGACTGGATTCGAGCCTATGCGGCGAATCCGGGCATTGTGTTGGCCGCGGACAACACTCCGGGAGAGCATCTCGTAAATGCGAATTTCGGCGATACCTTTTATGCGGGTGACAGCTCGGTCATGATGGCCGGCGCGGGCGGCGGAGACACATTTGTCTTCAACGTGGTGCCGCAAATTGCCGATTGCATCACAGACTTTGTCGCCGGCGATACGCTCGATCTCAGCGCACTCTTTGCAACGACCGGCTATCACGGCACCGATCCCACCGGCGCCGGCTTTCTGACGTTTGTGGAAACCGAAGCCGGGAATGCACAGGTCTATTTTGACCCCGACGGTTCGGCCGGCCCGGACAAACCGGTGTTGATTACCACGCTCGATCATGTGGCCGCCTCCAGCCTCAACGATTCCGACTTCGTCATCGCAAACGGCACCACAGCCGGCCAGACTCTCACGGCAAACGGCACGGCGGATCAGGTGCTGACCGGCACTCCCGGTAACGACACGTTCTACGCAGAAAACAATTCCGTGATCATGACCGGAGGCGGCGGTTCCGACACATTCGTCTTCAATGAACTGCCGACAAGTGCCGGGCAGATCACGGATTTCAATCCGGCCAGCGACAAACTCGATCTCAGCGTGTTGTTCGAAGCTTCCGGCCATCAGGGCTCCAACCCCGTCGGTGACGGCTATCTGCAGTTTGTCGCGACCGCCAACGGGTCCACGCAAGTTTACTTCGATCCCGACGGCTCGAGTAATCCCGGCGCGCAGACACTTATCACCACTCTCGACAATGTAGCGCCCACAAGTATCAACGTGAGCACCGATATCTACACCGGCATTGGAGCAACCTACACGGCGAACAACGCGCCCGGGCAGGTCCTTGCCGGCATGGCCGGTAACGACACCTTCTATGCCGGGGAAAACTCGGTGACTATGACCGGTGGAAGCGAAGGATCGGATACTTTCGTTTTCAACGACCAACCCTGGAATTCGGGTCAGATCACAAATTTCAATCCCGCCCTCGACAAAATCGACGTCACGGCGCTGCTTGCGATTGCCGATTATCACGGAACCACGCCCTTCACGGATGGAATTTTGAGCGTCACGCCGGACTTGAATGGCGACACGCTTCTTTACTTCCACCCCGATGGGGCAGGATCGTCGACCCAGATATTGATCACAACGCTCGACAACGTCCTGCCGTCCAGCCTCAACCTGACATCGGATTTTGTGATTTAGAATCCGGCGGAAGAAACTGCCACGCTTCGGGGACCGAGCCCGGCTCTTCGGGAGTCCGGCGTCGCAGTTTCTCGATATCGTCTCGAATCTGCCTGCCGCCCATCAGGGCGGTTGTGGCTGCGAACGCGAGCGCGCCCGCCGCTATGGTCGCAGCCAATTGTTGAATCGGGGACAATGCCGCTATCTGCGATCGGAGCAAAAGAACTGCACAGGTCATGGCGCCGGTCGCCACGAGCCCTGTGGTCGTTGCGGAGAGCAAACGGGAAATCGGCAAATGCATGGGCCGCGCGAGCGAAGAGAGATAAAACGGCGCCATAACCGTCGCGCCCAGGCTGAATCCCAGTGCAGCGCCCGTGACTCCATAGCGAACGCCGACGCACGTACCGATGGCTGTTGCAGCGCCTGTCAGCAATGTGAGCTTGAACACGCGGCCGGATCGACCCTTCCCCAGCAATGCGGCAGTCACGAATCCGAACAGGCACATGAAGAACGCCCCCGGCGCCAGCGCAGCGAGCGCCGGTGCGGTGCCGAGCCACTTTTGTCCAAGCAGAACGGGCGACAGGAGATTTGCCGTCAGGGCGAGACCGCAGAACAGCGGCATCAACACCAGGACCAGAATCCGCAAGGCCGTCAGCACGAAAGACGCCGCAGCGTGTCGGTTCGCCGCGACCGCCACCGCCGAAAACGTCGCAAGATTGACGGGATTGGAAACAACCATATCGGCGATACGAGTCAGCTGATAGGCCATGGAATAGTGTCCCGCAGCGCTGACACCCAGTAAGCCGCCGACGATCAGCACCGGCGCGCTTTTGCCGGCAAAGTCCGCGACGCTCGCGGCCAAATTGTTGGCGCTGAAGCGGAAGAGCGGCCGCGCCAGCTTCAATTTCAGCACAAATTTGGGACGAAACCGGGAAACAGACGACACCCACCCCGCCTTTGTCGTCCAGAGGAGGAGTTGTTGGACGACAAGACTCCAGATCCCGAATCCATGATACGCCATCGCGATTCCTGCCGCTGCGCTCAAGACCGAGCAGCCGAAGTCGCCTGCCGCAAACAGATCGAAGCGTTGCGAACGCACGATATGCGCATTGGCGACGGATATATTGGCGCTCAGGATGAGGATTGGCGACAGCGCGCAGAGCACAAGCGCCAGACCTGGCTGTGCGTAGAGTATCGAGAGCGGCCACGACACCAGGCACACCAACGCCGCAAGCACGATCCCGATCAGCACTGACAGCCAATAAACCGTGGATTCAAGATCCCGATCCGGGTGCTCTTCGCGCACAAGAGCCGCCCCCATGCCTCCGTCGGACAGCATGTTCGCCAGAAGAACGAAGGACATCGCGATGCTCATCAGTCCGAAGATGCTTGGACCGAGCAAGTGCGCAAGAATGGGAATCAATACGAGTTGCAGCGCGAGCTTGGAAATGCTGGCCGCACTGAGAAGCACCGTGCCGAAGAACAGACGTCCCGAAGCCCTGCCAAGGTCCAGCCCGGCAGGCGGGCCGGCAGGTCGTTCGGCGTGCTGCGCCCCGGAGCGGCCCATCATTCGAACGACCTCAAGCGCAAATCCTGACCCGCCGACGACCAGTCAGGCGTTACTTCAACGATTCAACGCTTGGGGAGTTCCTGGGGGCGCCGATCGGCCGTGTCTATAACCAGCGAAACGCCACGATAAGCCAGAATAGAAGGCAGCTCCCGAGGATGAAGAGCAACCGCCAAGCTCTCGGCCACTTGCCGTCGACCGGCAGTTCATCGGCGGGGTTCATCTTGGATAATCCACGGGCACTCGTCGTGACTGAATTCGCGTCATCTGGCGGCGATTGTGCTGCATCTGAACTCATTGCAGGCGCACCTCGGAATCGAGCGAACCTTATCCTTCCAATGTTAACAGAATCAACGGTCTAGGTCCCGTTCTCGGGCCCGCCCAAAAGAACCCTGGTGTTACGGGAACTCCGGCCCACCGAGCGGTTTCCCTATCATCGGCATCAGCGCGGGTCCACCACCTTGGAATTGCAGGACGTAACAGCGGACTCCGACGAAGGGCTGATCGTCATTCCCTGCCTCAACGAGGAAAGCTGCATTTTCGACGTGATTGCGGGCGTTCTCCGCGATCCCACCGCCGATAAACTTTTGATAGTCATCGCCGACGGCGGAAGTACGGACGGAACACGGGAAATTGTGACGAGACTGGCCCAAACCACGCCCAATCTTCGGTTGATGGCCAATCCCCTTCGTATTCAGAGCGCAGGCGTAAACCTTGCGGCCCGACACTTCGGACTGGGTCGGCAATGGCTTGTGCGCATGGATGCGCACGCCGAGTATCCGGAAGGATTTGTATCCCAACTCATTGCCGAAGCGCGCCGAACGTGCGCATCTTCCGTGGTCGTCGCGATGAAGTCGCAAGCCACAGGCTGCTTTCAAAAGGCGGCGGCGGTTGCACAAAACACACTTCTCGGAACCGGCGGGTCTGCCCATCGCAGAGACGGCGCAGAAGGCTTCGTGGATCACGGCCACCATGCGTTGTTCCGCATGGCCGACTTCCGCGCGCTGAATGGCTACGACGAAACGCAAAGCCATAACGAGGATGCCGAATTCGACTGCCGATTGACGCGCGCCGGAGGCCGGATCTGGCTAACACGGGCAACTCGCATCGGATACTATCCTCGCGCAACACCCGGCGATCTCTATTCGCAATATCGCAACTATGGCCGCGGCCGGGCAACGACGATCTTGCGCCATCGCGCGCGACCCAGGCTGCGGCAGCTGCTTCCCGCCGGCGTAGTACCGTCGCTAGCGCCTCTTCTAGCAACTCCATGGTTTACCGTTGCGGCGCTGCCCTGTGCAATCTGGATAGCTGTTTGCCTGACCTTCGGAGTCTTTCTGGGCGTGCGGGACCGCAATCGTTGTGCATTCGCCTCAGGCTTCGCTGCGATCGTCATGCATCTGGGCTGGTCGGTGGGATTCTGGTCCGCGCTCGCAAATATCGTTTCCACCGGCGGCTTGCGTGGAAGCGCCCCGTCAAAGAAAGCGCCCCATGAGCTCCGCACCTGAAATCTCGGTCGTGATGGCGAATTACAATGGAGGCCCATACCTCGCAGCAGCAATCAAGTCTCTGCAGAGCCAAACCTTCAAGGACTGGGAACTCATCCTGGTCGACGACGCATCTCAGGACGACAGCATCGATGTCGCTGAACGCTTGGGGGCAAATGACGCTCGCATCGTCGTCATGCGACAGCCTACCAACCGGGGGCCCGCTTCCGCTCGCAACCGCGCGTTTAAAGTTGCGCGCGGTCAATGGATCGCGGTGTTCGACAGCGACGATATGATGCTTCCGCACCGGCTCGAAACTCTTCGCGATCGTGCCCGAAACGACAAGGCGTCGATCGTTGCGGACAATTTGTTGGTATTCGCCGACAACGTTCAGGCTGCCCGGCCTTTCCTGACGAACGATTTGAGCGTCACGTCTCGCTGGATCACGCTTGCCGATTTCATCGATTCCAATCGGCTGTATTCGCGCACACCGGACCTGGGCTATCTGAAGCCGTTCATCAACGCAGCAATGCTGAGGAACGCGGGCATTACATACGACGAACGGCTTCATATCGGAGAAGACTACGATTTCATGGCGCGCCTGCTTGCATTCGGTCCGAAACTCCGGCTTGAACCGTCGGCGCTCTATCTCTACCGGAAGCATCCGCAATCCACTTCGCACCGAATCCGAAAAGAGGACATCATTGCCCTGCTCGATGCAGACGAACGCCTGGTATGCGGTATGTCGATCGTGGACGGACCCGTGCGGCTGGCGATTCGGCGGCGCAAACAATCGCTTGAATCTATGCTGCTCTACGATCGCGTCGTCATATTGATCAAAACCGGACATTATGCCCAGGCGACGGCACTTGGCGTCGGCGCGCCGCGAGTCTGGCCGCTTTTGACAAGACCCGTCAGGGCACTCTGGAATCGCCTGCGCGCACGGGGCCATTCCTCCAAGCAGGCTGTGCATGAAATGTCCCAGCGCCGGCAATAACGCGAACTGGGCCGGCGGCCGAAGCCAAGAGCGCAAACAGCAACACTGTTGAAAAATAAAACTCGTTGAATCCGATGCTCTCGACCGGCATGCGGATCAGCAAATACACCGCCATACTCAACCAGAAGCAAGCCGCCAGCGTAGGCCGCCTTACATAATCCGCAGCGACCGATGCGAGGCCGACGATAAGTGTAAGGCCGAATATTATCATCCCGATCCAGCCGAGGCTCACCAGGATGTCGTAAATCGTGCTGTGAAAATTGAACCCTTCCCGGTTGGTGATGCCGGCGAATTGCCAGAGTCCTTCAGCATCGAGGTTTCCTTGTTGCCAGAACGCGCCGAAGCCTTTGCCGAACAGGCGATTCTCCACGAGGAGGTCTCGGGCCCTCCCCCACAGATAAGTGCGCCCCGTGAGTGTCGCATCCTTGCCGAAGGCCGTGGCGAGCCATTCCAAGACATCGCCGGTGAACGCAACGAATATCAGCGCGGCCGCGGTCGCGCCGACCCCGATAACGCCGACGACCGTAGCGCGCATGGAACGGCCGGCCACACTTAGAAGCAGCAAAAGGCCGAGGGTTGCGATTGCAATCGCCGATCCGGCCAACGCACCGGCCGAGAGAGCCGCGACGACGGCATAGATCTCAGCCGCGGCGGCGGCAGCGGCAATTGCGCATTGCAACAAACTGCGCCTTCGCAGTCCCATCACAAACAGAGACACGGAGATGACAAGCCCGGTGGCGGCTGTGTCCGCCTGTTCGTTCTTGCTGTCGTTGAGGCCTGCGACAGCCCTGACGCCGTTGGTCCCGACGTCGACAACGTTACCGACGACCAACGATATCACAACGTAAATGGCGAATGCGGCGAACATTCCCAGAAGCACGGAACGTTGATTGCGCGACGCTCCGAGCGCCAGAGCCGCGAAGATCGTCAGCGCAAATTCCATAGAATGCTTGAACGTCTCAAGCGGCACATCCGACCAGATCGTCGAAAGCACCGCAAATGCCGGAAAAACCAGCAGGAACCATCGACCGCGCAAGATATCGCGCAACATGCGCCTCCGTGCGATCGCGTAGGCAATGGTAAGAAGCGAAAAAATGACGGCGCCGTACGTGCCCAATTGCACGATAAAAAGCATCGCCATGAACAGAATGAACGCATATGCGCCATCCCAATCGAGTGTCGGATCCGCGCCGTCGTTCGGACGTTCGTCGAACGAATATCCGGCCGACTGCTTTTGCTTGCCCCTCAGTTTCGTGTCCGGCACCATTCTCCCCCATGGGGCGCGATGAACTGCTTCGGCCCGATCAATCATTTGCAAATCTGTAAGCGCGAATGAAGTCGATCGTCAGCTTCGCGGGAAAATTGGTTGTGCCGTCCGGTGTTCCCGGCCAGTCGCCGCCGACTGCCAGGTTCGCGATCATATACATCGGTTTGTTCAGGTCCGCCGGAGTGCTTTGCTCGCCGATTTCCCGGCCATCGATATACCAGACGATGCGGCTGCGATCCCAACTTGCAGCATAGGTATGGAACGCATTGGCAGCGACACGCGCTTCCACGCCGACTGCCGGTTGTAACGCGCTGTGCACCGTCGAATAGATATGAGTGGGGTCACCGACGGATTCCATTATGTCGATTTCCGGCGGCCAACTCTGATCGGCAGGCAACAACCAGAAGGCGGGCCACAAACCCTTCCCTCCCGGCAGTTTCGCGCGCATTTCGAAATATCCGTATTTCTGCGAAAATGCAGGCTGGCTACTGATCATCCCTGACACGTAAGGGTGATTGTCGAGGCGCAACAGTTCCGATCGGGGCGTCGGTGAAGCAACGATATCGAGATAACCGTCATGTGCAAGGAAAGGGTTCAACCCAATATTGCCGCTCGCGTCGGACAGTTCGGGATCGACATACAACTCAAGTTCGTCATTGGTCGGAAGACTTCGTCTGTCCAAGCCCAGTTGGGAGCCATCGCCGAACGTCGTGCGCCAAACTCCGGCCGGCCTTCCCAGTTGGCGGAACGCGTCGAATTCGTCGGAAAACGAAAGAGTAAGCGGCCGTCCGTCGGGAGCCGCGCGCAAAGGCGCCGTATCTCCCTCGGCCGGACCGGCTACGGCAAGGAATAACGCCGCCGACAGGATGGTCTCCAAATGCCGCCACACAGCCGCCACGATGGTCTCTATCCCTGCTGAGCGTATGCGGAACCATAATAGTGGTAGTAGTCGCTGCCGTCCGCGAAGCCGTAGCGCGCCTGCTGCTTGATGTTGACCTTGTTGAGAACGATGCCGGCAACTCTGGCATTGCTCTGACGCAGTATTTGCACCGCTGCGTGAACGATCGACGCCGGCGTTTTGTCCCAATGAACGACGTGCAGGACGCAATCCGCTTTGGACGCGAGGATTCTCGCATCTGCGAACCCCAGGACGGGCGACGTATCGATGATGATCTTGTCGAATCTCTCGGAAAGCCTCGCCAGCAGTTCGTCTATTCTCGCGCTGCTGAACAAATCGCCCGAGATGTCGTTCGTCGACGTGCCCGACAGGAACCATATACCGCTTTTGGAATCTTGAACGAGCGCCTGGTCGATCGGAATCGAGCGCGTTACGATTTCGGCGATTCCGAATTGAGGATTCGTGAAGAATTTGGAAGCGCTGGCTCGCCTGAGGTCGCAATCGAGAAGAACAACGCGGGATCCGGTCGCCGCAAATGTCCGGGCGAGGCAAACGGAGGTCATCGTCTTGCCTTCGCCGGGAACTGCGGAGGTCACGGCAATGATTTTGGAATGGCCCTCCGGCGCGGCCAGCGCCAGGTAGGCACGCAGGTTGCGGAACGATTCCGCGCAGGCGGTCAGAGGATTACTCACGATGTGGCCTGCTGCATCGCGTGCCCGACTCAAGGCGGCAACGTCCGGCACGATGCCCGCCACGGGAAGGCCGGTCTCGGACATCACATCGTTCCAGCTGCGGATGCGGCGAACCCACATTTCCGCGATTGCGGTTGCGACGAGCCCCGCGACAATCGCGAGAAAGATCGCCACCGCAAGGATGAAGCGCAGACTGGTAAATGGCGAAGCCGGCGCGGCGATCGCACGCGCCTCGATTGTCGCGTCGACCTGCTGGAGACTGCGCGCCGCCGAAACCTCGCTCGCCCGGGTCAAATAGGTTTCATATATCTTTTTGGAGGAATCCGCTGCCTGTTGAAGCGTCAGCAACCCGGCACGAGAACGATCATTTGTTGCGAGTTTGCTTTCCGTCTGTTGGCGGCTTGACACGAGAGAGGCCTCTCTGCGAGAGGCCGCATCGGCGTCGGCCCGCAGGCTGGACAATATCCGTGTCGTCTCGGACTTGAGCTGACTTTGTATATCTTGCAACTCCGCGCTTGCTTTCTTGACCAACGGGTAATCGGGACGGAATTCGGTATTGAGCCGCGCAAGAGCCGCGCTGGAATCGGCTTCCTTCTGCCGCAGCGCGCCGATCGTGTCGGACGCGAGGGTGGCGCCAACGTCGGATCCGCCGCTGCCGCTCCGGGCTTGCGCGAGCGCCGCTGCCAGCCGCGCATTTTTCTCCGCGGAATCCGCCTGCGCGCCGGCGATCTGCTGATTGAGTGCGGACAGTTCTGCTTCGGTGAGCGACGTCCCGTTGGCGCCAAGGAGATTGTTTTGCGCCTCGTAGGCTTCGACGCGTGATTCGCTCTGTAAAGCCTGATCGCGCAAACCGCCCAAAGTCGCGCCGAGGTCGCGATTTGCACGACCCATCTCGGCGAGCTTTTCGTCAAGCTTCCGCGCCATATAGGCATCGACGATTCCGTCGGCTATCCACTTTGCTTTTTCCGTCGTAGCCGCCAGGAAGCCAACTTGGACCACATAGGTGAGACCGATGCGCCGGATTCTGCTATTGCCTTCCACCGCCGCAACGCCCCGCCGCATCGCCTCGTCGGTGGGTCGGGTTGCAGGCGAGCCGCCAAACTCGGGTTGTTCATACAGTTTGAGCTTCCGCACCACCGATTGCGCAATTCCCGCCGAGCGAAGGACTTCAACCTCGGTATCGATCGCGCTGGTGTCCGGCGGAAGCGCAGATTGCGGATTCTCGGGCTGTGCGAGGCTGCCGCTGACGGGATGTATGATCAGCGTCGCTTCCGCGTATTGCTGCCGCGGCATGAGCAGACCTCCCGCGGCCACGACAGCAAAAGCTATCGCGGCGGCCAGGGCAGCCAGACGCCACTTGCTTTGAAGGACGCCGACGGCCCGGCGCACCGAAACGATCCCGCGCTCGCGTTGCTGCAGCTGTCCATTGACGAAGGAATGGACGCCTGAACCCGGCGGTAAAGCAAGTTCATTCATAAAGTCGACCTCTGTGCCCGATTCGGGAACGCGCCTTCGTCAAGGACGAAGAGCGCCTACGAGTCCGAACAGGCTCCCGTAATCTCGAACAAAGCGCCGCGTGCCGGACACATCCACGACGATCACGTCTCGCGGCTGCACGAACGGATCGACGGCCTTGCCGTCCCGAATGTCTTCCAGATCGAAGACGGTGGTCTTTCTGCCTTCGGCATTGTCCCTTATGATCGTGACGCGGTGGGTATCCGCGACCGGATCCGGCCCTTTGGCCAACGCGACCGCCTGCATCAATGTGGTGCGCGGAGTGATCTCGTAGGTGCCAGGCTGCAAAACGGAGCCGTCGACCGTAATTTTCTGACTGGCGGGGTCTTTCACGGTCACGATGACGATCGGATCTTTCAGATATTTCTTTTGCAGTTCGCCGGCAATGTCCTTCGAAAGTTGATTCGGCGAACGACCGCTGGCGGAAATCTGTCCGATCAGGGGAAACACGACAAATCCCGAATTATCGACCTGAACGGTTCGGTTCAAATCCGGAACATCGAACACATCGATCTGGAGCGTGTCGAGAGCGCCGATTGTATAGTTGGCTCCCTCCGTTTCATTGGTCATGGGCACCCGCGTTGCGGACGTCGAACCTGACACTGACGCGACGTTCTGCGCGCGCAACGGCGATGAAACGCAGATTGCAATCGTCGCGAACGATAGAAGCCAACATTTCATGATTAATACCTTTGCGCGCAATTGCACGCTTTCTGGATGTGTTGCAAACGTCGGCTATTGGGGTTGGTTCCTGTCCAGAAACTGCGAGGCCATGTGCCGTCAGCGAGACGAAGCGCAATTGTGAGCGCTATTGATCATCAAACGAGTAATGCACTTCGATTTGGAATCTCGACCGCTGCGCAGGCGAGGAACGAAGTTGGTTAGCTACCGTTTAGGACGTTGAGAAAGCCGCGTCGGGTGCGAGCAAATTCATGGCTTTGATTTCCATTACGGTGCCAAGCGAAGAAGCGGGTTCGCGCAGCTCGACGCGGAGTCGGTCAGCTTCCTCTCGTCGACGCAACGTTGATCGAACGGTTATTCGTTGCCTTGACGTCGTCATTGCGGTCTCGGGATTGCTGTTTGTTTCACCGCTGATTGTAGTGGTCATAATTCTGCTGGCGACGGAAGGCGGCCCGATATTGTTCGCGCATCGGCGGATCGGGCTTGGCGGCAAGAGTTTCTACTGTCTTAAGTTCAGATCCATGGTTGTCGACGCGGAAGAGCGGCTTGCCTGCCTGTTGCGTGACGATCCAGGAGCTCGGGAGGAGTGGTTGCGGGACCACAAATTGCGCAAAGATCCGCGCGTCACGCGCTTCGGCCAATTCCTTCGACGCTCAAGCGTCGACGAGCTGCCTCAATTGTTAAACGTGCTGCGCGGCCAGATGAGCATTGTGGGGCCGCGCCCGATCGTCGACGCCGAATTGCCGCGCTACGGCAGGCGCATCGCCAGCTACTACGCCGTAAAGCCGGGAATAACCGGAATTTGGCAGGTCAGTGGCCGCAACGACGTCGAATATCGCAGACGCGTTGCGATGGACTGCGTATTTGCGAAGTCGCTCCGTCCGTCGCTGTATCTGTATCTCGTCGTCGCGACCATTCCGGCGGTCCTTGCGCGGCGTGGCTCATATTAGCCGGCAATTGGGTCAGGCCAATCGCGATGATATGGCCTATCCTCGCCAAATGCGCATCCGTTGCTTAAATCGCCGGCGTTGCCCGCTTTAGCAGGTCGCGAAGGTCAATGAGGGATTTGTTGTACGCCAGGCTAGTGCTTCTGAGTTGAACTGCCCGCCGTTGTAAACGCTTCAGAGCGGGGCGCCTGGTCGATGGCGGACGCGCCGTTCGTTTGATAGGACGCCGCACGAATTGTCGGCTGCATTTTCTTGAGCGTGTCCACGAAGAGCGCAGTGACTTGCGCAAATGTCGATTCCGACATCACCACACGCGCTGCTTCCATGTTCTGCACTTCGCCATTGGCCGTGTCTCCGGAAGGGCTTTCCAGCGACACAAGGACCATTCCGCGGCCTTTGCCGACATTGACGCGAGTGACATAGATCGGGATTCCCATCGGCACGCCTGTCTGTTTTTGCGACCCCAATTGTTAACTGCCGGCGAAGAGGTAAGTTCCGAGGTCACGGGCCGCGCCGAGCGACTCAATACATCTTTATTTCCCCGAGACCGGCAAGCCTTGCCACGACCCCGCAGTGAAGCGCCGCGCGGGTCAGGTAGCGGGTTCTTCGGCCCGCGCTTGCCAGGTGGGCTGTAGCTCCGAGCGTACATGCGGCCGCCTTTGCGACAGCAATTGCGATATCGGCGGGTACGCGATTGTGCCGCCTGAGACGCGAACCATGCGATTGGCCGGCCCGAAAGTTCCGGCGTAAAAGCCAAGTAATATTGGCGCGCTGCGGCTCGACGGGCTCGTAGACGACGGCTTTTGGCGCGAAACCAATGCGCCCCCCGACATCATTGAAGCGATAGAAGAAATCTTCGTCCTCTCCTCCCGAGTTCCCGAGTTCCGTGCGAAATCTTATCCCGTGCTTTTGCGCCAATGCCCGGGCAAATAGAACGTTTCCCGTATAGGCGGTCTCGATTTTGTTGCCGATCCATACGGGGTGGGCCGAGTGAAAATCTCCCTCGCGCAACCATCGCGGAACGCCCGCCGGATAGATCGCAGTCACTGGCCCCACAACCGCATCCCAGCTGCCGCGCTCCGCTTCTTCGAGCAGCGCCGCAAGCCAATTGGGCGCGGGGGTCTCGTCGTCATCCAGAAAGGCAATCCATCGCCCGCGTGCCGCATCCATGCAGGCGTTTCGTGCCAACGAGATGTTATTTGCCGGCGCATGTACGTAGTGCAGATTGAGGCCGAGTTCCTCCGCGGCGCCCAAAACCCGGTCCCGAATTTCGCCGTGTACGCTATTGTCCGCCACAATGACACGGATGCGGCCCGGCCGGATTCCGGATTGACGCGCGACGGCAGCCAGTGTTTCGACGATTTCCGGTCGAAGATAACTGCAGATGCACAAATCTATGTCCGGTTCTATATCCGGTTCGTTCGCTCTGCAGGCCATTCAACGCATTTCCCTTGTACTAACACCGCGCCGACTGGCCGGCTCTGTCGTTGAGTGGCACGCGCTGCGGACGTTTGACGAGCTTTTCCAGAATAGTTGCCATGCGGTCGCAGTCGGATTGATCGGCGATGAACACGGATCGTGGAGCATGGCGGGCCGCGCTCTTTAGGGCCTCAAAACCCGCAGGGGTAAGCTTCTCCAGGAAGGTTTCGAGGTCCGAAACCGGATCCTGCAGCAGGACACCGAGGTCCAATGACTTCAGCCAGCGGCCCGTTTCGGTGCGCCTCAGCGCGATCGGAACGGCATTGCAGCTCCCCCCCTCGTAGATGCGGTTGGGAAGCAGCCATTCCGAATTGGCGCCCTCTTCGAAATAATCGATGGCCCAGTTGAAATGCACGCTCCCGTACAGCCACTGCGTGTCCGCAGGAGCATAGGGGCCGCCGAAACTCAGCGATGGAACATCCCTCACGCGGTCCTCGAAATTACCGAAGACGCTTTGTGCCGGGCGACCGCGGATTTCGACCTGGATAAGATCCGGCCTCCTGCGCGCCAGATCGCGCAAAATATCGAGGCTGCGCGCACAACGAATCATGCCGAACCAACCGATGCGCCACGGCGGCCCCGGTGCAAGTTGCGCGTCCTCGTCGGTCCGGTCGCGGGGCTGAAGCTGGAGGAACTTGTTTTCGATCACCGCTGCCGGAAGGCGGCGATCCGGAAACTGCGGAGATTCGAAATAGGCGCGAAGGAACGCTGGCGAGCTTGTGAGCAGAAAGTCGGAACGGTCCATCAGCACGCGCTCGAGCAGTCTGAGCGCTTTTCCCGTCAGACTCGACGAGAGGAGCGAGCGGTGAATGTCCAACACCTCATAGACGACCGCCGGCGGAACCCTGAAATGACGTTTGGCGGCCACCGCAATTGCGAGCATCTCCAGATTTCGTGCAAGGAAGAGGTGCGCCGGACCGACTTTCCGCATCACCCCACGCGAGATCAAGGCCTGACACGCGGCGGCGAAACTTCGATGCGCCAGGCGCGCGTCATATGTGCGACCCAGTGGCACTGTCCTCGCGCCTGCGATTTCCAGCGGCGGCTTCGCACCGCGCCAAAAGCCGGCGGCGACGGTTTCGAGGCCCGCTGTCTTCAGCATCAGAAGCCGCTTTGCGACGGCCGCATCGTTCAGATCGTGAACAAAATAGGCGATGCGCAAGCCGATACCTGTGGGTTTTAGGGCTTTGGCCCTCAAGCGAGCAAACGGACGGACATCCCTATCGTTCCGTAGTGGGCACTCGCGCCGAAGTTCGCCTCTGAATCCGCTACGAGCTTCCGTTCCTAAGACTTTTCCGCGCCTCCGCGCGTTATCGCTCTGCCTTCGGCAGATGGGGACGACCATTGTATTCCTTCGATCGGGAGTTGCCGGCAGGGCTTGGCGCTCGGCAGACCAAACGAGAATGCACAAGTTCCCGAAAGCTCGCCGAGCGGATCGGCTTTTCTGCCCTCGACCGCGTTGTGATCGTCAATTGCGACGATTTGGGTTCGAGCCATTCCGCCAATCTGGCGATCGAGCGCGCGCTTCGTCACGGCATCGCGAGCAGCGCAACGCTGATGGTTCCCTGTCCGTGGGCGCAAGTGGCGGCCGAAATATGCCGCGATCTCGATATAGGCATTCATCTGACCCTCACTTCGGAATATCCGGCCTACCGGTGGCCCTCCCTCACCGGCGGTCGATCGTTAAACGACAAAGACGGTTATCTTCCAAAGACGATACAGGAAGTGTGGGCCCGGGCAGATCTGCCCGAGATCGAACAGGAATGCAGAGCTCAAATCGATCAAGCGCTTCGGTGGGGCGTCGATGTGACCCATCTGGATTGTCATATGGACACGCTGCAGCTCGACCGGCACTATTTCGACGTCTACATGCGGCTGGCAAAAAGCTATCGGTTGCCGTTGCGGTTTCGCCGCTCAGTATTCCAGTTTCCGCTATCGTATATTTCGGGCGCAACTCTCGACCGCCAGGGGATCGTCACGACGGACCGTTTTATTGCACCGCCATGGGGCGAACCTGCGCGGGCGGCCTTGACCGGACTTATCCGGAACCCTTCACGAGGGGTCACCGAAATCGTGCTCCACCCAGTGGATGACGGCGAGGAATTGCGCGCCTATGACACCGAATACGCCGACCTTCGAGTAGCCGATGCTGAATGTCTGACGGACGCATCCTTGCGCGCGCTCATCGCCTCTCAAAACATCAGGCAAATCAGCTACCGCCCGCTTCGCGACGCGATGCGAAACGCGACCTGATCCCCCAACACCCTTCACGACGAACCCCAGTACGGATCGGACATACGGAGCCGCGAGGTGTGCCGCGAGCATTCTGTGGCCATGCCGATGTCGCGCTATTTGTTATACGGCGTCGTCATTCTGTGTCCCGGCACCCGTCCCAGAATCTGAGAGTTGCTCCGAGATCCCGTTTGCAAGCGTACGTCCAATCGCCGACCGGTCCTCGGACATCTTCCGACGTTTCGACGCGAAGACGGCAACGCAGCGTTTCAACGGAACGGCTACGCCACAGCCCGTCGCCCAACATTTATCAACAACATATCGTTCAGTACACGGAACTTCTTATTGCTCGAAGGTCGCTTAGGAACGGCACAACGAACCGCCCGTTGGCTACTTGCAAGCCGAGTGGCAGGACATGACCTATTACAATTATTTAGACCAACCGATGTCGGAAAGCGCGAATGCGACGTCGTTTGTCACCGGCAACGATCCCCAAGGAGGTGAGGTTTGGACCGCGCCCCCGGGCCCTTCGTCCGTTTCAGGCGATGGCGGCGGCGACACGCTCGTCGGCAGCGACGGAGACAATATTTTTTACATTACCAATCCAAATGACATCATCGACGTTGCCGACGGTCAGCCGGGCGTTAAGACCGCCATCGCCTACACGTCATATACGCTGCCCGCCAATGTTCAGAATCTCGATGTCTACAACGATTTCAATTTTGCCATCGGCAACGGCCTCGGCAATCTGATCGAAGTGAGCGGCCGACAATGGGTCGACGGTGAGGGCGGAAACAATGTATTAGTCGGGGGAAGCGGCGATGCAACATTTGTTGAGCAGGTTCATCAAGGCAGCGATGTCATTTACGATTGGCATTCCGGCGATCGCGTTCAACTTCTAGGAACGTCTCTGGCAACATTCGCCGAGATTCAGTCCGCAATGGTTCAAACCGGCAACGATGTCGTGTTGAATATGACGTCGACCGAAACGCTGACATTCCGCGACACTACGATCGCCGATTTCACGCCCGACGAATTCCTGGTGCCGCTCGATCCGTCGCTGCTCGGCGCGATGACCTTCAACGGCACGTTCAACACGTTGAATTTATACAACCCGACCACGAATACCGGCGTGTGGCAGACGAATTTTGGCGGCAATCTGCAGGACGCCTGGGCGTACCAACTCGTGTCGAACGGCGAACTTGAAGCCTACATGACACCCAGTTTCGTCGGCTCCGGCGATCAGCCGCTCGGTATCGATCCTTTTTCCGTCAGTGGCGGCATCCTCACAATCACCGCGGCGCCTCTTCCTCCGGCCGATCAACAAGCTGCGTATTTTGCGCAATATTCCTCCGGCATGATCAATACTCTGGGCACGTTCTCCCAGAAATACGGCTATTTCGTAATGGATGCGAAATTGCCCGATGCCGCTGGCGCATGGCCGGCCTTCTGGATGGAGCAGGACCCGTGGGTTCCGGACAGCGAAGCCGACATCATGGAGAGCCTGGGAATCACGCCCACGGTCGACTATGTCCGCGCCGACGGAGGAAACCAATCGCTTTACGACAACGTGCTGAAGACCAATCCTTCCGGCTGGAACACCTATGGGTTGCTGTGGACGCCCACGACAGTCACGTTTTATCTCGATGGTGTTGCGGTGTTATCGGGAACGACACCGAGTTCCTGGGATCAACCGATGTCGTTGATCGCCAATCTGGCGGTTGGCGGATGGGGCGGAACACCGAACGCAAGCGAATTTCCGGCGCAGATGGAGATCGCTTACATCCGCGCCTATGCATTGGCGGACGGGGCGTCGGTTGTGGTGCATTCGACACCGGTGCCGCCTGCGGCGACCATCAGAGCGAACGGATCGCCAGTCTCGTCCACTTCCTCGACGGCGCAGATTCAGCCGGTTAAATTCCACGGCGGCGCTCCCGTCACTTCCGACGGAATTATCTTTTTACAATCGGCTCCCCATTCCGGCGATCTTCCCGCGGGAACGAATATGCTCGTATGGGAAGATTCCGGCGCGGTGTTCGGGGCAGAGTCGAACGGGACCGTCTTGGCGCCGGCCACGACTCTCCTTGCGGGAACGATCGATCAGTTCGTCGGCGGCTCCTGGCTGAACGACGGCAATGTCGCGCTCGTTTACACCGAGAACGACAATGGCGTCGAGGATATCTGGTCGCTCGTTTTCAACTCCAAAACGTCAAGCATATCCAAACAGGAACTGGGCCCAGGCGCCGGCGATGCGCAAGTCGTCGCAACGAGTTACGGCGGATTTGCGGTTAGTTGGAATTATGGATCCGCAGTCGACTGCGTCGCATATAGCGCTCAAGCTTACAGCGGCGATGGGTGGTATGGCGCGCTGAGAACGTTGTCCGGAAATCTGCTTGGGACCGACAGTTTGGGCAAACTTGTCGCCGCCGTCGCGGGCAATCCATCGGAGGTCCAGCTCTATATCATCGATAACGCCGCCGCCACTGCGCCCGCGCTGGTTTCCGTCACGCCGACCACGATCTCGGAAACCGTCGGCGGTACCGGACTTACGCCTTTCACCTTCACGCTGACAAGGTCTTACAACCTGACCGGCACTTCGGTCGTTAGCTGGATGGTGCAAGGCGATGGTGCCCAACCGGCGCCCACCCAGGATTTCCAAAACGACGTCCTGCCGACCGGAACGGTGACCTTTGCGCCGGGCGTTTCCCAGGCGACTGTCACCATTTACGTCCAGGACGCCAGCGAAGTTCATAATGACGACACATTCACATTTACGTTGACGCAGGCGACAGGAACCAATTTGGGTGCGGCTGTGGCCGACGCAACGATCCTGATTGCAGGCGGGTCCGATCCGACCGGCACCGTCGAAACGGCCGCAGCCAGTTTCACAATGCCCAGTGGGGCCCATGACGTCATTCTCACCGGCTCAACTGCCCAAACGGTGGTCGGAAATAACCTCGCCGATATTATGACTTCAAACAATTTCGATTCGACGCTGATTGGTGGGGGCGGAACCGACGCGCTGATAGCCGGCTACAACGCCGACACACTGACCGGCGGATCGGGAAAAGACACATTCGTGTTCCCCGTACTCCCCTGGAACGCGGGCCACATCACGAATTTCAACCCGGGAATCGATACGCTCTATCTCAGCCACCTTTTCGCTGCCGGCCATTACACCGGGTCCAATCCAATCGCGGATGGCTGGTTGAGTTTCGTCACGGACGGGTCGGACGGAACGGACGTCTATTTCGACCCCGGCGGCAAGACCGGCAATTCGATTCCGATTCTCATCACAATTCTCGATCACGTCTCCCCCCAAAGCATTACGGCGACCGACTGGATCTATCACTGAGCCGGACCTTCCGCGGACACCTTGAGCCGCTCCAGCCGCCTGCCGCCAATGGATCGAAACCGCGCCATCGCACGTTTCTCTTACACGCGCAGTGGCTAGCGAGGCCGGCAGTCTCGTGCCGCTATCACGACTGGAAGCACGACCGCGATAGCGACCACGGCTGGCATAGCTAAGACATCGCATATCGCAATTCGGCCTCTAGAACCCGGCGCTTTTCAGCGCCGGGTTCGCCCTAGGGCTGCATAAGGACCGTTAAAGGACTGAAACAATGAGCTTGATTCTGATTATCGTGGTTCTGTTGCTGCTGTTCGGCGGCGGGGGATATTATGGCTACAATCGCTATGGAGGTGCGGGGCTGGGCGGGGTGCTTGGCCTCGTACTCGTAGTTCTTGTTGTACTTTGGCTGATGGGCGGCCTAGGCGGCGTGAACATCTGAGCGATCGCAACTGCACGAGCGGATCGAAAGCGGTCTTCTTCTTTCGGACGATCCAACAAGCGCTTACGACTATTCGTGTCGGTTCATCGCGGCAAACCGATAGGCCAAGTCCGCGCTACTCCACTTCGGCAATGTCGGCATGCTCAAAGGTCAAAGAGATAACGTGCGAAGCAACCAGTTGCTCGACGCCTTGGAACCCGCCAGTCGCGCACGGATCGCCGCCCATCTCGAGCCGGTCAAGCTCAAGCTTGGCGCCATCGTCTGCGAAGCGGGCGGCCTTCTTAAACATGCATACTTTCCCGAGGGAGCCGTTCTCTCGCTGCTGACTGTCCTGGAAAACGGCACGGCGATCGAGACCGCAAATATCGGGCGCGAAGGAGCGTTCGGCCTCTTCGCTGCCATGTACAGTCGCGTGTCCTTCAATCGATGTCTTGTCCAACTAGAAGGCGGTTTGGTTCGCTGCCCGATCGAACATTTGCAGGCGGAGTTCAACCGCAGTGAGCATGTGCGCGATCTCTTCGTCAGCTACTCGGAGACATTGCTGTCCCAAATTCAACAAACCGTTGCCTGCAATGCGATGCATACGACGGAGGAAAGAATGTGCCGGTGGCTCCTCATGATGCACGATCGAGCCGAAGGCGAAGCCCTGCCGTACACACACGAATTCCTGTCCCACATGTTGGGGGCCAATCGCAAATCGGTGACTCTGGCGGCGCAATCGCTACAGACGGCCGGGCTCATCAGCTATCGCCGAGGGAAGATCCAGGTTCTTGACCGACCCGGTCTCGAACAGTCGTCGTGCGAATGTTACGCCATCGTAAGGGAAAGGTTCGACGCCTTCCTGACGCCGCCGTCGACTGCGGTTCAAGGCAATACAAAATTGAGGCGCAAGAAGTAGACAAGCCTTGATCGACAAACAAAATCCAAGCGGTTTTGCCGTATACAATCCAGATCGCGCCATAACGTAACGCGTTTGGTCTTGGGAGACCACCTTCGCAAGCGCCCGCGCTGAAAAAGCGGTCAGCTCAATTCATCCATTCGGGGATAATAGCTTCGTTTCTATCCGCCAGTGCCGACCAGACTTTCGCCAAGCCTGCGAAATGTGCGCGCAAATCGGCGCTTTGAACCTCGTTCGCCAGATTTTTGCAATCTGCCGCAAGTCGCATGCATTCCAACGCGTATCTTCGCACGTCATCCGACTCGGACACAGGCGACCTCCTCGAAACACCGTCAGTGAATCATGGCACGGCAATGCGTATCCTGTCGGTGGTTCAGGCCACAGACGGAGGCTCAAAAATCCTTGACTGTCAGGCGACATCGGACGTGAGCCCTTCGCCTGTCCTGGGAAACGCGAGCGTCCACTTCGTACCGCGATCCGAGACAACGCGGACCATTCCACCGATTTGTTGCATGAGGCGGCGCACCGGACCAAGGCCGTGGCGGCTGCGAATCATATTCGCGCGCTTGATCTCCAACTGCACGTGCTCCTGGATTTGCGGCTGTTCGTAAATCACCGGGTTCAAGAGCGTACCGTGAATCCCAACGCCGCCATTGTCGTCGAAAAAGCGAGTCCGAAATTACGCGGCGAGCATACCTTCGATAGAGGCTTGAAGCTGGTCGTCCGCATACGGCTTACGAAGGCAATGTGCGCCTTCAACAAACAAGGCTTTCATAGCGTCGGTGATGAAATTTCCGGTCGTGTAAAGTACGCGCAATTCCGGTCGAAGTTTGGTCGCTTCGCGTGCGAGATCGCACCCGCCTACGACGTTCTTTTTAAGATAAATATCGGTAAAAAGCGCGTCGATATGCTGCGAGGAACGCAGAATCGAAAGCGCCTCCTTCACATCGCCGGCCGAAAGTATCAGATGCCCCCAGTCCTGAATGACCAGTGCCGCAGTCTCACGGATGAACACATCGTCTTCGACGATCAATATCACGGCCATCGGACTCGCCCCGTCGTGACAACTAGCGCCCCATCTTTCGGCACTCTTTGTGCGGGAATTACGATTGTCGGAGCCGTTCGGGCCGGATCCGCCAAGAACGGCTCGATGCCCCAAGTGACAAATATTTCATCTTCGACGACCATTACCCCTGACGAATTGTCCGGCGGCGCCATTGGAACTTCCCCCGATTGCCGGCTGTCAAACCGAACCTTTATGTCAACTACTAGACAGACCAAAGGTTCCCGCCGGTGGTATCGCGGTTCCATTCGTTCGAAATGGGGCACGGCCGTTGGTCAAGCCGAAGGCACACAAGGCAGACGCCCTGCCAGTCGGACGGGACTATTTCTCCGGCAACCAAATCCTGAAACTGCTGCCCCGGTCGGCGCAGGATTTCCTCTTACCCTTTCTTGAACACGTCGAATTGGGACGTGACGAAAGCCTGTTCGAGCCCGGCGATAACGTTACCCATGCCCACTTTCCCTGGGGCCCAACGATCATCACTCTCATCCTGCCGATGCGGGACGGGCGAGCAGTGGAAGCCGCGACGATCGGGCGCGAGGGTGCTGTAGGCGGGATCGTGAGCCTGGGTCTGACGCCGGCCTTCACCCGGGCATCTGTGCAGATTCCCGGCAAAGCGGCCCGAATATCCATTTCGCGGCTGGAAGCAGCAAAGCGAGCCGCTCCAAAACTCCACGACATCCTCACGCGCTATGCCGATTGCCTGACGGCGCAGGTTCTGCAGTCCGTCGGATGCACAGCCTTGCATCCGCTGGAGGCCCGCTGCGCGCGATGGCTTTTGATGACTCACGACCGCCTCCGGCAACCGGATTTGCCGCTCACCCAAGAGGCGCTGGCAGAGATGTTCGGTGTGGCGCGTACTTATGTCACCCGGATTGCCGGCGGCCTGCAGGAACGTGGAGCGATTTCATATCGGCGCGGAGTTGTTCGAATCGTCCGCCGTTCCGTTCTCGAGGAGGCGACATGCGAGTGCTACGGACTGGTGCGGCAACACTTTGAACGCGTATTGCCCGGTCTCTACCCGACTGCGGAACTTTAGCCCGGTTGAGGCTTTCTGGAAGGGGGTCGCAGGATACGCCGCATGAAGCGACCGCAGGATATCGTTGGAAACCGGCTGCTTAAGGCATTGGCTCCCAAGGATCGAAACCTGCTTGCAAAAAACCTTGAAGCTGTGACGCTGGAGAAGGGGGCTGTGCTATTTGAGCCTGGCGAGGACGTTATCAGCATTTATTTTCCCGGGCTCGGAACAGTCGCCTCCTTGATCTTGAACCTTCGGGATGGCGCGACGGCGGAAGCGGCTTTGATCGGACAGGAGGGCGCTGTCGGCGGCATCATCAGCGGGGGCAACAAGCCGGCGTTCACGCGCGGTGTGGTGCAAATCGGCGGCCCGGCAATACGGCTGGCCGCCAATGTCCTCGAAAAAGCAAAATTGCGGTCCCCAACCCTGCGCGATCATTTCGCCCGCTATGCTGATTGTCTGTTGGCGCAAACTCTTCAATCTGTCGCGTGCAACGCGATTCACGACATGGATGCACGTTTGGCACGATGGCTGCTGGCTCTACAGGATCGTATCGGCGGCGACGAACTACATCTGACGCAGGAGTTCATTGCGGAAATGCTGGGCGTTCAACGCACCTACGTCACCCGCGTGATTGGTATTCTGGAGAAGACCGGCGCGATACGCAAAAGCCGCGGAGCTCTCACTGTGGTAAATCGCGGCAAACTCGAACGACAAGCTTGCGAGTGTTATGCGTATCTGCGACGGCATTTCGAGCGCGTGCTGCCCGGTGTCTATCCCAAGCTCGCCAACTAGATTCCTCCCGGAGCAACGCTCCAAAAGCGCGCTGCGAGACGATTGTTCGACAACGGCTTCGCGCGATGAGCCGTACACTGTCTTCGATAGAAACGGATGGGCTTTCCCAACCATGGCGATGATCGCGATCGGTCGGACTTGCCGTCAGCTGCGCCATCGGAGTGTGTACCGCTTTGCAAACACCCCTCCTTTGGGGAACCACTCCCGAACCGATCTGATCGCAAGATGCTTTACGGAACCAGCACACCCTTCGCGATCGCGCCCTGCTTCATATCCAAGAAAGCTTCCGTCAGGCCTTCGGTTGCGAGCGGATAGGTTCGCGTTATCATTTCGTCGAGCTTGAGCTTTTTTTTGCTGTACAGCGAGAGAAGAATCGGAAAATCGCGGAACGGACGACACGCGCCATAAAGCGGATTGACATAAATCTTGTCGAATTCGAACAGCTGCATATCGATGGGGACAATCTGCTCGATACCGCTCACCGCAATCGCAGTGCCGCCATTCGTCACCATTGCAAGCGGCGCGGCACCCAGCTCAGGCACGGCCGTACACTCGAACGCGTAATCCGCGCCGCGCCCGATGAGCGCTTTGACTTGTTTGGCGGCCTGTAGAAGCCCCGCGTCGTCCTTCCGGGCCAGAATCGTATGAGTTGCACCAAACTCCTTCGATAGCGCCAATCGACTTGGATTGACGTCGACGGCGATAATCATGCGCGCGCCCGCATGCAGGGCGCCCTGCACGCAGCTGAGTCCGACGCCGCCGACACCAAGCACGACGACGGTCGATCCCGGTGCGACTCTTGCGACATTGATCACCGAGCCGAAGCCGGTCATCACGCCGCAGCCGAGAATGGCGGCCGACGGAAACGGAATTTCTACATCGATCTTGATCACGGCCTGACGCGGCACCAGCGCATGCGTCGCCATGGTTCCCAATCCGAAGCTTGGTGCGAGCTCGCCACCGCGCCAATGGTAGCGGCTCGAAGGTATGCGCGGCCGATTCTCGCAAATATTTTCGGCGCCGCGCCGGCACTGCACGCAATCGCCGCAGGGAATGGCCCAGTTGAGCAGCACGCGATCGCCAGGCACGACATGCTCGACACCGTCGCCGCAAGCGAGCACCGTTCCTGCGCCTTCATGGCCGAGGATCAGGGCCCTCTTCCAGTTGAGGCTGTCGAGATCGGTGTGGCAGACGCCGCTTGCCGCGATTTCGACGAGGACCTCGCTCGTTTGCGGCCGGTCGATCTCCAACGCTTCCAAAGAAAACTTGCCTGTGCCGTCTGTCACAAGCGCCTTTGCGTCCAACGTCAAGCCTCCAGTCAATTCCAAACCGCCTTCATTCGCGGTCGCGACGCTAACGTGCGGTCAATACGCGCTCGGCGTTGAGGCCGCTCAGCTTGCTCAAATGCGGATTGCCCGCTGGCTGATAGCTGTAGAGCAGCGCGCGCCGGTCTTCATTCGAATTGTTGGGCAACGAGCGATGCACGAGAAAAGCGCCAAAGAATGCAACGCTGCCCGCCGAGACTTCGAGAGGAATGAGTTTGTCGCTGTCGAATTTTGCCGGATCCATTTCGCGGCTGCCGAAATCGTTCGCGGATTTCCGGACGCCCAACCCATTCCGGTGGCTGCCGGGCGCCACTTCGAGACATCCTTTTTCAACCGTCGCGCCGTCCAGAAAAACCATCGCGGTCGCGACGCGGTCTGCAATTTTCGCGACATCGGCCCAATAGGGGTAATCCTGATGCAACCAGATCGCGCCACCCTTGCGCGCGCGCTTGAGATTGAGCTTCTCGGTGAAGAGGTCGATATCCGCCTCGCCTACCACATCCTTGCAGGGATCGACGAGCCGGGGATCGAAACCCAATTTCTTGAGCGGTTCGCTGAGAGCGGCAACAGGTTCGATTCCCATGACCAAATCCGGAAACTCGGGCTCCCACTTCACGACGACGCCGTGCTCGCGCTCGAATTCGATCATGTAGCCGCCCACGCGAAGCTTGTTGCGCTGCTTTTCGACAGCGAGCATGGCAACCAGGCTCTCGCACTCCTCAACGATCGATTTGCATTCCTTCGCTGTGAACACGTTTGTGCGCACGACATAGCCGGAGCGATCCAGAACCATGCGCTCCTGATCGTCCAGCCTGAACGATGGATTCATCCGGAATCTCCGCTCCTTTGTCCGTGACGCCGACCTACCGCACTATGTCGGACCAGGCTCGAACAAATGGGCGGCCTACTTGCGCAGACCGCCCGAGTTCGCGGGGATTTTAACATCACACTCGTCTAAAATTCCTTCGTCACGCGAATCCCGTATTGTTGCGGCGGGCCGGCATAGCGCAAATTGGAACTCGTGCCTGGGTCGATGCCTAATCCGGTGAAGAAGGAATCGACGTAGTGGTCGTTCGTGAGGTTCGTGGCGTAGGCGGCAATGGTCCAGTTGTTTTGCATCGCATAGGTCAATTGGGCGTTGACGATATTGCGCTCGCCAAGCTGATCAAGCCCCGGAACGTCGAAGATGCTCGTGGTCTGCGTATCGACGAATGAGTAGTCGATCCGCGGCGTAAGCGTATCGCCGTTGCCCAAATTGAAGGCGTATTGGACGCCGACGTTGAAGGTCCAATGAGGCGAATCCACCATCGGGTGGCCGTCGATGTTTTCGGTGTCGCCGAAACGCGGATCTATGGCCAGATCCGATCCGAACGTGCCGTGGATATAAGCGCCCGCGAAATCGAATGACATCGCGCCGAAAACGGCCTGCCCCTGCGCCTCTACGCCATAAACCGTGGCCGTGTTCGCATTGTAGATTGCGTTCTGGCCCATCCCCGATGCCAGCGTGACCTGGAAGTCTTTGTAGTCGTAATAGAATCCATCCAACGTGGTCCGCAGATGGTCGTCGAAGAAGTTCGATTTCCAGCCCGCTTCATAGTCCGTAAGTTTTTCGGGAGCGATGACCGCCGGCGGATTGTTAGGACCGCCGAGCGAAGGCGTCGTATTGAGTCCGCCATCCTTATGGCCCGTGGCGACAAAGGCATAGAGGAAATTGGCATCGTCGAGCTTGTAGTTGAGGTCGATCTTTCCGGTCAACGCCGAGTCGCTCTGATGCACTTGGTTGCTGCAGTCATATCCGGAAGGATTGGGAACCGGACATGGCGCGACATAGGTGAATACCGGAGTCGTGCCGCCGATCACGATCTGCTCTTCGTCCTGCAGATCGAATGTCGAGTGATTGTATCTCAGGCCAAACTGAATCTGCAGTGCAGAGGTGATGTCGTACGTGGCCTGACCGAAGACCGATTCGTGCTGCTTGGGCGTGTGATAGCTAAGCACGATATCCTCTCCGCCCTCCGGAACGCCGATGTCGAACCCGACTCCAGGCGGTAGATCGACATGGTCGTGCTGGAAATATCCGCCCACCACCCAGGTGAAGGGCCCTCCTGTCGGCGAGAGAATGTTGATCTCCTCGGACGCCAGTTTTTCCTGACCGTGGGAATGGAAGAGAAATCCATTATAAGCGGGGATGTCGGTTCCGGTCAGATTGGTAAGTTCCGTGCCATTGGCGGTCTGATATCCCGAAATCGAACGCACCGCGATGCCGTTTCCGAACGTGTATTTGAGGTCCAGAGCCGAACGAAATCCCCTTTGAATCGCCTGCGTGGTCGTATTGCTTGCGACGTCGAACGGATCCGATGTGTTCGGAGTACACGATGGCGTGGGTGTCGTTGTGCAGCCCAACGTCGCCGGGTCGAGCGGATAACCACCCTGGTCGATATAATCGTATTCGCTGTACAAATAGGCTTGGAATGCCTGCGTCGGCTGCCACAGAAATTCGGCGCGCCCGGCAAACTCGTCCAAATCTCCGGGATCGCCGGAATGTGTGCCTGCGACGTTCCAGAAACTTTCGCGCGTCTCTTCAAAGCCGCTCACGCGCATCGCAAAGTCGTCCGAGATCGGCATGTTGACCGCGCCCTGAACGCCGATGTCGTTGTAATTCCCGTATTGAGCCTGCGCGTAACCGTCATATGCGTCGAAATCCGGCTTGACTGTCGTGATGTATACCGCGCCGCCCGTCGCGTTCTCGCCGGAAAACGTCCCCTGCGGACCGCGCAGAACTTCCACGCTGGATTCATCGAAGAAGGGGAAGTTCTGGAAAAAACCGCCCTGAAGGGCGACACCATCAATGTAGGTGGTGACGCCCGACGGCGTTTGAACGTTGTTCTCGCCCTTGCCGATACCGCGAATGTTGAAATCGTCGCCTTCACCAAAGTTGTCGAAGGTGAGCGCAGGCGTCGAAAACGTCAGTTGTTCGAGCGTGTAGACGCTTTTCTTCTTGAGATCGTCGGCCGAAAGCACGGTTGCGGAGATCGCAGTCTTCTGCAAATCCGTCGTGCGGCGCTCTGCCGTTACGACGACCGTTTCCACCTGCGACGCATTCGGCGTCGTACTCGTTTGCGCATGGACGGGTCCGCATAACAGGGCAGCACCGCCCGAAACCGCGAGCGCCGATACGGAAGCCCGAAACAAACCTTGGAATATCCCTGAACGCATTGCTGATCCCCCCAGTCGTATGACGTCCGTTGCGAATTGGATTCGCAGGCATACCTTGGCGAGATCGCGCCGGACCCAATATGGCCGCCACCACCCCGCCTGCGATTTTGACCGCGAAAAGCGCTCCTCCACTCGAATGCCGCCTGCCCTCTCGGTGCAGCACCCATTCTCATTTGACACCATTTGGTCACAAATACGATCATTCGTCAATCCAATCGTGATTGATTATGATCGATTATGATGCATTGGTGCCTAAAGCGGTTGTGAGGCCGCCGGCGGCTATGGGCCTCTGGGGCTTGCGCGTTGTCCGACAACAAAGTCCGTTCCAAAAATTCACGCGGAGAAAAGCAGATGACCGGCGGAACAGTCGAACCAGGATATGAGCGCGTCCGCGACGCTTTCGCGGATGCGCAGGCGAAGGACGAAGGCGGTGCGCAACTCTGCGTCTATCGCCACGGCAAACGCGTGGTCGATATCTGGGCAGGCATGGACAAGGCTAACAATCGTGCCTTCACCGCCGACACGCTCATGGTTCTGATGTCCTGCACGAAAGCGGCGACGGCCGTTTGCGCGCATATTCTCGCCCAGCGCGGATTCATCGATTATGACGCTCCCGTTGCACGCTACTGGCCGGAATTCGCGCAAGCGGGAAAAGAAAAAATCACTGTGCGCGATATTCTTGCTCACCGGGCGGGATTGATGGGCATCGAAGCAGAGGCCGGCGTTATGCCCGGCGACATCTTCAAGTGGGAACCCACTGTCAACGCGCTCGCAAAAATGGCGCCGCTGTGGGAGCCCGGCACGGCGTTCTTTTATCACTTCACCACTTACGGCTTTCTCGTCGGCGAGGTCATTCGCCGGGTGAGCGGCAAGACCGTCGGTCAATTCTTCGCCGCAGAAATCGCAAAGCCGCTCGGCATCGACATGTGGATCGGACTGCCCGAAGAGCAGGAAGACAGGTTCGCGCCGTTCATTCCACCCGAACGCTATCTGAACGAGGCGCAATGGCGCGCGCTGCTTGGCGGCCTGGGGATCGACCTCGACGCAAGATTTACCAAGACCCTGCTGCACACTTTCATCTCGACAGAAATTTCGATCCCGATGATCAACACCCGTGCAGGCCGAGCCGCGGAATTGCCCGCCGGCAACGGCATCGCCAATGCTCGCGCATTGGCGAAGATGTACGCCGCGTGCATCGGAGAGATCGACGGCGTACGCCTTCTAAGACCGGAAACGATGGAGGCCGCGCGCAAGCCGCAGAATATCGGGATAACAGTGCCGGAGATCGTAAAACCGATGTCGGGACGAGACCCGCAGAATTTCGGATTGGGTTTCGAACTTCCTCGCGGTGCGGAGCCGATGCTGGGGCCGGGATCGTTCGGACATGCCGGCGCCGGCGGTCGCATGGCGTTTGCCCATCCCGAATCCGGAACCGCGCTGGCTTATGTGTGCACAAGCATGCCTTGGGACGGCGCGAGCGGACCCGATTCGCGTTGGGTTGGGTGGACGAGCGCGCTCAGAGACGCGATCGGGATTTAGGTACGAACATAGCGCGCTTCAAATCCACTAGAGACTTTCGTCGGTAGCGAGTTGAGTTTTAACCCAGGCGCCCCGCGGAATTCGATGGAAGCGTCGCCTGTCGAGCTCGCCTTCGCGACAAATCCCAGGCCGTCGCGTTCCAGTCGCACTTGAACGTCGCCATGGCGCGTAGGCACGACGCCTTCCGCATATTCGAGATCGACGAGATCCGGCGCGAACGCAATCCTATCGTATCCGGGTAAAGCCGGCGAAACGCCTAGAATGCGATGCGAAAGCTGATAGGTCGGCGAGGCGGAGAAGCCGTGGCACAGGCTCGCGGTCGGCTCAAAGCTTTCCCACAACGTCGTGGCGCCACGCGCGAGCATGGGGCCAAAGCGTTGGCGCATGAGCTGCAATGCATCGGACAAGCGGCCATGTTTGGCGAGGGCTTCATAAACGAAATGGCTGTAAAAGGTATTCGCCAGAACCACGCCTTCCTCCGGATCGAGCGTCTCACCTTCGGGCGCGATCGGTGGGGCTGCGGTGAACGTCAGCCGACGCGCATCGACGATGCGATCGAGCGCGGTTGCAATTCTCTGCGGCAGAGACTCGCCCCACAATGCGATGGCAGCGTTCGCATGCTGGGACACGCGCAAATCCTGCCCGCCCGAGACGGGATCGACGACGTCGACATAGACGCGCCGGCGCGCATCCCAGTGGCGCGTCTCGAGCGCGCGTGAAATCGATTGTGCCCTGGCCGAGCAGCGTTCGGCGGCGCGCTTCCAGCCGACGGCGCTTCCGAGCTCTGCAGCCGCCCGAAACGAACCGGCAAGCTGCGCATTCAGTGCGGCCGCCTCACCCTTTCGTCCCACGCCGGCCCAATCCATGAAATGCCAATAGGGCATATCGGCCACGAGTCCCGACGGATCGATCAGGCGCTCGAACCACGCAAGCGCCTTGAGCATGGAGGGATAGATCGCATCGATCGTGTCACGATCTCCGGTAAGCCGCCAATGATCGGCGGCGGCGAGAATCCATTGCAACGTCCAATCGGGGATCAGGGTGCCGTCAACCTTGTGATCGCCCGGCGCAAACATCTGGGTCAATCCATCGGGCCGCTGGCTTTCGGCCGCCTGCGCCAGATATTTCGCGGTCAACGGCGCAACGCAGGGGCCAAATGCGGCGTGGCCAACAAGATTTTCGACCGTGACATCTCCCAGCCATTGGCGCTGTTCGCGGCTCGGACAATCTTCCCATGCATCGTGCATGCATTGGCGCAAGGTGTAAGCGCCGGTCGACCATAGCATATCGAGAAATGTGTCGGAGGATTGAAAGCGACCGCGCTCCTCGACGGGATAATTCGCGATCGTGGCGCCGAGGTTGCGTATTGTAAGCCCATCGGGGGCGTTGCGGACATTCACCTGCATCCAGCGAATGGCGCACCATTCGAAGCGCTCGAATGCCTGGCGGCCGGCGCGCGCGCGATAGCGGCAGCAATGCGAATCGAGCCCGAGCCATGGTTTTGGCGTGGGCCGCGCATCGGGCGCGAGACCCTCCGGTGACCACTCGCCGGGAAGGCTTTCCGAACAGGCAATTTCGACGATCTCGCCGCCCCGCGCCTCGATCTCGATGCGGGGATGTCCCGTCATGATCTTCCCGAAATCGAGCAGGATCGATACGTCGCCGCCGCGCGATGTCCGCACCACAGTTGCGCCATCGGATGTCTGCAAGAGATCGTCCGCGTTCCTGACGGCATTTTCAGCCGCGGGAACGAGACGCTCCTGATAGATGCGCTGGTAAAAAGGCTGTTCCGGCTCGGGAAGCAGCCCGCGGATCCAGACAATTCGTTTCGCGACGACTGGACGATCTTCGAGTTGCGGAATGCCGCGCGGAAGCAGAACGGGAAAGGGCCGAGTTTCCATGCCGCCATAGGTCGATTCCGGCTCGCCGCCGCCCGCGATCATAGGGCGAGCAATGTCCCAGTCTGCATCGTCGAAATCGAGCGATGTCCATTCCGTCGGCAACTTCGTGGCGTCGAGATCTTCGATAAAGCCCAATGAATGATTGGATTGCGGCATTTCCCGCGTCCAGGCATCGCTTTGTGTGCAACGCCAGTCGTCGGTCGTTGATATGTGAACCGTCTCGCCGTCAATCCGCATATGGCCATCGACCCACAACCCGCCGTCTCCGAATGTGGGCTGCCACATGCCCTTTGTCGTTTCGTAAAATGCCGTGTCGATGCCATAGGTGTGCACGAGCACGCCAATGATATTTCGGCCGGCCGAAAGCGAGCCGCTCAAATCGTAGGAATCGAAGCGCTGATAAAGCGGGCTGCAGCGAACCGGCCCACGTCCAGTCCGCACGCCGTTGACGAACAGGTGATAACGTCCATCAACAGTGATCGAGAGTTTTGCCTCGTCCGGCTCGGCTGCGAGATCGACGATCCTTCGGAAGAAGAACCATCGGTTCTTCTCATCCGGCCGCCTCGGCTCGCCGAGATAAACGGAGCGCGACCCGCGCGGGTCGATCTCTTGCCGCGGTGTCCAGACGAAGGGCGGACGAATCTTCTCGGTCAAACGGAACTCCGCGTCCTGCCACCGTTGCTAACGCGCCCCCGTATGCGCATTGTCCTTCTTCGTGTGGGACTGCTGGACCGCAGTGACGAAACGTGATCGTATTTGAGCGAAGTTGTCAACACACAGGCCCGCATGACTTTCACGACCGACACCGGCGCCGCGATCGTCGAAGCGGAAATCGCGGCAAACGAATCCACATCAGTCGCGGATTCCACATCAGTCGCGGATTTGCGCCTTCGGCCCCTGACCGTGAGATTGAAATCCGCCTACGGGCTCGGCGCGGCCGTCGACGCGTTTACAAACACATCGCTCACATATTTTTTCTTCTTCTACATCACCGCCGTCTGCGGATTGTCCGGGACGCTTGCGGGGCTATCGACCTTTGTGGCGCTGGCTGTGGACGCAGTCGCGGATCCCGCAATCGGACTTTGGTCCGACAATTCCGTTTCGCGTTTCGGGCGGCGTCATCCTTTCATGCTCGTAAGCATTTTTCCGCTCACCATCGCATTCGGCCTGCTCTTTTCCATCCCGGCAGCGCTCTCCGGTTGGCCGCTGTTCGCCGTTGTTACCGGTCTTGCGCTCGTCCTGCGATTTTCGCTGTCGCTGTTTCTTCTTCCTTACATCGCTTTGGGCGCGGAATTGTCCGACGACTATATCGAGCGTTCCACCGTTGTCGCTTACCGCTCGATATTCGCGACGCTGGCGACATTTGCCTGCTTCGGGCTGGCATTGGCCGTCTACATGCCCGGGCAGAACGGTCTGCTGCATCGCACAGCATACATCCCGTTCGGCTGGACCGGCGCGGCATTGATGCTCGCCTGCGGCCTCGGCGTCACGTTGGGGACACGCAGCATCATTGCGCGCCTGCACAAAACCGTGCCGCTCAAAGGCTCCGCCGTGGTGCAATTCCTTCGCGAATTGGGCGAGATCTTCCGCAATCCGTCCTTCGTTGCGTTGTTCTTCTCCGTGCTGACGTTCTTTATTGCGCAAGGCACGGCCGGCGCGTTGACGGTGCACGCGTTCAAATACTTTTGGACACTGACCCCCGGAGCGCTGCAGGCGACGTTTTTCGGTCTCGCCCTCGGCCCGATCGCGGGAATTCCCATGACGGCATGGGCGTCCCGTCGCCTGGAAAAACGGACGATCGCGATCATCGGATTGTGTGTCTTCTGCACCAGTCAATTCTTCATGCCGGTAGCGAAAATCGCCGGAATTCTGCCCGCAGGCGGGACGCCGCTGTTCGCCATCATCGTGGGCAACGCGTTCGTGCTCGGCGCTATGATAATCGCGTTGACGATCGCATTTCAGTCCATGCTGGCCGATGCCGCCGACGAGCATGAGCACCTGTTTGCCGCGCGACGCGAAGGCATGTTCTTCGCCGGCCTGACGTTTTCGGCCAAAGCGGCGGGCGGAGCCGGCGCCCTCATCGCAGGCGTCGCGCTCGATGTGATTCATTTCCCCAGCAATATTGCGGCTCAGGGCGCGCATCTGCATCTGACTGGGGCGACAATCCGAAATCTCGGTCTCGTCTATGGCCCACTGCCGGCATTGATAACTCTGGCGGGTGCGATGTTCCTGTTCCGTTATCGTCTGACGCGCGGAAAACACGCGACAATTCTGGCGGATTTGAATGCGAGACGGAACCCCTGAACTCGCGTTCTAGCGCGCGACGATCACTTCCACATTGTGGGACTTCAGCATACGAATATCTTCGTCGCGTACGCCCGCATCGGTGATGACGATGTCGATCGCGTCGAGATCGCAGACGACGAAGCTGGCGGAGGCCCGAAATTTGCTGCTGTCCACCAGCACGATCAGCTGATCGACCTTGTCCATCAGCTTCTGCTCGGCCTGGATCAGAACGACGTCGGCCTGCATGAGGCCTTTCGCGCCGACGGCGGCCGCGCCCATGAAAAGCTTGGACGCGTGATAACGGTTGATGCCGTCATCCTCGAACGGACTCAAAATAATATTCTGTTCGCGGAAAATCGCACCGCCAGGCACCGACACCCGCGCTCCCGGCTGCGGCAGCAGCACGTTGACGATATGCAGCGAGTTGGTCAGCACCTGAAGCTCGAGCCCCTCGAGATGAGAGCACATTTGAAACGTGGTGGTACCGCCGTCGATGATGATCGCCTCGCCGCGCACGCAGAGTTTCGCGGCAGCGCGACCGATGGCGGCCTTCTGTTCGGCATGTCGCGCTTTGTTCTGCTCGAACGGCGCGCCGACGAGCCGATCGCTGGGCGCCGACCGGCTGCCTTCCTTCAGGCGCGCCCCTCCCCTGACACGTTCGATCAGACCCTGGGTTTCGAGCCGTTCGAGATCGCGCCGGATGGTCGCCGACGACGCATCGAGCTGCTGGCACAGCTGCTTGAACGAAATGAATCCCTGACTGTGGAGCAGCCGGGATATTTCGGCGTCGCGTTGGGCGGAATGCATGGAAACGAGTTACCGGCGGGATGACTCGGCCAAGCTAACACAATGACTTGCGGCGGTGCAGTGGGAAGTCTGTTCGGCATTCAGCCGCGGAGCGCCTGTTCGCGCCATCGCGAGGCATACTCTGGAAGGTCGCCGTCCCAGGGCTCGACTCGCTCGGCCTGGCGCTGCTTCGCAATCTCCGGAAATTTCAAACGCGCCGCGCCGAGCGCGACGCCGTCCGCCAATTCGATGCGCAGGACGGGCTGGTTCGGACGCAACGCGGCAAGCGCCTGCGGGAAAACGGGATCGGCCGCAAAACGGCCCTCGACAAGTATCGGGCCGCTGACGGCGATCAGATCGAGGCTTGCGTGCGCCATCAGCGCGAGATGCAGCGACCCGAGCGCCGCAAGTTCCGCGCGACTTTCGACCTTGCCAACAATCGAACCCTTCGAGATCGGAAACGGCCCGCAACCGTTCACGAATGATGGCCGGGTCATGACTCCGCGCTCGATGAGCCGAGCGGCATCGGCAAGAGTCGAAACGCTTCCAATCGAGCGTCCCAGGATCGCCTCATATTCCCGACCGCCCATAAACCTGGCGGATGGAACGGCTCGTCCCTCGACATCGACATTCGCGAGCGTATCGCGTTGTGCATCTAGCTGCGGGATATTCGCGGCGCCGCTCTGCATCGCGACAAACCATGTCCCCGTCGACACGAGTACGAAAGGTGCGTCTGCCAGAACGCCTATCCCGCGCGCGGCGTTCAAAGCGGCATTGCTGTCGTGAGTACCACACAGGACTTCGCAATTTCGCGGCAATCCCGTCACTTCGGCGATTTCGTTCCGTAATGTTCCGAGGGCCTCGCCGGCAGGGCGTAGCAAGCCCAATCGGCGATCCCATCCGTGGCGCCGCGCGAGATCGGAATATCGACCGGTCGCCGGTCGCCAGAGATCGGTATGGCAGCCGAGGCTGCTCACTTCCGCGGCGCGCTCGCCGCAGAGTCGCCAGGCCCAATATTGCGGCCACAGCAAAATGTCCGCCCGCGATGCCGATGGATAAAGGCGCTCCTGCCAGAAGAGTTGAGCGCCCAGATTCAATCCCTGCGGCAGACGCGGCGAAAACGTCTCTTCGAAAACGTCGCGTTCCCCATCGTATTGTCTTGCGATGCCGGGCGGAATTTCATTCTCATAGTCGAGAACGGGAGCGGCGAGATGCTCTCCCGCCACGAGGGCCGCTGTCGCACCATGGGCAACCGGAACGATCGCGCCGACCGTCGCAAGCTTCGCAAACTCCGCCAGATGGAATAGTAGCCATTCCTCTATTCCGGCCGCATCCAGCACCAAGCAGCCATCGACGACGAACCTCGCATTGGCACGCGAACGTACCGCGAGAACTCCACCCTCCGGAGCTATCAGCGACAGCTTGGTGTGGGTCTTGCCCACATCACAAACGATCAGCGCATTACCCATCTTGAGCCAATTTGACGCTATTTGATCGATTATAGCCCGAAATGATAGTATTCTACGGTCGGCTTTGGTAGCCTAGGTCCCAAACGGAGCCTTTCATGGATCGTCCCCGGACTCAGCAGTCCGCCACGCTTCTCAGTCTGCCGCAATCGCGCTGGTCGCGCACGGATGCCGCAAAGCTGAGTGAGCCGGAGCTTTTGCAATATCGTTCCAATCTGCTGGGCTCCGATCTGGCCGTGACGAATTTCGGCGGCGGCAACACCTCGGCCAAGATCGTGCAGGCCGACCCACTCACCGGGGAACCGGCTACCGTGCTTTGGGTCAAAGGCTCCGGCGGCGATCTCGGCTCGATGAAACTCGACGGTTTCGCCACGCTCTATCTCGATCGCCTTTTGGGCCTCGAATTAAAATATCGCGGACGCGATCATGAAGACGAAATGGTCGGGTTCCTTCCCCATTGCACTTTTGCGCTCAATTCGCGCGCAGCCTCGATCGATACGCCGCTCCACGCCTTTCTGCCTTATGCGCATATCGATCACATGCATCCGGACGCGGTGATCGCATTGGCTGCGGCGGCCGACGGCGGAAGCACCACGCGAAAAATATTCGATGGAGACGTGGGTTGGATTGGCTGGCAGCGACCCGGGTTCGACCTGGCCCTTAAGCTGCGCGCCGCGGTTCGCGCGCAACCGAATCTTCGCGGACTCGTATTGGCAGGTCATGGCCTCATTTCCTGGGGCGAAACGGCCGAAGCCTGCTACGAAAATACGCTCGATCTGATTCGTCGCGCGGCTGCATTCCTCAACAAGCGCCTCGCGGAAGCGCCCGCATTCGGTGGCCCGGTTGTCGAGCCTTTGCCTCTGCCGGATCGTCGCGCGGCCGCAGCCGAATTGTTGCCGCGGCTCCGCGCGCAGGCAGGCCGCAAGATCGGGCATTTTGACGACGCGACGGAAGTGCTCGAATTCGTGGACTCGCAGGATGCGCTGCGGCTGGCAGGTGTCGGCACCTCCTGCCCCGACCATTTCCTGCGCACGAAGATCTGGCCGCTGGTGATCGATGTCGCGCGGTTGCGGGATGGCGATGGCTATCTCGCGGAAGCGTTCGCGGCCTATCGCAAAAAGTACACGGCCTATTATGAGAGCTGCAAATTCGCGGATTCGCCAAAGCTACGCGACGCCAATCCCGTCGTCATCCTGGCCCCGGGGATCGGTATGTTCACACTCGCCCAGGACAAGGCGACAGCGCGCATCAGCGCCGAGTTCTATCGCAACGCGATCAATGTCATGCGTGGCGCGGAAGCGATCGGCGGCTATGTCGGATTGCCGGACAAGGAGGCTTTCGGCATCGAGTATTGGCAACTCGAAGACGCAAAGCTGCAGCGCATGCCGAAGCCCAAACCGCTCGAAGGCAGCATTGCACTGGTAACCGGGGGAGCCGGCAGCATCGGTCGCGCCACCGCGCGGCGCTTGCTCGAGGAAGGCGCCTGCGTCGTTCTCGCCGATGTGGACGTCGGTAGACTAGGCGACGTGGAAGAGGAATTGGCGGAATCGTTCGCGCGAGATCGCGTGCGAATCGCCGCAACCGACGTGACGAAGGAAGAGGACATCCAGGCCGCCTTCGATCTCGCGGCGCGCGAATATGGCGGCGTCGACATCCTGGTGGCCAATGCCGGTATCGCGTCGGCCGCACCCATCGAGGAAACCACGCGCGAGATCTGGCACCGGAACTATGCGGTGCTCGCCGAAGGCTATTTCCTCGCCGCGCGTTCGGCGTTCGCCCTGATGAAAAAAAACGGCGGCTCGATCGTGTTCGTGGGTTCGAAGAACGCGTTGGCTGCGACGCCCAACGCATCGGCCTACGCGTCGGCCAAGGCGGCCGCCCTGCATCTCGCGCGCTGCCTCGCACTCGAAGGCGCGCCTCATGGCATTCGCGTCAATACCGTCAATCCCGATGCGGTCCTCAAAGGCTCGCACATCTGGGACGGCGCGTGGCGGGACGAACGCGCGAGGGCCTATGGTGTCGAACCGGGCGCCGAGCTCGAGGAATTGTATCGCACGCGCAGCCTTCTGAAGCGCGAAGTTCTGCCGGAAGACGTGGCCGAAGCGATCCTGTTTTTCGCGAGCGAGAAATCCGCCAAGTCCACCGGCAACATCATCAACGTCGATGCCGGAAACGCGCAAGCCTTCACCCGCTGAAGCACCGGAGGCAATACATGCAGCTGGCCGGAATTCCTCCCGAAACGATCGAAGCGGAGAACAGGCGCCGCATCGAGGCGCTGAACGACGAGTATGACAGCCTCGGCCGCGCTCTCCATCGCCGCGGCCGCGCCATCGACGCGATCAAGGACAAGGTCAAGAATCTCGCCGTCGCGATCCCGACCTGGGGCGTCGGCACCGGCGGCACACGCTTCGCGCGCTTTCCGATTCCCGGCGAGCCCACCAATATTTTCGAGAAAATCGAAGACTGCGCGATCATCCAGACCTTGGGTCGCAACACGCCGACCGTGTCGCCGCATTTTCCATGGGACGAAACGCCGGATCCGACGGAACTGCGCGACTTTGCTGCGGAACACGGCCTCGGCTTCGATGCCGTCAATTCCAACACATTTCAGGACCGGGCCGGCCAGGCGCGCTCCTACAAATACGGTTCGCTGACCCATGCCGACGCCGCGGTTCGCGACCAGGCGATCGCGCACAACATTGCCTGCATTGAGACGGGCAAGAAGTTGGGTTCGAAAGCGATCACGGTGTGGATTGCGGACGGCGCCAATTTTCCGGGCCAGTCGGATATGACGGGCGCGCTCGACCGTTATCTCGACAGCGCGGAAGAAATCTATGCGGCGCTGCCGGCCGACTGGCGACTCTTCATCGAACACAAGCTTTATGAGCCTGCATTCTATTCGACCGTGATCTCGGACTGGGGCACGAGTGTGTTGTGCGCGCAGCAGCTGGGACCGAAAGCGCAATGCCTCGTCGATCTCGGCCACCACGCGCCGAGCGTCAACATCGAGCAGATCGTGGCGCGGCTCGCGCGTTTCGGAAAACTGGGCGGGTTTCATTTCAACGACAGCAAATATGGCGACGACGATCTCGACACGGGCTCGATCAATCCGCATCAGCTGTTTCTCGTGTTCAACGAGCTGATCGAAGCGGAAAAGCGCGCCGGCGCTGATGGATTTCATCCCGCCTACATGCTGGACCAGTCGCACAACGTCACGGATCCCATCGAAAGTCTGATGAACAGCGCGGGCGCGGTGGCGGCCGCTTATGCACGCGCGCTATGCGTCGACCGCGACGCGCTCTCTGAGCATCAGCAACGAAACGACGTGATCATGGCTTTCAATGCGCTCAGGCGCGGCTACGACACCGACGTGCTGCCTATCCTCGCTATGGCGCGCTACGAGGCGGGGGGGGCCATCGACCCGATCGCGACCTATCGCGCCTCGGGATGGCGTGCGCGCAAGGCGCAAACTCGAAAAGCGCCGGAAATCGCATCGGCCGGGATTGTCTGACGGAAAACGGAAAATGGCGGCACTCGCATGTTGAAGGGAATTGATCCCGTTCTTGGTCCTGAGTTGCTCGCGATCCTGCGCGCCATGGGACATGGCGACGACATTGCAGTCGTGGATGCGAATTTTCCCGCCGCCTCGTCGGCGCGTCGTCTTGTGCGGGCAGACGGAATCGATGCTCCGCGCATGATAAGAGCGATCTTGAGTGTAATGCCGCTCGACACATTTGTGACGAACGCTGCCTTTCGGATGGCGGTTGTGGACAATCCGAATGAAGTACCGCCAATCACAAATGAATTCATCGCCGCACTCAAGGCCGTGAACTATGCGGGACAAATCGAGCCGATCGAACGCTTCGCCTATTACGAGCGCGCGCGGAACGCCTATGCGATCGTGGCGACCGGAGAGCGCCGATACTGGGGAAATCTGATCCTGAAAAAAGGCGCCATCCCGCCGGACGCAAGATGACGCAACCTTATCCTCGATATCGCTGGAGTGACCGACATGTCCTATCCCGCACCCGCTGAGGCGCAGATCGAGTTCTTTAAAAAACACGGCTACTTGGTCGTCCGGGACGCGATACCGTCGGCCGATCTCGACGAGCTGGAAGCTCAGTGCGAGAAAATTCTCGAAGAAAAGGAAACACTGGCCAACGATTGGGCCTGGGATGCGAAAGAAAGCCGCGACCAGCGCTCCTTCCGCATCGTGCAATCGTCGCCGTCTTTCGTCTGGAAAGACATCCGCGAAGCCGCGTATCGCAAATGGCTGGTGGCGTTCGGCTCGGTTCTGATGGACCAAAAACTAGAATTCTGGTACGACCAGTTTCTCGCGAAGCCGCCCGGCAAGAGCGTTCCCACCTATTGGCACCAGGACGAAGGGTATTGGGGCCGCAACCTCGACGACCGCGGCATCACATGCTGGATCCCTTTACAGGATGTGGACGCACAGAACGGCTGCATGCATTTCATCGACGCCGGACATCTGGAAGGCGTTCACCCCCATCGCCTGGTCGAAGGCATGAAAAGCGATCTCCTGACATGCGATGTGGATGAAGCCCGCACGGTCGTGTGTCCCATTGCGCGCGGCAGCGTGACCTTTCACCACTCGAAGACGCCGCACATGACGACCGCAAACACCTCGCAAGGCTGGCGCAAAGCCGTGACCAATCACATGCAGGCCGTGGGCGCGGGAGGCGAAGGCGATCATTATCCCTGGAAAATCTATGTGAACCAGCGAACGGGCGACCGCATCGTGCCGAAAGACAAGACCGACGGCGTGCCGCGCGAGCTTCTCGACCGCGGCAAGCCGAAGTAGGCAACGCGCGCGCAAAATGCCGGAGTTCGACGTGCCGTTTGCAACCGCCGCCCAAGCGGCACGGATTCATTAACGCGGGCTACTCGCGCCTAGATGACTCTGTCGCGACCTTTCCAAAAACCGGCACGGATATCCCGTTTGAGTATCTTTCCCACGGCGCTGTGCGGAAGCTCCTGCCATATCTCAACGGACTTTGGGGCCTTGACACTGCCCAGCTTCTGCTTGCAGAGAGCAACGATCTCATCGGGCGTGACTCTTGCATTCTTTCGACAAGCAACGATCGCAGTAACGGCTTCTCCCCATTTGTCGTCCGGAACTCCGACGACCGCGCATTCCAGTATGGCTGGATGAGTCAATATGGCGGCCTCCACTTCAGTCGGATATATATTGAATCCGCCCGAAATGATCATGTCCTTTTTGCGATCGACGATCGTGATGAAGCCCCGCGCATCCTCGACGCCGATATCCCCCGTGTGGTGCCAGCCGAATGTCCTGACGTCTTCGGTCTCCTGCGGTTTTTTATAGTACCCCGACATGAGCATCGAAGTCTGCACGACGACCTCGCCGATTTCCCCAGGCGCGAGTAAGGCGCCGTTCTCGGCCATGATTTCCACGCGCGACAGCGGCGTTTGCCGCCCGGTCGTGGAATAGACCGATTCGTCGAGCGTTCCGTCGGCGCGCACATAATCGCGCGGTGTTTTCACAAGCACGGGAAACAGCGACTCCACCTGCCCGAACACTTCATAAAGGACCGGGCCAAAAATGCGGATCGCCTCGCCGAACCGGTCCGGCGCAGTGGGTGCTGCTCCCACGATAAGGGCTCGAAGAGAAGAGTAGTCGAAATCCTTTCTCGACGAATGATCCAGTAAGCCATAAAGCGCGGTCGGCGGGAGGAAGAGATGCGATATCTTCTCTTTTTCGATGGTCGCGAGCACCGCGCCGGCCTCGAATCCGCGGTGGATGACGTTCGCTGCGCCGCGCGCGAAGAACGCACACATCAGCAACCCGGCGGCATGCGTGATCGGCGCCGCGACCAGGCCGCGAGACTGCGGACCGATATCGAGACTCGAATACATGGTGACGATCGTTGCTTCGAGGGAATGATGCGTATGGGTTGCCGCCTTTGACGGGCCGGTCGTGCCGCCGGTGAGCTGCAGGAACGCCGGTGACAGCGGACTCTCGAGGTCGCTTTCGAACCGACCTGCGTGTCCGTCGACCCATCGATCGAGACTCGGGCCATGCGCCGACGGGCTGTCGATGCAAATGAATTTTCGGGCGAGCGGGAGACCTTCGGCGAGCCGGGGGACATCCTCCTCGAATTGGCTGTGGAAGAATACGCATTCGCAGTCGAGGTAACGAAGGCACTCGATATTCGTCTCCAGCGCGGAACGAATATGGACCGAGAGCCACACCATATCGGCACGATTGAGCGCCAATTGGAGAATTGAAACGCGATAGTCGTTCGGTGCGTATATGGCGACGTGCGAACCCTTGTGAAGCTCCGGCTGGGCCAGAAGGGCGCGAGCGATCGCATGGACCCTTTCCTGCGCTTGGCCATAGGTTAGGCGTACCGCGCCATCGACCAGCATCTCGCCGTCCGGCGCGATCTCCGCCATCTTGTCGACGTAATCTGCAATCCGCATGCGAGCGAACCTTGGATAGGAGCGTCCATGTTATCGGCAATCGGCGCCGGCGCGCAATTCGCTCGAGTTGGTGCATACGAATCGATTTGGCTGTTATACTCGGGC